>CAJBBV010000088.1 GCA_903951405.1 uncultured bacterium
GGGTATGGATTTGGAGCACGCAGCACACTTTTAGGATATTTCCTTCGTGTTGATGCTGGTTGGCCCATGGGTGGATTCTTTACAGGAAAACCTGTTTGGTATTTTTCCTTAGGACTAGATTTTTAAGCTCTCCAAAGAGTATAAGCTCCTGCTATAAATCATGTACAGTAATTAGCCGCAATTGGCATAAGATCTTGCGTATTGAGAATTTCTATTATACATTCACGCACTTGATTAATTTATGTATTTTAAAAATCGGAAATGTGAAAAATACATGCAATGAAAAAGATTAATACATAGAGATTTCTCTCGATTAGCTGAACACTAAATTTATTTTAGAGTTCAGCATGCAAGAAGCACTTAATCACAAAAAAATCCCTTTTTTCAGAATCGGCATCTGCATGGTGGCTGGCATCTTGAGTGACGAATTTATTACACATTGTCTATTCCCTTGGTTTATCCTAGCCACCTCGAGCATCCTCATATTATCGGCATTCTATTTTTTTACTCCTGCCTTATCTTGGAGGATAGGCTATATCAAAGGAATCGCAATAATACTGCTGCTATGTTCCTTTGGAGGAATATGCAATCAGTTAAGATCTCCGAAAAACAGAAATCATACAATTGACAACTACACATTCCATGGGCTATTGATAAATGAAGAAGGAAAACATACAAAAACAAATACCCGTTATGAAGTAGATATTTTTAGCATTGATAAAAATAAATTCCACTTTTTATCTAAGGGATATCTATATACCTACCCTACAAAAGGCAAAACCATCAAGCAAGGTGATTTCTTAATTACAAATAATAGAGTAAGAGAAATAGTACAAAAAAATAATCCGGGAGCATACAATTTTTCCAGGCAATCTTCCTTAAAAGGTATTTTCTATACAATCAACATAAACGACACGTTAGAGTATGAACTTATCAATCATAATAAGGATAGACTGAAGACATTAATAGAAAAATCTCGATTGCATATTATAGCCATTCTAAGAAGTTCACTCAACAACAAGCAAACAATAGGACTTGCCGAAGCCATGCTCATTGGTTTTCGTGATGACCTAGACAAAGAGCTATTGTCATCTTATATTAACACCGGCGTTGTTCATATCATCGCCATTTCAGGAATGCACCTCGGTCTAATCTTTTTAATCATCAATTTTTTTACAAAAATTCTAATCGGCAAGAAAAGAACATCTATTTCAGGCATACTGATTACCATTCCGATTTTATGGTTATTCTCATTGCTTACAGGAGGGTCAGCTTCAGTGATACGAAGTGCGATTATGTTGTCCCTTATTTTGATTTCAACATTTTTAAAAAAATCGAGTAATGGTTTAAATACACTACTTGCATCAGCATTCATCTTAATCGTTCACAACCCTTCTATTCTCTACGATCTTGGATTCCTACTTAGTTATGCTGCCGTACTTTCAATACTAATATTTGATCCCCTAATTAAAAAACTAGTTTATGTAAAGAATGGTATTTTAAAAAAAGGGTGGGAAATGATTTCCATCACCCTAGCTGCACAAATCTTAACAACACCCATTAGTATTTTTTATTTCCATCAATTTCCACTCCTGTTTCTATTCACTAACCTAGTCGCTATTCCACTATCAAGTGTAATTCTACTCTCGGAAATAGCTTTATGTGTTTTTTGGCAAATTGGAATCCCCCCTTATGCTATTGCCAATACAGTTAATACCCTGATTACCTTTCTCAATAATTATATCCACTATATGGAGAAAATACCATTCGGCATGATAAAGCATATCTATATTGACATATCATCTATGCTTCTGATTTATGGTGTAATTTTTGCGGCATATGTGTTATGCAAAAAATACAATTCCATCAATTTAAAGTTGTTTTGCTGGTCAATACTCCTCTTTTCAACAACACACCTTTTAGAAACGTTTATCCATTATCAAAAAAACAGAATTATTGTTTTAGACATCCTTAATCACTCATGCATTGTGGTTCAACATGGAAAGAAAGCTGTGATTTTGGGAGACAATACACTATTTCTAAACAGGGATAAATTTGATGAAATCAAAGAGCAAATCGGCTATGCATTTTGGATCAAAAAGTTCCAGTTGAAAAAATTACCTCAACAGCCTTGTATAATCACACTTCAGGCTAACCAATTAATTGGGCCAAGTAAAGTTCCCCATACACCAATCAGCATTCTTTCAGGAAATCCTAGACTCCACCTAAATGATCTGACTCAACTAATCCATGAAAATAATATGCTCATCATTGATCATTCTAACAAAGTGTGGAAAATTCGACAATGGGAAAAAGAAGCAGATAAACTACTTTTGCGCTTTAATTCCATAGCCGAAAAAGGTCCCTATATTCTTGAGAATTAAACCGTCCCCCCTATTCGAGCTAAAAACAACAAACATGCAAAAAAAGATTAAGGCAGCGCTGATTTCGGTTTTTTACAAAGATGGACTTGAACCCCTTGTTCGTTTATTGAGTGAACAACAAGTTGTGATATACTCAACCGGTGGCACCCAAGAGTTTATCGAAAAATTAGGCATCGAATGTGTCCCTGTTGAATCAGTAACCGATTATCCATCAATTTTAGGAGGAAGGGTTAAAACACTTCATCCAAAAGTTTTTGGAGGAATTTTGGCAAGAAGAGCTGTAGAACAAGATTTAATCGAAATGAAGGAATATGAAATTCCTGAAATTGATTTAGTGGTGGTTGACTTATATCCATTTGAAGAAACGCTGGCCCAAACAAATGAAGAGAAAAAAATTATTGAAAAAATTGATATTGGAGGTCCCTCTATGATTCGCGCTGCAGCTAAAAACTTCAGCGACTTAGTGGTAGTTGCATCAAAAGTGGACTATCAGCCCATCATAGAATTACTAAAAGCACAAGATGGCACAACAACATTAGAACAACGCAAATCATTTGCAGCTAAGGCATTTGGCATTGTTGCACACTATGATATTGCCATTTCAACTTATTTCAACCCAGGCTATGCTGCCGAATTCACATACGGAGAAAGTACCATGCAACCTATGCGTTACGGAGAAAACCCGCACCAAAAAGGAGTTTTCTACGGAAAGCTAAACGAACTCTTTCATCAGGTGAATGGGAAGGAATTATCGTATAATAATTTAGTTGATGTTGATGCTGCAATACAACTTATCCATGAATTCAACGGTGAAACTGATGCAACTTTTGCCATCATTAAACATACCAATGTATGTGGTATTTCCACTAGATCATCTGTTGCAAAAGCCTGGAAAGATGCATTAGCAGGCGATTCCGAAAGTGCATTTGGCGGTGTTCTTGTATGCAATCAAGCAATAGATAAAGAAACAGCGGAACAAATCAACGAAATATTTTTTGAGGTATTAATTGCTCCGACATTTAATCAAGATGCGCTTGAAGTACTTAAATCAAAAAAGAATAGAATCCTGCTTGAACAAAAAAATACATCTTTCTCCCCTAGGCAATTTAAATCGTTACTCAATGGAGTACTAGTGCAAGATACAGATGCAGGGAATATTGACAAATGGGAAGAAGTAGGTGGAAGAACAACTTCAGATCAAGAAAAAAACGATCTTCTTTTTGCTAATAAAGTATGCAAGCACCTTAAATCAAATGCAATAGCATTAGTGAAAGACAAGCAGTTAATCGGAAAAGGTTGTGGCCAAACATCAAGAATCGATTCATTAAGGCATGCTATTGAAAAAGCAAGGCAATTTAATTTTAATCTGAACGGATCTGTCATGGCGAGCGATGCCTTTTTCCCTTTTAATGATTGTGTGCAAATGGGGCATGCGGAAGGCATGAGCGCATTTATTCAACCGGGTGGTTCAATTCGTGATAAAGATTCTATTGAATTTTGTCAACACAATAACTTGGCAATGGTCATTACAGGGATGCGCCATTTTAGGCATTAACCATTTAAGGATCATCCACTAAGAATGAGTACCAAACAAACAAGTCAACCTACCACAAACAGCGCTGGTGATCATTCCATGATTGGAGCAGACAGGACTAAGGCTCTTTTTGCTGTTTTCATTGTATGCATACTTTGGGGCACCACTTGGTTAGCTTCTAGCATAGGTGTTAAATATGTTCCACCGCTTGAACTTGCCGGTCTTAGACACCTTATTGGCGGCGGATTATATGTATCACTCTTTTTCATTAAAAAATTTCCACTTCCTACACGTACTCAATTCATTCGAATTTTTTGGATGTCAATCATTATGTTTGTTATGAGTAGCGGAAGCAGCGTACTTTCTGTGGTATATATTCCGAGTGGACTTGGTGCTGTTATTGGCGCTATGACCCCGATTTGGATGGTTCTATTCAGCCTTATAGCTATTCGAGGCGTTAAGTTTAATGCCACCATCATTATTGGAATTATACTTGGATTTGGTGGCATCATACTTGTTTTCAATGATTACATGATTGAGATGTTTGATAGTAAATTCGCATTGGGCATTTTTTATGGACTAATCGCGAGCATTACATGGGCCATTGGAACATTCTCAACCGGAAGACATGCTAAAAAAATGAACCCATATGTATCTATTGGTTGGCAAATGTTTTTTAGTGGCGTCATACTGACTATTCTCTCTTTCCTAACAGAGAAACATGTTGATATATTATCAATACCATATCAAGGTTGGTATTCTATATTTTACCTAGTCATTATAGGCTCAATTGTGGCATTTACAGCATTTGTGTATGCATTAAAAAGACTTCCTTCAGCACAGGTTTCAATTCATGCTTATGTTAATCCAATTGTAGCCATCATAATTGGAAACTTGATTCAAAATGAAAAACTAACGTTTTTTGTAATGACTGGTACAGCCATAACCCTATTTGGCGTCTATCTTGTAAACCTAGGTTTTAAGCGAAATGCCTCCACAGAGGATGATTAACCACCCCAAGAATAAGATTGTAATTAAAATTTATTTTGTTGAATTGCGCTCCTTCCAAAGCTGATTAAACGTTTTTTCTGGAAAAATCAATTCAGCCCTTTGTGAAGCCCACCCCTTGAATGCTTTGTTAACCATCCAATTTTTTATTTTACTATTTCCGAGATTCATCATACTGCGATGAAGCATCCCTTGTTGCCAAATTGTCCAAGCAATTTTTTCAAACATACTTCCTTCACCTGTTCTCACTGCCTCACGTCGGTTATGAAGAAGCAATTCATGAAGATTAATTTTTACAGCGCACACTTCAGTGCAATTTCCACACAATGATGAAGCATTACTTAAGTGATTCCAATCACCAAGCCCTTTTAGGTTTGGTGTAATAACGCTACCAATAGGGCCGCTATAGGTTGTACCATAACTATGTCCACCAATGTTCTTGTAAACAGGACATGCATTCAAGCAAGCTCCGCAACGTATACAATATAAACTCTCACGGGATACAGGATCCTGCATAACATGAGTTCTTCCGTTATCCAACAGAATAACATACATTTCATCAGGGCCATCTTGCTCATTTTCCTGACGAGGACCACTAATGATAGAATTGTATACCGTCATTTGCTGTCCTGTTCCATACGTTGCAAGCAAAGGCCAAAATAATGCCAAATCATTTAATGATGGAATTACTTTCTCGATACCGGTAATTACAATATGTGTTTTAGGCCAAGCAGAACTTAATCTAGCATTTCCCTCATTTTCTGTGATAGCTATACTTCCTGTATCTGCAATAATAAAATTGGCACCAGTAATACCAACTTTTGCCTGCATATATTTCTCCCTCATCTTTTCTCTAGCAACTAACGTGAGCTGCTCAGGGCTTAGATTCAATGGTGTATTAAGATGTTCATGAAAAACCCTTGCCACATCCTCTTTGCTTTTGTGCATGGCAGGGGTAACTATATGATATGGAGGCTCTCCATCCAATTGCTGTATATATTCTCCTAAATCTGTTTCTACACTTTCAATATGATGATGCTCGAGAAAATCATTGAGATGAATTTCTTCGGTCACCATGCTTTTGCTCTTGACAATAGCGTTGCAGTTTTTCTCCCGACATATCTTTAATACTGCTTCACATGCTTGCTCTGGATTCTCAGCCCAGATTACTTTAGCACCTCTCCTTAAAATATTAACCTCAAATTTTTCTAGCTGAACATCTAATGTTTCGAGCGCTTTCCACTTAATATTCTTTGCCTTCTCCCTAACAAAATCGATATCATCAAATTGACTTTTACCCATTGGCACAACAGCATCATATTTTCCGATGTTATGATTGATAGTAGCCCTATGACTTAAGTCGGAAGCTTTCTCAGAACTCTTTTCCTTAAATATGGAGGATACATTAGACATCAATAAAAAAATTATTTTTTATGATTGGGTTTATCGGCTGAATAAAAATCAGATGCAATTTCATCCAAAACTTGATAAAACTGTTCTCCAAATTCTCGTGTGATGGGTTCTTTGAGAAACTTATAAACAGGTACCTTGAGTTCCTTTCCTAATGAACAGGCAGGGCTACACATGTCTTCGCGAGGCTCATAATTCAGCAATATATTATTAGAATATCGACTCTTGCTTTTTTTAATTGGATAGAGATGGCATGAGATAGGCTTCTTCCAAGAAATTTGACCATTGTTATATGCCTCTTCAAAAACACATTTGATAATACCAAGCTGATCACGCTTTCCATAGGCACAAATCTTGTCATCCACAGTGGGGGTTACCCAACCAAACTCTCTATCATATCGATACAGCCCATTTTTTTCTACTTCGGCAACGCCATCTTTAGTCATCATACTTTTGACGATCTCATAGCTCGACTTCACCTCATCAAGTTCTTTATCCGAAAGAGGTGCACCAGCATCACCATCTTCGCAACAACCGCCTTTGCATTTACTCAAATTACACACGAATTGAGCTTGTACAATTTCATCGCTAACTAAAACATTATCAATAACAATCAAAATAGTCCCTTTTTTACAAAAATAGGACAATATTCTACGTTGAAAGGGATAAGTTATTAAGGGCTATAAGCTCATCATTTCCTTAAATCGGACAGCTTGACGCCTTGATACTTCAATTTTTTCGCCTCCCTTTATTTCCAAAAGCAGTCCGCCATTAAAAAAAGGTTCAACTTTTTCAATCATTCTGAGATTGACGATATGCTTACGATTTGCTCTAAAAAATATACGCTGATCAAGCCTTTCCTCAAATGAGTTTAAGGATTTTAAAATCAACGGCTTGTTAGGCCCAAAAAATACCCTGGCATAATTTCCAACAGATTCAAACAACCTAATTTCTGAAAGTTTTACAAACCAGCACTTCTCACCATCCTTAACAAATACTTGATCTGACTCACTCAAAAATGACCTCCCTTCTGTTTTATCTTCTGTAACAAGGGCTTCACGCTCATCAGTAATCATTAATTTCTGTACCGCATCAGCAAGACGTTGGGGATCAATAGGTTTCAATAAATAATCCAATGCATTTACATCAAACGCCTTTAAAGCAAATTCATCATGGGCGGTTGTAAATATTACAAGGGGCAATCTATCCAATTCGGCTAGCAAATCGAATCCTGTTTTTGCGGGCATTTGAATGTCAAGAAAAATCAAATCAGGACTTAATTCTAAAATAAGTTTATGCGCTTCGTCTGCATTTGCTGCTTCTCCAATTATTTCTATTTCTTGATACTCTTGCAAAAGTCTTTTTAACTCATTCCGCGCAAGACGTTCATCATCAATAATAAGTGCAGTTCTTTTCATTTCAGGTGTTTTTATTTCAGTGGAATAATGACCCTAGCTTCCACAATTGAATCCTCTTTTTCAATAATGCTAAAACTTGCTGCCCCTCCAAAAATGAGATTCAATCGATCTTCTGTACTCTGAAGACCAAACCCTTCTTCATTCAATCTAGTTTGAAAATGGCCTGTATTTTGCACTATAAGATGAAATTCTGAATTTGTTTTTTGGGATATAATTTTAACTGCTCCCCCCTTAACCGATTTACTAATGCCATGCTTTATAGCATTCTCAACCAGCATTTGCAACATCATTGGAGGAACAGGTATTTGCGTACTATCTTCAGCAATGTCATATACAACAACAAGCCTATCTTCAAATCGTATTTGTTCAAGTGCTAAATAATCTTGTACGATGCTGATTTCCTTTTCAAATGAAATAGTTTCCACTTGGTCAGAGACCATACTACTTCGAAGGATATTACTCAATGCAGTTATGGCCTGACGGGATCGCGCAGGATCCTCATCGATTAATGCTCGAATACTATTAAGTGCATTAAATATAAAGTGTGGATTAATATGCGACTTGATTGTTTTTAATTCCAATGATTTAACGAGAGTCTCCAACTTAAGGGTATCCAACTGTTGACGCCGAGACTCAGCAACATAATGATAAATAAAATATAAACAGTTCCAGATAAACAAAAATACAAATGCAGAAAAGGAATTGGCAATGATTTGCTGAGTCCGATCTAATTTAATCTCCTCCTTGTAGCCTAAATTAAACAAAGGTGTTAAATAGGTTTCAATCAAGCCTGCTATACAAGCGAACAAAATGGATATAACTATAAATCCAATAATTTGATACTTCAATTCACGCTTGAGTAGTTTGATATTCTTTATTAACCCCCGCATCAAATTTGACAACAAAAAACCAACTGTTATAAAAAGCAAAAGACGGCCGGCATAAACTCCATCAATTTGGTTAAAGGTGGCGGCAAAAAAAGTATTGATGGCCACAAACGAACCCCATCCGAGGCTCTGAAAAAGCCAATATTGTGGTATTTTTTTAACGCTGCTCATCATATCAAATCAAAGCTAAATAATGCATGAAAAAAAGTCAAGTATACTTTATCAAAGGTAAATCACTAATTCTATTGGTATGTGAACAAAGAAAATAGATATAATTAGGCCTACTTGATCATAAATCGCCTAAAAGCATGACTTAATTTATACAATTTCATAGTTGTTAATATTCCATATTACCCTGGTTTTCTTTGATACCTCGACGTAATTTTATTTATCTTTAATAACGAAAACTGTTCATCATAAACAAAATTGGCAAAGAGTTGTTTCTATACGAATAGACTAAAGTTAAACCTGAAAATCACCAGATGAAGATCGAACCAGGAGCATTGCTAAAACACATAGATTCCCCAGATGACTTAAAAAAGCTTGGGAAGGAAGAGTTATATAAAGTATGCGACGAACTTCGCCAATACATCATTGACGTAGTGAGTGTACATGGCGGGCATTTTGCCGCCAGCTTAGGCGTTGTTGAACTAAGTGTTGCACTTCATTATGTCTACAACACGCCTTACGATCAACTCGTATGGGACGTAGGACACCAAGCTTATGGCCATAAAATACTTACAGGAAGAAGAGATAACTTCCATACCAACAGAAAATACGGTGGATTAAGTGGCTTCCCTAAGCGAAGTGAAAGCGAATATGATACTTTTGGTGTAGGCCACTCTTCTACTTCTATATCTGCTGCATTAGGCATGTCTATTGCCGCTCAATACAAAAGGGAGCTCGACAGAAAATCCGTTGCGATTATTGGCGATGGTTCCATGACAGCTGGCATGGTGTTTGAAGCCATGAATCATGCAGGAGTTACCGATTCAGATATGTTAATAATCCTGAATGATAATTGCATGAGTATAGACCCAAACGTAGGTGCCCTAACTGAATACCTTACCGATATTTCAACCTCTCATACATACAACAAATTGAAAGATGAAATATGGAAAAGCTTGGGGAAACTACCTAGAGGAGGAAATTTCACTCGAAAGGTTGCGAGCAGGCTTGAACATAGCATAAAAGGATTCATTAATAAGCATAGCAACTTGTTTGAATCGATGAAGATTCGCTATTTCGGTCCAATTGACGGACACAACATCACCAAACTAGTTGACACACTCAACGATTTACGGGATATTCCAGGACCCAAACTATTGCATATCATCACCACAAAAGGAAAAGGATATGCACTTGCTGAAAAAGACCAAACAACATGGCATGCACCAGGGCTTTTTGATAAAGTAACTGGGGAGATTTACAAAAAAACATTTGACGTTCCGCAGCCACCCAAATACCAAGATGTATTTGGTAAAACCATTATAGAACTAGCTGAAAAAAATGATAAAATTTTTGGGATAACCCCAGCTATGCCTTCTGGATCATCACTCAAATACATGATGGATGTGATGCCAAAAAGAGCACTTGATGTTGGCATATGTGAGCAACATGCTGTTACACTTAGCGCTGGAATGGCTACACAAGGGCTCAAAGTATTCTGCAATATTTACTCTTCATTCATGCAACGCGCCTATGATCAAGTTGTCCATGACGTAGCCATACAAAGCCTTCCTGTCGTTTTCTGTCTTGATCGAGCCGGACTTGTTGGTGATGATGGGCCTACACATCATGGCGTTTACGATATCGCTTACATGCGATGCATTCCAAATATGATTGTGAGCTCACCAATGAATGAAGCTGAGTTAAGAAACCTAATGTATACAGCACAGCTAGATACTATAAAACAACCATTCGTGATCCGCTATCCAAGGGGTGAAGGAATGATGCCAGAGTGGAAGACTGAAATGCAGGAGATTGAAATAGGGAAGGGTAGAAAACTAAAAGAAGGCAAGGATATAGCTATTTTAACTTTTGGCCATCCAGGTAATTTTGCTACCGCAGCTATACGAAACCTTAAAGCAGAGGGAGTAAATCCTGGACATTATGATCTCCGATTTGCAAAGCCACTTGATCATGAATTGCTCCACGAAGTATTCAAGTCGTACAAGAAAATCATTACGGTAGAGGATGGAACTATTGTTGGTGGCATTGGCTCAGCAGTACTCGAATTCATGGCTGAGCATGGATATCAAGCCGAAGTAAAAATGCTTGGAATCCCAGATAGAATTGTTGAACATGGCTCTCAGAAGCAACTACACCATGAGTGTCATTACGATGCAGATGCCATTGCAGAAACTATCCGTGAAATGATGAAAGAGAGCTTGCAGGTTACGCAATGATTTCCATAGGCAAATCCTCAGGCCTATTTTCATTAAACTCTATGATGAAATTATTCTTTCCTTCACCGATGATGATGGCAAGATAACTTTGTTGAATAAGCTCTAGTATAGTTAGAAAGAAAAAGATAGCATGAAGCCTATCTTGGCATACATCAAATAATTTTTCGAAAGACATCGTTTTCTCTTCACTACTCATTTTCAACACATACTCCCTACTATCTTCCATAGTGTAGTTATAGCGATACACAACATGCTGTGGTTTATTTTGACGGTCGTGTAAACGTTGCATGACTTTTTCAAACACTTTCATGAGCTTGAATAAAGACACCGACTGAATCTCTGTTCCCTCAGATGCTTCTTCACCTACTACCTGAAGATCGTTATTTAAATTGCCGCGCTTAACCATGAACATCCGCTCTTGCTCTAAATCAGACAACAACTTCGACGCTTCCTTAAACTTCTTGTACTCCAGAATTTTATCTATCAATTCTTTTCGAGGATCGATTTCATTACCCTGCTCATCCAACTCTTTTCTAGGAAGCAACATCTTTGCTTTAATCCGCATAAGAGTTGAAATGAATAAAATAAATTCACTACTCAACTCGATATTATCATCCTCCGATAATCGAATAAAATGAAGGAAATCATCAATGATATTTTTAATCGGAATATTATAGATATCAAGCTCATCCCGTTCTATAAAAAAAAGGAGAAGATCAAAAGGACCTTCGAATTGAGGCAATTTTATTTGATAAGAAACCGTATTCACGTGTAATCGATTAGTTTGCTGTAAGGCGACAAATATATGGAATCAATAGAAAAACTGAGGTGTAGGATGCAGATAATTATTGACAAATGCGCTAACTTATCAAGAACTCACGCGATTATAGACAAAAAAAGAAAAGTAATCTGGGTATCAAGTAATTAGCTGAATCTCTTGGCCTAAACACTCATGATTTCCTTTTCCTTAGACGCAAGGTGCTTATCTACCAACGCAATGAATTTGTTAGTTATGTCTTGAACTTCAGCTTCTGCATCAGTTGCCATATCCTCACTTAATCCATTTTTTTGCATCTTTTTTATCCCTTCAATAGCATCTCTACGAATATTTCTGATGGCTACTTTTGACTGTTCCCCCTCTCCTTGAACACGCTTAACAATTTCCCTTCTTCGCTCTTCTGTTAAAGGTGGAAGAAATATACGGATAATGCTACCATCATTTTGAGGAGTAACACCAATATTGGCCGCTATAATCGAGCGTTCTATAGGCTGCAACATATTCTTCTCCCAAGGCTGTATCGTTAATGTCCTGGCATCCGCCACAGAAATATTGGCTACCTGAGCAATAGCAGTTGGTGAGCCATAATAATCTACTACAAGTCCGTCAAACATTTGCGGATTGGCACGACCAGCCCTAAGTTTCACAAGCTCTGCTTCAAGATGTGAAATGGCTTTGGTCATAGATTCTGATGCTATACTGATAGATAATGCTAATTCTTCAGACATAATTGAGTTCTTTGCTAAGCAAAGCTAATAAATCAAAAGAAAAGGGGTAGAAAAAATTTATCGATATCAAAAATTGGACTTACGATCAACAATATCTCCTTCGGAGGTTACTACCTTAGATGAAGTCGATAATTTCAATTCGCCAATCCCGCCCTTGTAGTCAGCAATAGAAGTTACCTGTTTAGGATCCTTAAGGGTAAACATGATTACTACTAGCGTCAAAAACATAAATAGAAAAAGCATGTTAATTCCAAGTGGCTGGGCAAGTAAAGTCAAAAGGGAAAGGGCAATCGTGAACAAAGAAAGCACAACTGAAATTTTCATATGACTATACCCTCTTCTAAGTAGAATATGATGGATATGATTTTTATCGGATTCAAAGGGAGACTTTGCATAATAAATACGCAACAATGAAACTCTAAATGTATCCATCAACGGAACATACAAAATGGCAAAACCCAAAGCCGGTGCTGCATTCAATTGGAGTTGAGATGTAGTTGAGGATTCTATATTAATAAAATGTATTACAAGAATAGCATTAACTAGGCCCACCAACAAGGAACCTGTGTCACCCATAAAAATTTTTGCTGGTGCAAAATTGAAGATCAAAAAGCCTGCCAAAGCTGATGCTAATGAAAAAGACAATGCTGCAAAAATTAAATCATTTTCCAACATAAAAAGCACACCAAATGTAACTGAAGAAATTAGGCCGAGCATTCCCGCCAATCCATCTACCCCATCTATCAAATTAATCGCATTGATAATGACCAACATAGTTAAAAAAGTAAAAGCAATGCACAGTATAGGGTGCATTTGGTCGATGCCTAAAAATCCATGAAATGAATTAATCACAAACCCTCCCTTAAAAATTAAAATGAATACGGCAACCGCTTGTCCCATGAATTTTTTCGTAGGAGATAATAGCATGATATCGTCTTTAACTCCTAGAAAAAAAACAATGATGGAAGACGCTATAAAATACTGAATCCAAGGTGCAGATGAGAATGGCAATAAAGAGGCTAAGGAAAACATCAATGCAATAAAAATACCAACACCACCCAAACTAGGAATAGGCACAATGTGTATTTTTCGTGGACTCGGTAAATCAAATAAATTTTTCGCCCTAGAAACTTTAATGACTACTGGAATAGATACGAAAGCCAACAGGAAAGATAGAAGAGAAATCAAAACGATTAAATCGATTCTCATGATGGGGTGGTTCAGGATAGATAATTGGACTGCTGGCTATGTTTTATTAAAACTTACTCCACAAAACTAATCAAAAAATAATGTTGTAAAATCAATTTTATTGTTTGGATAAAAATTAAGTAATAATACTTAGTATACTTAAGTACAAATGTATGCTTGAGGATACCGATTATACTTGGTTTTATTTCAGAAGAGTACATTGTTTAATACCAAAAATGGTAATCAAATACATTGAAATATGTTTGATGAAAAACCATCGATATAAAATCAATTAAACGGAATACTTACCTATTTAGCACAGATTCATTTAAATTATGATCCAAGAATTCGATAAAACAAGTAAATTTGTCTTAAAGCTAATAAGCATGACTTCACTTTCAAATACAGCACAGCAAATAAGAAGAGATATCGTAAGAATGGTACATGGTGTACAAAGCGGACATCCTGGAGGATCTCTAGGTTGTACGGATTTTTTAACCGCCCTATATTTTAAGGTTATGAAACATAACCCAGCATTCAATATGGATGCTCTACAAGAAGACGTTTTTGTGCTATCAAATGGTCATATATCACCTGTATTTTATTCATGTCTCGCACGCTCTGGCTACTTTCCAGTGAGCGAACTTGATTCCTTCCGTAAATTAGGCACCAGGCTACAAGGCCACCCAACCACGCACGAACATCTGCCAGGCGTTAGAATTGCTTCAGGATCACTCGGACAAGGCCTCAGTGTTGCCATTGGTGCAGCTCTAAGCAAAAAACTCAATCAAGACGATCATCTTGTATACTCACTTCATGGAGATGGAGAACTTCAAGAAGGTCAAATATGGGAAGCAGTGATGTTTGCTGCACATAACAAAGTCGATAATTTAATTGCGACAATTGACTGGAATGGTCAACAAATTGACGGTCCTACAGAAAAAGTATTAAGCCTTGGAAATATAAAAGAAAAATTTGATGTCTTTGGTTGGACTACCATTGATATGCAAGGTAATGACATGGATGATGTTGTGGCAAAATTAGAACTTGCCAAAAGCCTTACCGGACAAGGCAAACCAATTGCTATCATGATGCATACACTCATGGGCAAAGGGGTTGATTTCATGGAAAACGATCACGGTTGGCATGGAATTGCTCCAAATGATGATCAATTAGCGAAGGCCTTGGGCCAATTAGAAGAAACGCTAGGCGACTATTAATCTCAGCTATGCAATTCAATGATTCCTTGTTTCGCTGCGCGTGCTGCAGGAAACCATGAAGCAGTTATACCGATTAGAAACACCGTACTTACCACGGCAATAAAATCTGTGGCAACTAATTTCACTGGATAATAATCTATCAAAAATGAAGCGCCCTGCAATGGAACTAATTTATACGTTACTTGTAGGTAATATATAAGTAGTGCTAAAACTATACCACTAGCTGTCCCAATAAAAGCCAAGAGAACCCCTTCCGCTAAAAATATTTTTCGAATAACCCCACTATCTGCCCCCATCGCTTGTAAGATTTGAATATCCTTTTTCTTTTCAAGCACTAGCATACTCAGTGCACCAATCATATTGAATGCAGCCACAATTAGGATGAGCGAAAAAATACCATAAATAGCAAACTTCTCTAATCGTATTGTAGCGTACAAAGTCTTGTTCTGTTCATAACGATCTTCAATAAGATAGCCGGCACCCAAGACATCCCCAATACTCTTTTTTATTTCAGAAACATTATTATAATTGACTACACTTAATTCTACATAACTGTATTCATCAGCTGAATAGTTTAAATAGGTTTTCATAAACCCCAAATCTGTAAACACAAATTTATTATCAAACTCACTCTGTATTGCAAAACTTCCTCTTGGATAAGCCGAGGCCACGCTCAACGCTTCTAATGGATTCGTAGGAAGTGAAATTCCTTTTTTAGGTAAATAAACTGAAATTGGAAATAAAGCCCTATCAGATACTATACCCAAGGCCTGCTCTACACCGACACCCAATACTAATCCGGGCTTCTCTGACGTTCCTGTATTAAAACTCCCTCTATATAGTTGCCCAGACACTCCAGACACCTTTACATATTGACTGTCTACTCCTTTGAGATTAACAATTGTCTGAAGCGACTCATTTTGCAGCAATGCTTTTTCTTCAATCCCCAATGAAACAGCCTGAACACCAGGTTTATTTCTAATCAGCTGAAATTGAGCCTCACTCAAAACCAACACTTTCCCTTTAGCTGGCCTGATTTTTATATCGGCATAGTAAGATGAGTAAAGAGACTTGACTAACGATTCAAACCCATTGAACGCACTCAAAATAATAATCAATGAAGCAGTGCCCACAATGATTGCACTAACACTTACCCAAGAAATTATATTGATGGCATTAGTGGATTTTTTTGCTTTAAAATACCGCCAAGAAAATGTTGAAATCCGGGAAAAGTTCATCTATTTTTTTTCTTCATTAATTTTCTTAAAGAGCTCCTCCATTTTGAACACATAATCCAATGTATCGTCTAAATAAAATTTCAAAACAGGAATACGCCTTAATTGCTGTTTCACACGAAGCCCCAACAATCGCTTGATCTCTCCTGTTCGATCTTCAATTCGTCCAATCAATGCAGTGGCATCTTTAACTTGAAATAGACTTAAGTATATTCTAGCCTCGAGTAGATCTGGAGTAATCTTAACTTTAGAGATGGACACCATGCCCCCATCTACCATATTTAGTCCCATACGCAAAAAGATATCATTCATCTCCTCGAGAATAACACCGGCGACCTGTTTCTGTCTTTTACTTTCTTCCATAATGATTGGGGTTGATGGATGTAAAATTAGTTACTTTTGAAGCTAATTAATAAAAAACAGGGTTCTGTTCCGAAATGAAAAGTTTGCGTATTATTTTTTCATACATAAAGAAGTATCCAAAGCTTGTTTTGGGGTACTTTAGTCTAAACATCCTTTCGGCGATTTTTTCGCTCATTTCCTTGGCTATGTTAACGCCTTTCCTAACCTTGATATTTGGACTTCAAGACCAAGGAGGCTTCAAAAAGTCGAGCTTCAATTTAGGTGTGCTAACCAATACACTGTATGCTTCGTTAGAAGAAATGACGGTAACTTCAGAAGGAAAAATCAAAGCACTTGCCATTATTTGCAGTATAGTTGTTATGGCCATCGTTTTAAAAAACATCTTTCTATACTGCTCATTATATGTATTAACGCCAATTCGAAATAATATCATCAATGATATGAGAACAGATATGTTCAGTAAAATACTTGAACTGCCTGTTGGCTTTTTTAACGATCAGCGCAAGGGAGATATTATGAGTAAACTCACCAACGATTTACAAGATGTTGAGTTTTCCACCATGAGTTTTCTAGAAAGTTTTTTCAGGGAGCCTATTCTCATCATGTGCTATTTGTTTGGAATGATATCGTATAGTCCGCAATTATCATTATTTCTTTTACTCTTTTTACCCATAGCAGGTCTTGTTATTGGTAGGATTGGAAGATCCTTAAAAAAAGTTTCAACGGGAGTACAAATTAAACTAGGTGAAATACTTAGTACAATTGAGGAAACCATTGGTGGCATTAGGGTTGTAAAGGCTTTTAATGCAGAAGCACAACAACTGAACCGATTTAATAAAGAGAACAACGAATTGTTGGAAATTAAAAATCGCGCCATTAGAAAACGCGACCTGGCTTCACCTGTTTCAGAAACACTTGGTATTCTTGCCGTATGCTGTGTATTGTATTACGGAGGCAGACTAGTGATAGAACATAATTTTGCATTGAGTGGACCAGCCTTTTTAACCTTCATTGCAATTTTCACTCAAATCATCAATCCACTAAAAGCATTTAGCACTGCCTCTTATAATATAAGAAAAGGTGCGGCTAGTATTGAGCGCATTCAACATCTAATTAAAGAAGAGCAGACCATCAAGGAAGACCCCAACCCAATACCTATCACTGGTTTCAGTAATTCGATTGAACTTCGGAATGTTGCTTTTTCATACCCTAATCGAAGTGTTCTTAAAACAATAAACTTAACCATCCAAAAGGGGCAGACCATAGCGCTAGTTGGGTCATCCGGTGCGGGGAAGTCGACCCTTGCTGACCTTATTCCTCGATTCCATGATTCTAGCGAGGGAGAAGTATTGATTGATGGAGTGAATATTAAGAAATATGCGTTGAAAGACCTTCGCAGCTTGATGGGTATTGTAACCCAAGAACCTATTCTATTTAATGATACTGTAATGGCCAATATTTCGCTTGGCAACGATAGTGCATCAGCAGATCAAATAATTGCAGCAGCAAAAATAGCAAACGCACATTCCTTTATTGAAAAGAAAGAAGGAGGATATTACTCCCTTGTTGGAGATCGTGGTTCAAAACTGAGTGGAGGAGAAAGGCAACGACTAACGATTGCCAGAGCTGTATTAAAAAACCCACCTATACTCATACTTGATGAAGCTACTTCATCACTTGATACAGAAAGTGAAAAATGGGTTCAAGAAGCCATCAATAATTTGATGAAAGACAGAACTAGCATCATTATTGCTCATAGACTTTCCACGGTTAGACATGCAGACGAGATCATTGTATTACACGAGGGTGAAATTGCTGAACGAGGCAAACACGATGATTTAATAAATCAAAATGGGATCTACAAAAAGCTGGTGACGATGCAAGAGATGAGGTGAGTTTATAAATAAACTCGCCTAGTTTTTTCGCATATTCATTTTAGCATCCATGCTTAGGGTTGCATGTGGCACTGCTTTCAAACGAGCTTTATCAATTAGATTACCAGTAACCCTGCAGATGCCATACGTTTTGTTCTCAATACGCATCATCGCTTTTTCTAATTTTGCGATAAAATCAATCTGTCTGCTAGCCATCTGATTTAATTGTTCGCGCTCCATACTTAAACTACCATCTTCCATAGTCATGTATCGATTATCAGAATCTTCGCCACTCATGGTATCCTTTCTTGAAATAAGTCCATTTAAGTAGGTAAGCTCACGCTTTGCAGCACTAAGCTTAGTATTAATCAATTCTCGAAATTCTGTAAGTTCAACATCGCTATAACGCATTGTAGGCCCTGATTGAGCTATAACTTCTTTTTGGTCTAACACTGAGCGAGTAAATTCAGGCTCATATTTTCTAGCGGACTTTGAATTAATTTTAGGCATTGCAACCACCTTAGTTTCTTTCTGTAATCCTTTTTCTCTTAACGCTTTACGAATTAAGGCTGGGCTACTAGCTGGTTTGCTTGTCTCAGCAAATCTAGTTTCCGGAGCGATTGCAGGGATTTTCTTTTTGTCCGGCTTCGAGGGTATAGGTTTCTGTGGAGCCGCAACTGGTTTAGATGGTGACGCCTTAACCGAAGCCTTTGGAGTGGGAGCAGCCTTTTTTGCGGGAACTACTTTCACCGGTGCTGCTTTTGCTGGTGCTGCTTTTTTCACAGGAGCTGCTTTCACAGGTGCAGCTTTTGCTGGAGCAGCTTTTTTTGCAGGGGCTACGATTACTTTCTTTGCTGGCACTGCTTTTTTAGGGGTTGCCACTTTCTTTGCTGGAACTGCTTTTTTAGGGGCTGCTTTTTTTATAGGTGCGGCCTTCTTTGCAGGGGCTACTACTTTCTTTACTGGCGCTGCTTTTTTAGGAGCTGCTTTTTTTATAGGCGCTGCCTTCTTTGCAGGGGCTACTTTCTTTACTGGAGCTGCTTTTTTTACAGGAACTGCTTTTTTTGCAGGGGCTGATTTCTTTGCAGGAGCTACTTTCTTTGAAGGAGATGCAGCTTTTTTGGGTGCTGGTTTTTTTGTTGCCATAATGCTTACCTGTTTTTTATAACATTGATTTTCAACAAGATACCATTTATTTCTGTCTTTTCCCCTTGATTCAATTCATCTAAAAAGAGTATCTGGTCTGCTAGAATTTCGGCGCAAATATAGGCATTAAATTGAGTAAATGCAGCTTCTAGCCCCATTTGGCCTTGAATTTCTACAATTATATGATCTGTTAGATCCAAATTAAGATCTTTTCGTATTTTCTGAATTCGATTAACAAGTTCCCGAGCTATTCCCTCTTTTTCAAGTGCTGGAGAAATCGAAACATCCAATGCTACAGTTAGGACATTTTTAGATGCCACCATCCAACCTTCAACATCTTCGCTTTGAATTTCTACCTCATCAAGTAAAATTTGAACGGCTGAATCATCAACCACGACATCAATGGACCCAACAGATTCAAGTTGCCTGATTTCTGTTTGAGACAGTGAAGAAATTACCTGTGCCGCCGATTTCATTTTTGCCCCTAATTTCTTCCCTAATATGACAAAGTTTGCTTTCACTTTCTTTCGAATAAAATCATTGTCTGCCGGCAAATATTCCATTTCCTTTACATTGACCTCTGCAAGAATGAGCTCTTCTATTTTCTGAAGCTGCTGCTTCATAGCAATTCCCGATATGGGAACCAACACTTTCTGCAAAGGTTGCCTTACCCGGATATTCACTTTCTTCCTAATGGATAGCACTAGGGAGCAGAGATCCTGAGCCATTGTCATTCTTTCCTCCAAAGCAAGGTCTATCCAATCCTCGTTGGCTATTGGAAAATCGGCATGATGCACAGAGGCATGTCTTTCCTTTCCTGTAATAGCATTTAGATTTCTATATAAAGAATCTACAAAAAATGGTGAAATAGGCGCGGCCAATTTAGCAATGGTAACCAAGCAGGTATATAAGGTTTGATAAGCACTTATTTTATCCCCCTCATATTCTCCCTTCCAAAACCGCCTTCTAGATAACCTTACATACCAGTTACTTAATAATTCATCCACAAAATTATCAATAGCCCGTCCAGCCATAGTAGGTTCAAATTGATCAAAATGACCATTTACCTCTTTAACCAAACTCTGCAAACTGGATAAAATCCATCGGTCAATCTCTGGTCGTTCATTAAAGGGGATGTCTTTCTGCTTATATGCAAATCCGTCAACGTTAGCATACAAAACAAAAAACTGATAGGTATTGTATAATGTTCCGAAAAATTTACGCTGCACTTCTTTAATACCTTCAAGATCAAATTTCAAATTATCCCAAGGGGAAGCGTTTGTAATGAGGTACCATCTAGTGGCGTCGGCACCATAGGTGTCAATTGTCGTGAATGGATCAATAACATTTCCGAGTCTTTTGCTCATTTTATTACCGCTCTTGTCCAACACTAACCCATTTGAAACAACCGTTTTGTAAGCTACTTTATCGAAAAGCAACACACCTAATGCATGCAACGTATAAAACCAACCTCTTGTCTGATCAACCCCTTCAGCAATGAAATCAGCAGGAAATGCAGCCCCGCTTTCAATCAATTCCTTATTCTCAAAAGGATAATGCCATTGTGCATAAGGCATAGCACCACTATCAAACCACACATCAACTAAATCAGGCACGCGCTTCATGGGCAACCCTGAATTACTCACCAATATTATCTCATCAACATATGGCTTATGCAAGTCAGTGATCCCTTTACCAATGAATCCACTATTAACCTCTCCACCAAGCTGACTAGTAGCTTTTATAATTTCAGCATTCAACTCTTCTACTGAACCAATGCAACGTTCTTCTGCGCCATCCTCAGTTTTCCAAATAGGCAAAGGAGTACCCCAAAACCTACTGCGGCTTAGATTCCAATCAACCATGTTTTCTAACCAATTGCCAAAACGCCCTTCTCCAGTTGACTTTGGTTTCCACTGAATTGTTTTATTCAATTCAACCATTCGGTCCTTCAAGGCAGTTGTTTTAATAAACCAAGCATCTAAAGGATAGTATAAAATCGGCTTATCAGTCCTCCAACAATGAGGATAATTGTGTTCATATTTTTCAACCTTAAATGCCTTGCCTTCTTTTTTTAGTTGAACACAGATGTCTATATTAACATCTACATAATTCTCTTCACTTTTGTAATTCTTTACATAACGGTTACTGAATTCTCCTACACCCTCGATAAACTTTCCTTGACGATCAACTAAAATCAAAATACCAAGCTTGTTTTTCTTTCCAATCCTAAAATCATCGGCACCAAAAGCTGGCGCAGTGTGCACGATACCTGTACCATCTTCGGTAGTAACAAAGTCTCCCACTATTACTCTAAATGGATCTGCCTCAGGAGTTAACTCATGAATTTTATCCAACGTATTTGCCGACATCGGCATCAACTGATGATAATAAAGTCCTTCGAGTTGTGAGCCTTTATATGTAGCCAGTACCTTCCAAGGAATCAATTTATCTCCAGCTTGATAAGCCTCTAATGAAATTTCTGCAGCTTCGGTTTTAAAGAAGCTAGGAACCAATTGACTTGCCAAAATCACGAGACAGGGCTCATGGGTATAGGGATTGAATGTATCTACTACTGAATATTCGATGTTCGGTCCCAATGTTAAACCAAGGTTTGATGGTAAGGTCCAAGGCGTAGTAGTCCAGGCCATCAACGAAATAGCACGACCCTTAGCTATTGTAGTAGCAAGTTCTTGGTACGTAGTATGGTTGATGTTTTTGAGGTCATCAAGGGTAAACATCGCCACCGCTGAGGTATCTTTTACATCTTTGTATGTGCCCGGTTGATTAAGTTCATGTGAACTGAGTCCCGTTCCAGCAGCTGGAGAATATGGTTGGATGCTCAAGCTTTGATAAAGAAGCCCTTTGTCGTATAAGGTCTTTAGACACCACCAAAGGGATTCAATATAATCATTTTCAAAGGTGACATATGGGTTTTCAAGATCGACCCAATAACCCATTTTCGTGGTAATCTCATCCCACTTGTCTTTATACCTTAATACGGCCTCACGGCATTTTTGATTATATTCTGCAACAGTAATTTTTTTTCCAATATCTTCTTTTGTAATCCCAAGTTCCTTCTCCACACCCAGTTCTACGGGCAACCCATGTGTATCCCATCCACCTTTACGCTTTACCTGAAAGCCCTTCATGGTTTTATAGCGACACACTAAATCTTTTAAGGTTCTTGAAATGACATGGTGAATCCCAGGCATACCATTCGCACTTGGTGGTCCTTCGAAAAAGACAAATGGTGTTGCCCCTTCCCGAATACGAATGCTTTCTTTAAAAGCGTCTTCATTTTTCCAATTAGAAAGTATTTCCCGCTCAAACGACGGCAAATCTAGCTGTTGATATTCCTTATAACTCCCTTGCATACACTAGTAAAAGTGGGCAAAGGTAAAAAATAAAATGGGACCGAAGTCCCATTTTACACGAAGATCATATAGATAAGGCTAAAAGACTTTTGATCCGTCGGACTGATAGGTATACCTGAAGGTATAAAAACGTTGCCTAGCAAGTTTTTCATCATCCGAAACATTTGCTGAAGGAGTACCCCCTTTGTAATAACTGTAAATTTCCAACTTAGCATAATTGCCATTGGCAGTTCTGATGACCAACACCCTGCCTGGAATCGGATTAATCAAATTTGTAGGGAAATCATACACGTACCACCCTTTGTTGCTGCCGGTAGGAATTGCATAGGCAGTTGGCGCATTATCAACCTTAAATATGGAATCTGCCGAAATAGACGTAAGCTCATCAAAGGTGCCATTATAAATAAAAGCACCACCAAAGCCTGGTCCGCTATTACCACTATTTGTAATTATTGTGGTACCCCTAAACCCAATATCCCACTTAGTTGAATTAGAATCTGCGTCAGATATTACCGATTTGCTTTCGATACTATAAAAAGTGAACTTACCTACCCCTACTGGTTGTCCATTAGACAATCCAATAATGGTATCGGCAACAAGTTCGAAGACGGTATCTGTCCTTACTGAATTGACTACTAAAGGAGTTTCATTTTTCTGACATGACATGAAAAAAAGCACACTAGCCAACACGATGAATGAAATTTTTAAGGCTCTCATTGTTTTTGAAATTTATGTTTAAAAGTGAAGTTGAAAATTTATGTAACCGGTTCTTCCTGGATTTCCGGGTAAGAAAAGCAGGTCTTTATAATTAAATAGATTGTCTACGCCAAGCATAATATCCCAATGTTTAGACGCACTATATCCAATGCTAGAATTAGCCTGCATGTAGCCCTTAGCAAATTCATCTTCGCGGTTGATTAACCCATTGCCATCGATATCATATGTGCCCCATCGACCCCGATAGATAAGTCGGATTGTTGTAAAAAACCCTGACTTGTTTTCATAATTAAGCTTCATGTTAGCGCTATGTTTAGATCTAAATGGCAATCCGCCATAATCCGAAACGCTCATTCGTGTAGCAGCACCGTTTTCAATGCTTCGCTGATATACTTCACCATGCTTAATCGTACGAAGCACTTGCTTATCAGCAGTGTATAGGTATTGATAGCCAACCTTGATGTTAATTGACTTACGTAAACGCTTGCTCGCTTCGAGTTCTACGCCCTGTGTCAATGCTTGTTTTAAATTGAAATAACTATAGATCTGTCCACCACTTTTTTTAAAGGCAATGACATCAGTAACAATCATGTTGCTGATGTCATTTCTAAAAAAATTAACCTGCGCATTCAACTCATGCGGAAATTTAACTTTAACACCTGCGTTAAATCCGCCAGACACTTCCGGCTTTAAAACAGAAACGGTATTTAGCATCGAAGTAGTTTGATCTATTGAATTAAGATCAGACAATCTCTTTACTTCATCTTGAGCAACTGACGCGCCAAAAACAGAATAAGAACCAGCAGCAACGTTAGTGAAGTTCAAATACAATTGGCGAAAATCTGGAGCTTTAAACCCTTTGCCATAAGAAACATTAAAAGAAATAAACTCATTATAGGCATATTGAAAAGCCGCCTTGGGGCTCAATACAGAGGAATACGCTTTATTTGCATCATAACGAAGTCCAGCAATAAAGGTGAGTTTCTTTGTGACCTTTTCTTCATGTTGAGTAAAAATATAACCAATCTGATTTTCTCTTTTTGTAGAAAGTGAGTCATACCGATTAGAACGTACATTTTCTTGTATAAATCCTGCACCTGCAATAAAATTTGATTGCTCCCTGATGTGCCAATCCGTTTGATTTTCAATTCGATTAAACTGCTGTTTAAATTGATCATCATAACCCCCTAAGGCATCTTTTACGCTAAGCTCTTGAATGGCAGTGAACCCCGTAAAATAGCCACGAAACGTTGTGCTGACATTAGGGCTGATAGTACGCCGAATAAATGGGTTAATATTATATTCATTGCTTTTTTCAAATCCTTTTGAAACAATAGTATTGCCACCATTTAAAACAGAAATGGTATTATCAACATATGTATTATTATGCCTTGCCGTTATACCAAACTTCCATTTATCAGCTATGGGCAAACTCAATGATATTTGTTGAGTTGAACGCCAGAATGGCTCAACCGTTTGTTGCAAAGCATTTGGTTTAAGGCTATACCCTTCAGAACGATTATAATCAGAAGAAATCTGAACATCTAATTTATGAATTCTACGCGCTATATCAAACGAACCATCCACTGTATTAAACCTACCATATCTTAAATTAAGGTCTGATTTTCTGATGCCGGGTTGGTCTGTAATAATATTGATAACACCCCCCATGGCTTCAGAGCCATACAAACTTGACGAGGGGCCTTTGATGATTTCAATTTTTTTAATCCCTTTTATGGTGATGCGCGAAAGATCGAGCACTCCCCCAGTACGACCAATTAAAGGCTCGCCATTCAATAAAATCAAGGTGTATTCAGAGGATAAGCCCTGCATCTGAATTCCTTTGCCAAAATTATCAATGACAGCAATGCCAGTTTGTTCAGCCAAAATATCACTCAGTCTAAGCGACCCACTCTGATAAAGAGTTTTTGCAGAAACAATGGATGCGGGAATAGCTATATTACTGAGTAAGCGCGGTGATCGTGTTGCTGTAACAATAACCTCATCCATCGACTTGCTCGAAATGGAATCAGTATTGGTTTGGGCCACCACCCCACTGCATAGTACAATAAAATAAAATAGCACCAGACTCTTCATTGCTTAAATTCTGGCACAATAGTACTTGAACCAATACCTAATTACATCATAGAATTGTCAGTTCTTAAATTCAAAAGCTATTATGACAATCCCATGACAATAAAAATGCAGAAAAATAAATTATGGGTTTGAAACCCTCAACAACTCACATGGCTTAAGTCCTGTATGCTTTTTGAAAGCAGTTGAGAAATGTGAAATGGAAGAATACCCTAGTTGTGCAGAAACCTCTGAAACAGAAAGTCCTTTTTCATACAATAGAAAACGGGCATGTTCCATTCGTTGATCCTGATAGAAATCAAATATGGTGGTACTGAACATAACCTTAAACCCTTTTTTCAAATAGCACTCATTGATGGCTACCTTTCTACTTAACTCTCTAATGGTTATAGGATCGCCAATATGCTTTAATAAAATTTCTCTTGCTTTAATTATTTTTTCTCTTTCATCTTGATGTGCAAGAAACTTACAAGCCGGTATCTCATCTTCTTTTAATGCATTCATGGTTTCAAGACAATACAGAAGTAAGATTTGTGTTTGTGCGTTGACAAAAATATTTTCAACAGCATCAGTATATTGATTATTAAGAATGTTATCGAGGGTATGCCTGATTCGTCCAGACATCTGAATTGAACGGGTAAATGTGTGGTTGTAGCGAAAATTTAGGATTGCATCAGTTTCCGGTTGCGTATCGTCGGTCTTTATTAAGTTTGTGAGGTGCAAAGGGTCAAACCTAAATCGTAATAAATCTACCGTTTGGGTTTGTTCTACACAGGCAGCATCTTTATTAAACTTACAATCTTCGCAATTAACCTCTGAATGCTTGCAATATGTCTGACCAGAAATGCAAAATCTCAATTCTATAAATCGATTTTCTTGACTTTCCTCAACATGGTATAATAATGACCCCTCATCTTCAATCATCGCATGTGGGTCTTTTTGGTAACGTTGAATATGAAATTGCCAAGAACCTGGTATTTTCTTCTCCTTGGAAAATACCATGGGCATGCTGGAGGGAATCACCCAACCTGGTACCTGACTAACTTCCATTTTGCCAATAAATTGCATATAAGTGCAAAGTTAACCCCATTAAATGAGGGCGTTTACTAAAAAAGATGAAAAAGTGCATTTTTATGTGGAAATTATCTTTAAAAAGAAATGATTTTAGCCTTCTATTTATGCCTTTAACCGCCTTGTTTTCAGTAGATTTGTATACATTTTTGGGAACAAAAACAGAGGTTATAAGAATAGTATGAGCATAGATAATCAAGAGAGCATAGATCAACAGAATGCCGGATACGGTGCAGATAGTATTCAAGTCTTAGAAGGACTAGAAGCGGTACGAAAAAGACCGGCGATGTACATTGGAGATATTGGTGTAAAAGGGCTGCACCATCTTGTGTATGAAGTTGTAGACAACTCCATTGACGAAGCGCTCGCAGGCTATTGCGACGCAATTTATGTTACTATCCACGAAGACAATTCTGTTTCTGTACAAGATAATGGTAGAGGTATTCCGACAGGAATGCATTTAAAAGAAAAACGCAGTGCCTTAGAGGTTGTAATGACTGTTCTCCATGCAGGTGGGAAATTTGACAAAAACACATACAAGGTATCCGGTGGATTACACGGAGTGGGGGTAAGTTGCGTAAACGCACTCAGCACCACATTGATTGTAACCGTTAACCGCGAAGGAAAAACATTTGAACAAGAATACTCAAGAGGTGTTCCTCAATATGCAGTAAGGGAAATAGGTAAAAGTGATCTAACTGGTACAAAAGTTCACTTTTGGCCAGATACAACCATATTTACTAGCCATGAATATCATAAAGATATCCTTGAAGGTAGATTACGTGAACTTTCATACCTAAACAAGCGAATCAAAATCACGTTGAGTGACTTGAGGGAAATCGATGATGAAGGCAAGACCTATGAAAAGGTTTTTTACAGCGAAGGTGGTATTGTTGAGTTTGTTGAAATGCTGGATACAAGTGCCAAACGCAACACGCTTATCCCCTCAGTGATTTATATGGAGGGCCACGATGCTGAATCAAATGTAGCCGTGGAAGTTGCCATCAATTACAACGACTCATACAACGAGCATATCTTTTCATATGTTAATAACATCAATACCATTGAAGGAGGAACACATGTGGCTGGTTTTAGACGAGCTATCACAAGGGTATTCCAACAATATGGCAAAAAACAAGGATTATTTGAAAAGTCAAAAGTAGAAGTTGAAGGAGATGATTTTCGTGAAGGACTTAGTGCAATTATCTCTGTAAAAGTTCCTGAGCCACAATTTGAAGGACAAACCAAAACCAAATTGGGTAACTCAGAAGTGATGGGTATTGTTGACGTTACCGTTTCAAGAGTATTAGAAGCATACTTAGAAGAAAATCCTAGGGATGCAAAAAATATCATCAGCAAAGTGATTCTTGCAGCACAAGCAAGAGCCGCTGCTAGAAAGGCAAGAGAACTAGTTCAACGTAAAACAGTACTCTCGGGGGGTGGACTACCTGGAAAACTTTCTGATTGTTCTGAGAGAGACCCCACAAAGAGTGAGCTTTTCTTAGTTGAGGGAGATTCAGCGGGTGGAACAGCAAAGCAAGGAAGAGATAGAAATTTCCAAGCAATTCTTCCATTAAGAGGAAAGATCTTGAACGTGGAAAAAGCAATGGAGCACCGCATCTACGACAACGAGGAGATCCGAAACATGTTCACTGCATTAGGTGTTAAAATAGGCACAGTTGAAGATCCAAAAGCGCTTGATATTTCAAAACTACGTTACCATAAGCTCATCATCATGACAGATGCTGATGTGGATGGAAGTCATATCGCAACACTAATTCTTACATTCCTATTCAGGTACATGAAGGCCATGGTTGAACAAGGCTACGTATATATTGCACAACCCCCTCTTTACTTAGTTAAAAAAGGCAAAGAGCAATTTTATGCTTGGGACGAAGTTCAGCGAAAAGCATACATTGAACGCCTTGGTGGTGGCCGCGAAGACACCGTAAATGTTCAACGCTATAAGGGATTAGGAGAAATGAACGCCAGCCAGCTATGGGACACTACAATGAACCCCAATACTAGAACGTTAAAAAGAGTCACTATTGAGAGTGCAGCAGAAGCAGACAGGGTTTTTAGCATGCTCATGGGAGACGAAGTAGCACCGAGAAGGGAGTTCATTGAATCACACGCCAGGTACGCAAAACTAGATATCTGATTTATTTATTTACATTTAAAACAACCAACATGTCAACCGCAAACATGCTCACAGCCTACAACGTTAAAACAAAAGAGAAAAATGTACCAATTCATGATGCAGTAGTTAGCCGCACTACAAAAGGTGGATACATTGCAAAAGGAAACGATGGTAAAGGAAACAAACTTACCGCCTTATTGGGTGAAGCGAAAGCGCTAGAAGCCATTAAAGCGGGTGTTGCCAAACAAGATTGGTAGACTCTATTATTTGTTATATCAGCGAAGACAGGCCCCTAGAGGCCTGTCTTTTATTTTACCTTATACTGATTCTTGGTTAACCAACCACGTGCTTTTTCACGATGATCGCCTTGGAGAATAATTTCTCCATCTTTTGCCGCTCCTCCTGTTCCACAAAAATTCTTTAACTTTTTCCCCAACTCAACCATATCCTCTTCAGTACCTACAAATCCTACGAGCAGCGTAACCTTTTTACCCGCTCGATGCTTGGTTTCTAGGGTCATTCGCAGAATTTGTCGCTCAGGAGGCAACGTTTGAATCACTTCATCATCAGAAGCAGACTTAAAATTAGGGTCGGTACTAAATACAATTAAAGGAGTTTCACTATTATTTTTCTTCTTCATTCAAAAACCTTTTGCCGTCGTATATGATCTTGAAATATTAAAAACCACGTTTGTAAGACAAGCCTAAAATTAATAGGTTAATTCCAAAGTTGAGTGAATTTTATGCAGCGAGAAATCCAGGAGGACTATAAATTATTGATAATTCATATTCTATCCTTGCTGCGACAAAAGCCTTTTTGAATGAAATAAAGTAAATTTGTACTATGGAAAATAAAAAATGCATCTTAGTAATCATGGATGGATGGGGACTTGGCGCAGTACCGGAAAACGATGCCATCCAACATGCGAATACACCATTTGTTTCCTCTTTGTACCAGAAATACCCAAACTCTACATTAACAACCTGTGGAGAGTTGGTGGGGCTGCCTGATGGCCAAATGGGCAACAGTGAAGTAGGACATCTAAATCTTGGCGCAGGAAGAATAGTTTACCAAGAATTGCAACGCATCAATGTTGCTATTCGAAATCATTCTTTTCAACAGAATGAAACATTACTGCGATCACTACATTATGCAAAAAAGAATAATAAAAAACTACACCTGATCGGATTGGTAAGTGATGGTGGTGTCCATTCACACATTAGCCATCTCGAAGCCATTACTGATTTATGTAAATCAGAAGGACTTGAGCAAGTCTTTATTCATGCATTTACAGATGGCAGGGATACAGATCCGAAAAGTGGATTAGGATTCATTAAGCAATTAGAAAGCCATTTAAAAACCTCTACTGGAAAGATTGCAACAATCACTGGAAGGTATTATGCAATGGATAGAGATAAGCGTTGGGAAAGAGTAAAACTAGCTTATGATGCATTAGTTCATAACGAAGGGTCACTAGCAAAAGACGCTTCATTAGCCATTGAGGAATGCTACAAGAATAATCTAACAGACGAATTCATCAAGCCAATTATCATAACGGGAGAAGATAATATACCATTGGCAAAAATAGAAGAGGGAGATGCAGTACTTTGTTTTAATTTCAGAACAGATAGATGCCGCGAGATTACTGAGGTACTAACACAAAAAGATTTTCAAGAATTCGGAATGCATAAGCTTGCATTGGAATACACTACCATGACCGAATATGATAATACATTTAATCATGTACATGTTGTATTCAATAATGATAACCTTACTCATACATTAGGGGAAACACTTGAGAAATATGGCAAGACCCAAATTCGCATAGCAGAAACAGAAAAATACCCCCATGTTACATTCTTTTTTAATGGTGGCAGGGAACTGCCATTTGAAGGCGAAAAACGCATCATGGCGCAATCACCAAAAGTAGCAACCTATGACCTTCAACCAGAAATGAGTGCAGCAGAATTAACTGATAAAATTCTTCCAGAAATAAAAAACAAAACGGCCGACTTCATTTGCTTAAACTATGCTAATGCAGATATGGTTGGGCATACCGGTATTTGGGATGCTGTTATCAAAGCAGTTGAAACGGTAGATAATTGCGTTCAGCAAGTGGTTGAAGCAGCACTTGAAAGTGGCTATACTATTTTTCTTACCGCCGATCATGGTAATGCAGATTACATGAGAAATGAGGATGGAAGTCCAAACACAGCCCATACACTAAACCCTGTTCCACTGTTCATTATAGACAAAGAATGGGCTGGTAATCTAAAAGCTGGAAAACTAGGAGACATCGCTCCAACCATACTTCACTTTATGAAAGTGCCCATACCTATTGAAATGACTGGCGATATTTTAGTTTACTAATGTTAAAAAACAGAAAACCAATAAGCATAGTTCTATTAATGCTATTAGCGACTCCCATGCTAGTGTCATTATGTATGGTAGGGTATGGAAAATGGATACAGCATGAGATGATGGAAAAATTAGAAGAAGGCCACCTTCAAGTGGTTTCTATCTCTCTAGAAAATATCAAGTGGAAAACAAAGGATAAAGAACTCATCATTGGTGATGCATTTTTTGATATAAAATACATGATCAGAAAAGAAAACACCATTGAATTTCATGGACTATTTGATCATGCAGAAAAGAAGCTTGAAGCACAACTAGAGAAGTCTCTTTCAGGAAATGAATCCAACAAAGGGCTCTTTCAAGTATCGCAATTCATGCATCAATTACAATATATATTTAATTCAAAGGAGACTAATAACAGCTACAACGATGCTATAATAGTATCTTATTATGAATTTGACACCCATTTTTACTCCACCGCAAATCTAGATCTAGATACTCCACCGCCAGACAGGAGTTTTTTGAACAGTTAACAGTAATTAACCAACAAAAAACGTTTATGAAAAGTAAAATAACAGCATGGCTGTTACTGTCTTTTTGTGCGCAGCATTTTTTATCAGCACAAGAAAAAGTAAGTACCCTCGATAGCACCAAAGACTTAACTGAAATCATCGTATCAGGAAATAAGTTTGCAGAAAAGAAAAAAAACATTGTTCAAAAAATAGATATTATCTCAGCAGGATATATTAATAAGGCAAATACCCAAAACATAGGCGACCTGCTTATGAACACAGGTAATATATTTGTACAAAAGAGTCAACAAGGTGGCAGCAGTCCTGTTATTCGTGGATTTGAAGCCAGTAGAATTTTATTAATTGTTGACGGTGTAAGAATGAATAATGCTATTTATCGATCTGGGCATTTGCAAAATGCCATCACAGTTGATCAAAATATGTTAGCAAGTGTTGAAGTGCTTCAAGGCCCTTCTTCTACTTTATATGGAAGTGACGCGTTAGGTGGGGCAATTCATATGCTCACTAAAAAACCAATTCTATCTCACAAAACCGGAAAGACTTTCGTAAATAGCAATGCGTTCGCAAGGTATTCATCAGCAAACAATGAAAAGACAATACACGCAGATGTTAATATTGGATTAGCAAAATTTGGTATTCTTACTAGCGTTACGCAGAGTGATTTTGGGGATGTAACGATTGGGAAAAATGACAAGTCAGGTTTTGCTGGATTTGGAACGCGTCCATTTTATATTCAACCCTACGATGGCGTGCACGGTGATACCATTATGCAAAATAAAAACGATAGAGTTCAACGATTTTCAGGATACTCCCAAATTGACCTAATGCAAAAGGTCCTTTTTAAGGCCAGTGATAACATCACACATGAACTAAACCTTCAGTATTCAACAACTTCAAATGTGCCGAGGTATGACCGTTTACAGGATATCACAAATGGAGCGCTGCGCTATGCCTCTTGGTATTATGGACCACAAGACAGATCTCTAATTGCGTATACCCTTAGCGCTAAAAATCAGCGTGGGTTTTTTTCTGAATACAACGCAATATTAAATTATCAAGGGATTGAAGAAAGTCGGATAACAAGGGAATATAAAAAATATGATCGCTTTGACAAACGTGTTGAAAAGGTAGGTGTTACCGGTTTAGTTATCGATGCTAGAAAAAAATGGCAGCATGACGAAATAACATCTGGAATTGACATCCAACTGAACAATGTAAAATCAGTAGCATCAAGAACAAATCTGCTAAATCAATCTGTAACAAAATTAGATACAAGATATCCTGATGGGAAAAACAACATGAATTATGCTGCAGTATATACTGAGCACATCCATAAATTCAAAAACTCAAAATGGATATTGAATGATGGAGTTCGGGTGCAATACATTTCATTACGTTCAACCATAGAGGACAATTCATTTTTATCCCTCCCAGTAACCCATGTAGTACAAAACAATACATCGTTGACAGGAAATATTGGGTTAGCATATCAGCCAACGAGCTCGACCAGAATTTCTATAAGTTATTCTTCAGGCTTTAGAGCTCCAAACATAGATGATCTTTCAAAAATATTTGAATCAAGCACTTCAGCCCAGCAAGTTGTCATTCCAAATTCAAATCTTAAGCCTGAGTATACTAACAGTTTTGACCTCGGACTGAAACATATCATAGCGAGTAAAGTGGAATTTGAGATTGGTCTGTTCTATACAAACTTCAGTAATGCCATCATAAAAGCCCCCTATACATTAAATGGGCAGGATTCAATACTGTACAATAATGTAAAATCTCAAGTATTAGCGAGTCAAAATGCAAACAATGCATACCTATATGGAGGAAACTTGAGCACAAATATACATTTTGATGAGCATTGGAAATTTTCGGGGAGTGTGAACCTTACAAAAGGCAGATTTCTTACTGATGTAAATTCCAAATCAACTATTTACCAAAAACAGGAAGATGGTTCATACTCTTTAGCGAAGGCAAATGTATCGTCAAAGCCACTAGATCACATTCCGCCAATATTTGGCAAGCTAAGTTTAGGATATGAGCGTAAAAAAAGATACGCCGAACTATATATGCTATATAACGGATGGAAAACCCTGAATCAATACAATGCAGATGGGGAAGATAATGCTCAATATGCTACAGCAAAAGGGAGTCCATCATGGCAAACACTTAACATAAAAGCAGGAACATCGGTAGGGGAAAAATTGACCATACAGGCAGGTATTGAAAATATATTGGATATTAACTACCGCTACTTTGCATCTGGCTTTTCGGCCCCTGGAAGAAGTTTCATCATAAGCCTGCGTGCACATTTTTAAAAAAAATAACAAATATCATCAAAAGTTTACCCTGAAGCAGCGGCTCTAATCCAAAAATTGTCTTAAATTCAGAAATCAATACATGATTTCATGACAGAAGAGTTGCTTCTTCAGGGTTGCTTACAAAACGATGCTACGGCACATCAAGAGCTATACAATAGGTATAGCCCAAGGATGTTGTCAGTATGTTACCGGTATGCAAAGACCCGTGAAGATGCAGAGGATATGTTACAGGAGGGGTTTATTAAGGTATTCACCCAAATTGGTCAATTTGAGGCAAGAGGTTCTTTTGAAGGTTGGATGTTAAGGATTATGGTACATACCTGTATCAATCACCTTAAAAAAAATAAACGCTTCAACGAAAATGTCGACATTATTCAAGCTGCTAACATCAGCATTAAAGACGACAACATACCATCGACGCTTCAAGCAAAGCAAGTTGTTGAGTGCATAAGAACATTGCCAACAGGCTACCGAACTGTCTTGAACTTATATGCTATTGAAGGGTACTCTCACAAAGAAATCGGCGCACTGCTAGATATTGAAGAAAGTACAAGTAGATCACAATATACTAGAGCAAAAAATATGCTTGAAAATATTTTGATCAAACGAAAAATACTCCTGCATGAAAAAGAAAAAAGGAGTTGGTTTTCGCCAGTTAAAACAAATTGAAATAACGTATAGATATTTAGATAAGGGAAATGGAAAAATATACACCTGAGGAGCTAGAAGACTTTTTAAAAGAGAGGGCAGATCAATACTTGATGTACCCTTCCGACCATGTATGGGATGCAATTCAAAAGAAATTGTATCCAAACAAGGCTTGGATGTATTTTTCATTGATTTTACTTCTTGTTGGTATTTCAGGAAGCCTTGTACTAATGAATGTAACCGAACAAAAAGAAATTCCTGCCAAAACAGGGCAAATCGCTTACCAATTTATCCCACATGATATCATAAAAGATAAATACAAGAACCTCACTTCAATAACTGTTTCAATGAAGCAGAAAACAGGCTCTAGTGTAAAAAACTTAAATGAAATCACTTCCGCGTTTTCGGAAATAAACAATTCTAGTCAAGAGCAAAATTTGAATATAGAAAAGTTCTCTTTCAGTGAAAAAGTACTCATCCCTGAAAGTATTTTAAATTTATCCGCACTTAGTGCTCAAAAATCATTCTCAACGGGCAAATTAGAGAAGAAAAATTTTATTGCCTCTACACTTGATCATGTGATGGCCAAGGCAAAAAGCATTGGTAAAAAAGCAGTATGGCAATATTATCTAACGCCAACAATTAGCTATAGAAAATTAACTGGTCAAGCTAGTAACACTTCATATCAATATACTTCATCCGGATATCAAACCAATTCAATCTTTGCAAAAGACGTTAATGATGCAGTAAGGCATAGGCCAGGGATTGGACTTGAACTTGGAACAGCCATGCTTTATCCATTAACTAAAAAGCTTTCCTTAAAAACAGGCTTCCAACTTAATTATAACCAATACCAAATTGAGGCATTTAATGGCAAACCAGAAATCGCAAGCTATGGAATGAACAACTTTGGGTACGGTGGGAGAATCCCCATTAATACCATTTCCTACTATAGAAATGCTGACGGATATACCCCAACCTTATTACGCAATGAACATTACATGTTCTCCATCCCTATCGGGCTTGATTACATAGTAGCAGGCAATAAGAAAATTAATTTTTCAATTGCATCAACGATACAACCTACTTATTTAATTACTAATCATGCCTACTTGATTTCAACTAACTTAAAGAATTATGCACAAGAGCCGACACTAAATAGAAGATGGAACTTAAATTCATCAATTGAGGCCAGTTTGAATGTTCAAATGGGCAACTTTAAATGGAGTGTTGCCCCACAATATCGGTATCAGTTAATCTCAAGCTTTAAAAATAAATATCCAATCAAAGAAAACTTGATGGACCTAGGGCTCAAGCTATCTTTAATTAGAACCATTCGTTAATTTACGTCCCCTTAGCAGGATAAAATTTTTCTACCGCTTGTCAGTAGTGTAATTTTACATCATGACCAAGAACCTGCTCATTCTACTGTTACTTATAACCATTCAATTTTCCTGTAAAGAGAATACCCATACAAAAAAACAGTATTATCCAGTATATGCCTTTCTCCAACAAGAACTCAATACAATTGATTCGCTTCCACTTGCAGTAACACGTATTCAAGAGGAAGATAATAAGATTGATACAGCCATCATTACAAAAGCTGATTTTAGAAAAATTGCAGATGGATTGATTGGAAATGACGTGAAAGACGCAGAAGCAATCAACGAATACACCGAAACCGTTTATGAAGACCTTGACTTAAAAGACATTACAATTACATACACAACTGACCAGAAAAGAGTTGCCATCTCAAAAATAGAGATACATGTTGACCCTATAACAGCATTAGTAAAAAGCTTTTATGCAGAAAGAACGGATCAAATGAATACCACCCAGATTGTACGTAAAATATTATGGACAAGAGGAAAACAACTGCTCATATCCTCAACGCATTATAGTAAGTCGGAAGCACCAAAAAATATGGTAACTCGATTTAATTGGTAAGGCCAAAAAAAAATCAATTAAATGGAGCAAACCGAATTCTATAGCATTCAAAAGACATTACCTAATTCTCCAGGTATCTACAAATACTTCGGAGCAAATAAACAATTGCTCTATATTGGGAAAGCTAAAAATATCAGAAAAAGAGTAAGCTCCTACTTCAACAAGAATAATCACTCCTATAAAACAAATGAACTCGTTAGGCAGATCATACAAATTGAATTTACCATTGTTGAATCTGAACACGACGCACTACTGCTTGAAAACTCACTGATAAAAGAATTTAAACCAAAATATAATATTGTACTAAAAGACGATAAAACATATCCATATATCGCCATCAAAAAAGAAGCCTTTTCGCGTGTTTTCTTAACAAGAAGAAAGATAAATGACCAATCAGAATATATCGGCCCGTTCACCTCTACCCTCAAAGTAAGAGACCTGATTACCTTTATCAAAACACATATTCCGCTTAGGACATGTAATCTTGCATTAAATCAAACTAACATTCAGAAAAATAAATTTAAAGTTTGCCTAGAATATCATCTCGGTAATTGCAAAGCACCCTGTGTAGGGCTTCAATCCATCGAAGACTATAACAAAGGATTGGATAACATTAGGCATATTCTTAAAGGAAATTTTAATGAGATCATCACAGAATATAAAACAAAACAGAAAGAATTTATTACAAGCTTAGCTTTTGAAAAAGCAGAGCACCTTCAGCAAAAAATAAACAATCTAAAAGACTACCAAGCGAAATCAATTATTGTAAGTCCACGACTAGGTGATATGGATGTATTTGGGATGGCCACCTTTGAAGATAATATCGTAATCAGTTTCTTGGCTGTGCGAAATGGAACCATCACAAATTCAAAAATTTCTTCTTTCAGCACAAAAATTGAGGAAACAAATGAAGATCTGCTATCCCAATCTATTATACATTTTCAAACATTGGTTGGAAGTAATGCCAAGGAGCTTATCATCCCCTTCCCGATTGAATTTGGATTAGATTCTTTTAAAATGACTATCCCGAAAAATGGAGAAAAGAAAAAATTGCTAACACTTGCAGAAACTAACGCCAACTATTTCATTGAAGAAATGCGTAAGAAAAAAATGCTTCACCTTAATGACAAAAATGCTGATAAAAAGTTGTTGTTAAAAAACGTGAAAGCTGCCCTATCGTTAAAAAATATACCTACTCATATTGAGTGTTTCGATAATTCAAACTTTCAAGGAGCATACCCGGTTTCTGCTATGGTATGCTTTAAAAATGGAATTCCCAGTAAATCAGACTACAGGCATTTTAATGTTCAAACGGTTCAGGGAATCAATGATTTTGCAACCATGAAGGAGGCTGTAACTAGAAGATACAAACGCTTGAAAGCAGAAGATACTGCGCTACCACAACTGGTTATTATAGATGGAGGAAAAGGACAACTTAGTGCTGCTGCTGAAGCGATTGAAGCACTTGATCTAACAGGACAAATGACCTTAGTTGGTCTAGCTAAAAATCAAGAAGAACTATTTTTTGTAGGTGATCAAGAATCACTAAAACTTGGCTATGATAGCGAAGTCCTCCGATTTATAAGAAGTATACGAGATGAAGTACACAATTATGGAGTAACCTTCCATCGACAACAACGAAGCAAGGGCACATTTGTAAATGAACTGGAAAGCATACATGGAATTGGGCCACAAACAGCTAGGGAGTTGTTAACCCATTTTCGTTCGGTCAAAAAAATAAAAGAGGCTAGAGTAGAAGACATTGCAGCAGTTGTTGGAAAAACAAAAGCCAATCTAATTCACACTTACTTTGAGCAATAAAAAAAGGCTGTCGAAAACTGACAGCCTTTTTTATAAGATTCTTTTTCTTAGTATGACCAGAGGTCTTGTTCGAAATTGAATATTTTATTTTTGATGTTTTCCCCTTCATATAATCTGAGGATATCATCTTTTATGTATTGCTTAATGTATAAATCGTATGGATTTTCAATACTCGATTTAACGATGGTACTTGAAAAGTATCTGCTCTCAAAGAGTTCTTCCCAACTCATTTTTGCCCCGAAATTTTTACTGTTATACACTTCATATGTTGAGAGAATAGGACGCAAATCAGGATAATAAACCCAGAACAAAGGAGACTCACCTTGAACAGTACCGGTGTTTTCGTCTATATAAGTTTTAATTGGTGCGATGCCTAAAATACGTACAAACATCCTAGAAGATTCTTTGTCAAAAACCCATTCCTCTTTTAAGCGAAACTTAACGATCTCTTCTGGGTTAAACTCTTTACAAACTACAGAATCCTTAAAAATGCCTTTAGAACCTGAAGGGTCTTTTATCCAATCTATAACTGATACTGAATCACATTTTCCTGATATCACTTCTCCAACCTTGGCAATGGTCATCGGTGTAGTAAACCTATCATCTACGGTAGGATCAAACACCGTAATGTCGCCCTTTTTAATAGCGTGAAGAATGATATTCAAAAACCGTTGGCTTCCATTATCGTCGTCTGCTTTATATCTAAAGGGAAGATTCATTTTTTCCCTAATATCTATCTCCCTCCATACACGCTCACGATACCAGGCATCATCTTCACGGATATGCTCATAATCCAGCGGAGTACGAGTCTTAACCAACTCCCTATCTATTATTGCATCTGGGCGTAGTGATACCTTGACAGAATCAAATGCAAATGGATCCTTAGGTGGTGGCGGTGGTGGTGCAACAACGGTATCCGCTTTTGCAGCAGCCAAGTTTGCATCCAACAGCTGAGAATTTGTATTCTTGGAAGTAACCTTCTTTGTTGTCTTTTTAGCGCTAGTAGATTTTCTCTTAGTCTGCGAGTTTGCATCTAACGTGAAAACACCTAGTAAACACATGACCAAAAGACATTTGGACCAGTTAAATTTCATACTATGTTTTTTATACTGAATCATTATTTCAAATTATAAGATAGACTTCCAGACAATGTTCTGCTTCGCCCACCAGGATCTCTAACTACAATATCTGTAATAGCAACTAAGGCACCAGGCTTTAACTTATTAATTAAGGCTGCAGCAGCACCTGTCCATCTTGCCCCTTTATTTTCCACTGGAGAATAATCAGGAATATCAAGGCTAACAGCACCAACTCTGTAACTTATCACTTCGAAGGGAGCATCAAACTCAGCATCTTCTAGTTTTGCAATAACTCCACCCATGGCCTTAAAAGAAGCAGAAGGAACAGATCCTTGCTTTAAATTACCTACAAAGGCTGATGGGCTAGGTAACTGCTTTACACGAAACATGATTTTACCTACAGCCTTCCCTTGCACCAATACTGTTACACTTTGTTCGCCTGATGCGTCTTGTGTTGGCTTAGCGATATATTTGTTACCACCTACTTTTGTAATGGCTCCACCACTAAACTGAGCAGTTACTTTTTCACTTCCTGCGCCCGCTGTTATAGTTAATGGATTTTCAACTCCTATATATAATACATTCATCTTATCCGGTGAAACAGCAACACCAGCAGGTGCCCCAATTGTATAATCTATCTTTTTAGAGATTGTTTTTTGCTCTCCTGTATTAGGATCAATAAAGCTTACACTAACATTCATGCTACGAGCACCTGTGCCTCCAACATTAAACTTAGATTCTGCTACACCATTCGCATTTACAGAAATACTTCTGCCATCAATTGTAACAGTTGGCTTCACATTAGAGTTAAACGCACCTAAGCCAGCAGTTACGGTCATTTCTTCGCCAGGCATTAAGTAGGTTGAACTAGTTCCAACCAACGGTTCGAATTTATCCATAATCAATTTAACTGAACCCACTTGATTTATACAAAAGGTTGCAGCTAAATTTTCGGAATTTTTAATGTCATTCTGAAATTTGCTTAACATAGTTAATGCAGCTACTGTTGGTGTCATGTGAAAATAAGTTGTCACCCAATCTTGAATTTTATCACCAGTCTTTAGATTACCAGCTGTAGATTGAGGAACTTCCAAATTCAATGGCAATTTTGCACTGATTTGAGCAGCCATATCTTTGTCAATAGCCAACAACTTAGATTTAAAATTTTCGAGCTTACTGTATAAATTTTTGCCTTCTCCTTTAGTATCAAATAATCGTGTTGCAGCATCGATATTATCTTCTCTAAATGTGCCATCCTCTGCCAAATCAGCCTCCACTTTTAGGTCTTGCTTATATTTATCTATGAGTACAGAAACCTCATCTGCCAATACTTTTACTTGGTCAGCTTTGGGTTTCCATATTGCTGCCTTTTGAGCTGACTTAGGATCGTTAAGGAGTTCTTCAAAACTGCTATATATACCAGAAGTTGAATTTGAAAGTACGCCATTCGATTCCTTAAGGCTGTTATCCACTACCTTGAATGCGTTAAGAATCTCGGCAGACACGTTCAATGCAAGTAAGGCGGTCAATACCAAATACATGATATTGATCATCTTCTGCCGCGGGTCTTTAGGAAGTGCCATATTTCAGATTAATTTAAATATTGTTTGATCAGGTGTTTTACAACTATGCACGGCCTTGCATTGCAGCAAGCATATTACCGTATACACTATTCAAGCTTCCAAGATTCTTAGCCAATAATGCAATTTGTTCTTGCGTCTTTTTAGCATCATCAACACTACCCTGCATGGTTTGTGCTACTTTAACCAAGTTGTCATAGAATGAATTCATCGCTTTAATATGGTTCCCTGAATCTTGGAGTTCCAATTCATACATCTTGTTAAGCGAACCTAGATTGCGAGTAAGATTTTGAACTTGCTCATGGAAAGACTTAGAGCCTTCTGCTGCTTGATTGAAAGACTGAACAGAGCCTGCCGCAGTTGTGTATGCATCTTTCACACTGTTAAGTGCCGCTGTAGCCTCTTTTGTTTTGGTTGCATAATCAGCAGTAGCTGAAGTAACATCAGCCATAACTGACATATTCTGTATAGTATTATTAAACTTTGCAAAGTTTTCGTTCAACTTCTTAAGGTTATCAGGATTAATTTCCTTTTCGATTAATTTTTTTAATTCATCATTTGCTGGCGAAGCACCACCTCCACCAATACCACCTTTAAGCGCATCAGCAACAGCATCCATTTTATCTACTGGATGATAAAATGCATAAATAATGAATATGAGGGCCTCTGTAAGTAAACCAACAGTTAACATTACATCTGCAAATGATTTATGCAATATTTTAGCCCATGCCCCGAAAATAACTACGGCAGCACCAATACTAACAACTGCATTTACAATTTTATCCCAATCCAAATTTTGTTTCTGTTCTGCCATAAAAAGGAGTTTAGTGTATTCTTGATTTAAGGTTTTTATTTGATATCTAACTTTGAAAATTTATTTTTTTGATGCCATCGGTGGAAGATCGACCACACACCTAAATCCGATATATGATTTTGTTGTATCCTGGTATTCATAACTGCGTGCGCTATTTTGAAGGAAATATCCAACATCTTTCCAACTTCCCCCACGAACAACCTTACGTTTCATACGAGGAGGTTGTTTGTCCTTAGCATTCAAACGAATATCTGGATTCATGTCATGTTGGAAATTATATGCTCCTTCATAAAACAATGATGATGTCCATTCTGCTACATTACCTGCCATATTATATAAGCCAAAGTCATTTGGCCAATACGCATCCGCCCTTACAGTGTACATTGCTCCATCTTCAGGATAATTACCTCTGCCAGGTTTAAAGTTAGCAAGCAAACAACCTTTTTTATTTCTTAAGTATGGACCACCCCAAGGGAAAGGAACTTGAGAACGACCGCCTCGTGCAGCATATTCCCACTCTGCTTCTGTTGGCAACCTAAAGTCTGATTCAGGCATTCTTTTCTTAGACTCTAAGAATGAATTTAAGTAAGCAGATCTCCATTCGCAAAATGCAGTGGCTTGTTTCCAATTCACACCCACAACTGGATAATTACCATATGCAGGGTGCGCAAAATATTTTTTAGACATTGGCTCATTATACGAATACGTGAAATCACGAATCCACACCAAGGTGTCTGGATAAATAGGTACGTCTTTTTTCTCAATAAATTGGCTTCTTTGCTTGCTAGCATTTTCCCTTTTAGCTCCCTCTTTATAATCAAACACCTCAGAGTGGAAAATAATTTTTTGTGCATCTATTTCTTTTCTTCCATTGATACGATTGTCTGGGGTAACAATCATTGCACTAAGCTGCTCTTGGATCTTTGGATCAGCCCATTTGATTTGCTTTGCTTTAACCCAATCAATTGGACTAGTGCCATCAGTAGCTTGCTTCTTTAGATTTAAAATGGTTGCTCCAATAGAATCTCTTACCCAGTATACGAATTGACGGTATTCATTATTGGTGATTTCGGTAGCATCCATCCAAAAGCCATTAATAGAAACTTGCTTGTTTCTTGCTGTAAATGAATAACTTATGTCCTCATCACTTGGGCCCATATGAAAAGTACCAGAAGGAACATATACCATCCCTGGAGGTTTTGGCATAACATACTTTCCACCAATCGCAGCGCCGTGAAGCTGACCATCCGATACACTTGATTTTGAGCCATTTGACTTACTACAACCCGCTAAAATTGAACCGAAAATCACAGGCCCAAGAAGATATAAAAAAATGTGTTTCATCTCTGAATCGTATTTATTGAGAACGTAGACAAATATAAACGAAAAATTCTTATGTTATTTTAACCTAATCAGTTAATAATCTAAATTTTAACAAGCCTCAAACACACATTATCATGGCTTGGGAAAACGCCATTTTCTGTTTGTTATTGCACCTGAACCCCTATCATTTTGTTAATACCTTAACATTTTAATAAATTCTTCCGTAGACATTACTGGCAAACTGCATGTATAATCAGCACACAAGTAGTACGTAAGTATGGATTCTGGCTGTTTGCCCTCCATCAAGGGATATGATTTATGGGGTAAATCAGATGCCATCAAGACCCGATTAGGGAAGTAATGTTGTTGAAGATTAAAGGACGCTTCCTTCGACCTTTCACCAAGAATTAACACTTCTTTAGTGCCTTCTGTGAATTCGAGTAGCAAATTGGCCCATACTGCATATGAATTAGTATACTGCACAATAGTATCTTTTTGGATTTCGAGCATGTAGGTTGCCCTTTTCTTCCAAGATTGATTTCCCGACAAAATACTCAGCCGAAGTAAATTAAACGCCATCACAGCGTTACCAGAAGGAGTTGCGCCATCATAAAGATCTTTCTTTCGAACTATCGTATCTTGTTGAAAATCAGGAGTATAGTAGAAATATATCCCTTCCTCGTCATCGAAATGCTTTAGGAGGTAGTCGAGA
>CAJBBV010000089.1 GCA_903951405.1 uncultured bacterium
CGACTTACTTAAGCAGCAGTGTCAAGGTGGGCAAGGTGGTGAAGTTGGCGGCAGATTGTATCTTCGAATGTTTGCCGTATGCTCAGGAAAGAAATATTACACTTATTATCGAGAATCATTATAAAGATGATTTTTGGACATACCCAGAATTTGCACAGAAGATGGATGTCTTTTGTCAATTAGTCGATAGTATTCACCATCCTTTTTTTGGCGTAAATTATGATCCAAGCAATACGTATTTAGCTGGGGAAGATCCAATCGAATTATTGAAGCGCGTTTCGAATCGTGTAGTAACAATGCATGCAAGTGATCGTTATTTAAAAGAAGGAACAATCGAAGACTTAAGAAATGAAGAAGGTGGCACAGCAGGATACGCAAAGAGATTGAGCCATGGTGAAATTGGAAAAGGATTAAACGATTACGATGCTATTTTTACTGAATTGAAGCGAGTAGGGTTTGATAGCTGGATCAGCATTGAAGACGGTGTAGATGGAATGGATCAATTGGAACGTAGTGTTAACTTCCTTCGCAAAAAAATTCCAGTATACTGGGCTTAGTATTCTAATATTTAATACATGACTGCAACATCATTGGTTCCTTCTCAGTGCATACTTGGCGAAAGTCCAACTTGGCATCACCGAAAACAATGCTGCTTTTGGGTAGACATCACTGGGCATGTTTTATATTCATTCCATTGGATCACAAAAGAAACTCGGCAATGGAAATTCGATGAAGATATTTCATTGATTGTAGAATCAACGGGCCCCCATTTGTTGATTGCTTTGAAAACAACAATTGTGAAATTTGATACGGAAACAGGAAAAACAGAACCTTTATTCGATCTAGAGCCTACCATAAAAAACCATCGTTGCAATGATGGGGGCTGTGATGTTAAAGGGAGGCTTTGGGTTGGTAGCACACACAAAGACCATGATTTCGAAAGGGGAGTTTTGTATGCGGTGGAATCAGGGTCATCGCCAATCCCTAAAATAAAAAATGTCACCATCTCTAATGGTTTAGTATGGTCCTTGGATAACACAAGAATGTATTTCATTGATAGTCCAACACAAGAAATCAGATCTTACTTATTCAATCAAGACTCTGGTGAAATTGTTTTTGAAAAAGTAGCTATCAAAATTCCTATCGAAATGGGAACTCCAGATGGGATGACTATTGATGCCGAGGGTATGCTCTGGGTTGCTCATTGGGGTGGCTATGGAGTATATAGGTGGAACCCCAATACTGGTTATTTGATATCAAAGATTGATGTTCCCGCCCCTCATGTAACCTCATGTGCTTTTGCGGGCGAAGAGTTAGATAGTTTGATTATTACTTCGGCAAAGAAAAATATGACTGCCGAACAGTTGAAAGAGTATCCTCAAAGTGGAAATTTGTTTGTTGTTTGTCCAGGAATTAAAGGGGTTAAGAGTTATACATGTTCTCTCTGAACTATTTAATCCGCTCCAGTTTGTTTAGTGTCGGTATGCTTTTATTCCATATTCAATTCATCAAATTAAATGAGATCAACAACTAACCGGCTGTCGGAATGTTGGTAAAAGGTTCTTCATCTTTACCCATGGCAGCTCTTTTCATTTTACTAGCGGTTTCATGGCCCAAATACTTCTCAATTCTTCCTTCAATAAAATAAATAACAGGCGTTAATATGATAGCCATAGTGAACTTATACATATAGTTCATAAGACAAATGGCTAATACCTTTTGCCAACTCCAGTCATTCCCCAATTTAAAGGCAATAAACAGCACAATAAAACTATCAAAAAATTGAGATATCAATGTGGATCCGGTTGCTCTTAACCATACCCATTTTTCGCCGGTTGCTCTCTTGATGCGGTGAAAAACGGTAACATCAATGACCTGACTAACTAAGAAGGCCATTAAGCTACCAAAGATGATCCACATGCCTTGGCCAAAAATAGCAGAGAAGGCATTTTGCATATTGGGAACACCTTTCGCTGTATTGGAGCTAAGCCACCAATCTGGGGGTGTTACATTGATAGCAAGGTAGAACATGATGAAGGCATAGGCAATCAACGCAACAGCAGTATAGGAAATGCGTCTTACTGCTTTTGGGCCATAGTATTCATTGACAATATCTGTCATCACAAATTCTATTGGCCATAGCAGTACACCGCAGGTTAATGCAAAAGATAAATTGGATTCACCAAAAAAGGTTAAGTTGACTGGGTCTATACCTAGTACTGCCTCTAGCGAAAATATTTTCCCTCCTATGCATTCTGCAATCAATGCATTGGCTACAAAGAAAGCCGACATGAGTGCAAAAAGTTTTGCCGGTTTATTAGTCATCAAATCTTTGATCATGTATATTTTATTTATCCGTAAATGTAAAATTTATTTAGGTTAGTCTTATGCAAAGTTTGCATATATATTTTGATGGATTTTATCGAAGCAAATCCTCAATTAGATTTTAGTATAACCGGCGTTAAGTAATCTTTAATTCTGTATTTTGCTTTCATTAAGAACAACGTGTTTTAATTATAATCATAATAGGTTGAAAAAAAATAGAGGTATGCTTTCGGTTTGTTTTTTGTTACTGCTTTCAGCAGGCTGTGAGCAAGAGTACCTTAATTACGGAAGTAATCCTACAGCAGGAAAGTACATTGATCTCCGTGGCATCAAGATGTATTATGAAACATATGGAACAGGAAAGCCTTTGTTAATGATTCATGGTAATGGTGGATCGGGTGCTTCATTCAGCGAAAATGTCTCTTATTTTGCTAAGAAATACCAAGTCATTCTTCTTGATAGTCGTGCACAAGGCAAATCGGTGGATACTAAAGATTCCTTGAGTTTTGAAATGATGGCGGATGATGAAGCAGCATTTTTAACTGCCCTACACATTGATTCAGCCTATGTGTTGGGTTTTAGCGACGGCGGAATCAATGCACTTTGTTTGGCCATGAGGCATCCCGGTAAAGTAATTAAGATAGCATCGACGGGGGCCAACCTTTGGCCCGATTCTACTGCCATTAATCCTTCCAGTTGGAAATCCGATCAAAAAAGATTTCTTACTACAGATGTAAAGAGTTTCAAAACAACAGAAGATAAAAATAGATGGAAGCTATTTTTATTGGATTGGCTTCAACCCAATATTACATTAGAAAGTCTACACACTATAAAATGTCCATCACTGATAATAGGAGGAGACAATGACTTAATTAATGTACAGCATACCGCATTGATTTTTCAACATATCCCTCAAGCCTATCTTTGGATTTTGCCAAATTCAGGTCATGCGACGTTAAGGCAGTATTCATCACTTTTCAATAAGCAAGTGGATGATTTTTTTTCGAATCCTTTTCGTAGGGAGTAAATAAAGCATGCTTCTAGTACACGTTATATTTTCATTAATTTGATAGTGCCCAGTTTTTGTGACTTACCAGTCAGTTTGCCATTAACGAAAACCATCAACCCTTTTCCTCTATGGTATTGATTTCCTGTTTTGTCATATAAAACGGTCAATATTTTTCCATGATAACTAATATTGTCCAAACAAAAATAAGTCCATGAATTATCAGGTAATAACGGGTTTATTACAACACCTTCTTCTTGAGGCCTTAAGCCAATCAAACCAGTGATGATCAAATCGCAAAAAGTTGAATGGTTATAATCTTTGCCGCGCTCTACACCACCTTTTTCTACTGACCAGGTATTATTCTCCCATGACTTCAATCGTGTTCGAGCAATCCAATCACCTGTATACGGGTTTAGGTTTTCGTCAATCCAAGGTCGAACTTCTCCATTTTCTGAAGTTATTTGCTGTGCCGTTGAATAGTCTTTCAGTAACTGTAGGTAGTCTTTTTTGGAGACATAGTCCTGGGTATAATTATTTAATAGATTGGCCATAGCAGTGAGCGTTATGGCCGAAGCAAATGGCCAGCTTGGTCCTCTCCATTGACATTCATGACCTTCATAAGAGATATTAAAACCTGCATTATACTGTTCAACGGTAGTTAAACCAAAGGGTGCATAAAAGTAAGTGGGGCTCATGATATATTTCCAAGCGACTGAGTAAGATGAGTCTGGTACATTAAAATACCAAGGGGTGTATCCGTGAAGTTCTTTGGCATTGCATAATAGTTCATTGTCTTCTCTTGGCAGCACCTTGAAAAAATGATCATTTTTATCCCATAGTTTATCTTGGATTATTTTTTTTAAGGAGGTAGCTTTTTGTAAAAACCGATTAGCTAATTTATGTTCACCTGTCATCAAGGCTATTTTAGAAATAGCACTGGCATCACCATACATATACGAATTAATTGTTGCTCTATACCCACTTCCACAAACAGATTCTTCCATGCCATCTCTGCCATCCACTTGCCAGAATAATCCATTGGAGTCAAGCTGATTCTTTTCTCTCGACTCATAATAGCGAACTAGGTCGGGTAATAGTTTCTTCAGCAATGAATTGTCGTGTGTGCTTAAATAATAATTGTATAGTGCATCGGCTGCCCAAAAACTATAGTCAAAAATGTGCTCAGCCTCACTAAACCAAAACTTGGCATAATCGTTTAGGTATATATTGTTTTTAAGCCAACGCCCTTCATAAAAATGATGTCCTGCCGGACAACTTATTGTATTGTATTTTCCTGCCCAGGGGACATCAGGTAAGAATTCTGTGATTACAAATCCATTCTCCGTTTTCTTTATATGTTTTCTATATGTCCACCACCTGAAATAGTACGTTTTTTCTATTTGTTTATCCGGACAATCAAATAGTGGGATTGACGTGGAAAGAAATGCCCAGCTTTGATCATTGGGTATGTATTCTTTGTATAATTCATTATCGTAATAATTGAAATCATCGATATAATGTTTGTATAGCTTTGGGTTGAGTATATTGTCTTGTGCATGGACTTTCCAAACAGAAAACGACAAAGCAATAATCGCTATGAAAGCAATAGCGTTTTTTTTCATAATACTAGAGATTGAAAATTCATGAAGAGTAGAACTAGTAAGCCATACTTAAATTTAAAAGGGTTACATCAAATTCCTGTCTTTTAAAGTAGCGAAGGCATTAGAAAGATACATAATTTGACTATCCTACAAATGTTTAGGTCAAAAAATAGAAGGCCGTTCCCTTTATTAATTTTCATCTTATAGCAATATTTAGTATCTTTTGCTTGCATTTAGCAGAGAACTCTTTAATACTTATCTATGCCATCACGTCGCCATTTTTTAACCAACTCAGCACTTACTCTAGCTGGATTTTCTGTAGCACCTTCCTGTTTGTTGTCGAGTGATAAGTCGATTCAATTTAAGATAAGTACATGTGACTGGTCCATTGATAAATTTTCAGAAATTGATGCATTTGGAGTGGCAAAGGAAATCGGTTTAGACGGATTGCAAGTCAGTTTAGGAAGCATAGATAATAATTTCTGGCTACGCCAGAAAGAAGTGCAAGCCAATTACATCAATGAGTCAAAAAAAACAGGAGTTAACATAAGCAGCTTAGCCATAGGCGAATTAAATTCTTTTCCCTATAAGTCTGATCCGAGAACAGAGGAGTGGGTATGGGATAGTATTGATGTTGCTAAAAATTTGGATGTATCAGTGATATTATTGGCTTTTTTCTATGCAGGTGATTTGAGAAAAGATTCAATAGGGAAAGCGGAAGTAGTAAAGCGATTTAAGCGCGTAGCCCCTAAAGCTGAAAAGCTAGGCATTACATTAGGGATTGAATCGTATATGACTGCAGAGGAGCACCTCGATATTATGCAGCAAGTGGGTTCTCCTGCCATCAAAGTATATTATGATTTTCGTAATGCTGCAGACGCCGGTAATGATGTATTTAAAGAATTGAAATTATTGGGTAAAGACAATATTTGCGAATTGCATTTCAAAGAAAATGGATTTTTACTTGGCCAAGGCTCGCTTGATTGGAAACGTATCGGTAATGCACTAAAGGAGATCGGATACGAGGGAGATGGTTGGATTCAGATCGAAGGTGCAAGGCCTCCTGAAATGGATATAGTAAAAGCTTGTCAGCATAATCTCAAATACCTACACCAAATATTTGGATAAATTAATTGTTGTTCAGTACTATCAAACTTATCTTCTAATGAAAAAAGTAACCATCTTATCGTTTCTGCATATTGTATTTTTTTTATCAATTTCATTTAATGTCTCAGATGTTAATCAGCAACAACAGCTTCATCTCTATTTACCTGCCGATTTAGAAGCAACATTGTGGGCAGAAAGTCCAATGTTTTATAACCCAACTAATATCGATACCGATAGTAAGGGAAGAATTTGGGTAACTGAAGCTGTTAATTATCGATTTCATAGCAACGACTCAACCCTCGCATTGCATCACACTAAAGGTGATCGAGTGGTTATTTTGGAGGATACAAATCAAGATGGCAAAGCGGACAAATCAACCGTTTTTGTGGATGATCCTGATTTGATTTCACCTTTGGGTATAGCCGTAGTAGGAAATAAAGTCATTGTTTCATGTTCTCCAAATTTGATTGTTTATACCGATGACAATGGAGATGATAAGCCTGATAGAAAAGAAGTGTTGTTAACTGGCTTTGGTGGAGTAGACCACGATCATGCGTTGCATTCTATGGTGGTTGGTCCTGATGGCCGTTGGTATTTTAGTGCTGGTAATGCAGGCCCTCATACTGTTACAGATAAAAGCGGTTGGACTTTACGTTCAGGGAGTCTTTATACTGGAGGTACACCTTATAATTTAACGAATGAAGGAAATAGGGTAAGTGATGATGGAAAAATTTGGGTGGGTGGTATCCAGATGGTCATGAATCCAGATGGCACTGGATTGAAAGTGCTTGGTCATGGTTTTCGAAATAGCTATGAGACCTGTATGGACTCTTTTGGAGATATGTGGCAGAATGATAATGACGATGAAGTAGTATCATGCCGAGTTAGTTCACTTATGGAAGGGGGAAATGCTGGATATTTTAGTCCAGATGGAACTCGATTTTGGCAAGCAGATCAACGTCCGGGGCAACGTATGTTTACTGCTCATTGGCATCAAGAAGATCCAGGCGTCATGCCTGCCGGTGATAATTCCGGAGCTGGTGCGCCAACAGGTATTGCATTGAATGAAGGGGATGGGTTAGGACTGAAGTATAGAGGGATGTTATTTAGCGCTGATGCCGGAAGAAATGCAATATTCGGATATCAACCCGAGCTAAAAGGAGCAGGGTTCAAACTTGCTGGAAAGCGAACAAATTTTGTCAGTTCTCTACCGATTGATAATAAAGCGTATGTCTGGCATGATAAAGGTAATAACACCGATTTGAAAAAATGGTTCCGACCAAGCGATGTAATGATGGGTACCGACGGGGCTATGTATATCGCAGATTGGTATGATCCTGTTGTTGGAGGTCATCAAATGAATGATACGAAAGGATATGGTAGAATATATCGTATTACGCCTAAAAACAAGAAGCTTATCAATCCTGCCATTAACATTAATACATCAGCTGGTTTGCTTGAGGCCTTAACAAGTCCGGCTGTTAATGTTCGTGAGCTCGGCTTTGAGGGATTGAAGAATAGGGGAGATGAAGCCGTGGAATTGGTTAAGCCATTACTAGTTTCAAAAAACCCATATCATCAAGCTAGGGCAATATGGTTGATGGCTCAGCTTGGGCCTAAAGGACAACATGAAGTGGAGCAGTTAGTATCATCTAGGGATACACGAGTAAGTGTATCTGCCTTTAGAGCATTGAGAAGCGTTTATGCTACTGAAAAATTACTCGACTTTATTTCCAAAAGCATATACTATGCTATGCCAAAGCGAGAGGTTAATCAGAACACACAGATAGAAAATTTTCCATCCCCATTTCTTCATAGAGAGATCGCTATTGCATTGCGTGATGTTTCCTATGGGTTAAAGCACAATATAATACTTAAGATTATTTCTTCATACGACGGACTAGATAATAGTTTGTTAGAGAGTATAGGAACATCAATTGAAAACGATGCAGAGAAAATTTTTCCAGAAATTCAGAAATTATATCAACCGAAAATTGCTACATCTTCAATAAAATGGCACCTACCTTATGCGCGATTGCTATGGAGGTTGCATCCTATTTCGTCAGTGCCTATTCTAACATCTTGGGCAAACAGCTCATTACTTTCAAAGGAAGAACGTAGTAAAGCGTTGACAGGATTAGCTTTTGTCAATCATGAAAATGCTGCTAACGCAATGATAAAACTATCAGCAAGCAATATCCAAGATGTTGCTGAAGGGGCAAAATACTGGTTATCTTTTCGCCAAACAAATGATTGGATTGATTTGCTGGATTGGAAATCTATAAAATTGAATTTAGGAGCCGAGAAAAAACGTGCAGACATGAAGGCTGCTAGTGAGCGAATTTTGAATGAGTATATTTCATTAGATAGTAAGGCGAATACCGCAAAACGGATGGCAAGTGATTCAATGGGCGGACAGATGATTATCGGAATGATGTTATCAAAGGTGTTCCCTAAAGATTTATATGCTTCAGTCGATTCATTGCTAATTCACAACTCTGATCAATCAGTAAGGTTACAAGCAATCAATTTTTTCAACCAACATTTAGGCAATTCTTATTCTATGACTGTAATTGATGGAATAAAAGCGGATCCTAAAAAGGGGAAAAATGTATTTACTCAGAACTGCTCTTCTTGCCATCGAGTAGGGGCTAACGGCAAAGATATTGGCCCTGATTTGACCCTTATTAATAAGAAATATGATAAGTCCTCACTACTAAATGCCATAATTAATCCTAATGCATCCATTGTATTTGGTTATGAGCCTTGGATAATTAATACAAAAGATGGAGATACTTTCTATGGCTTCATTTTGGCAGATGATAAAACGGTTGTACTAAAAGATATTTCTGGTATAAAACATTCAATACGAAAAGAGAATATCACTAAGCGCGAAAAACAGTCAAAAACACTAATGCCTTCAGCAGCATCAATGGGATTATCAAATATAGATTTGGCTAACTTGATAGGTTATTTAACTGCTTTGAATTAGTCTAGATTTTCAAATGTTGTAAGATTTTTTTATTGATATTATACATATGTAATTATTCATTAATGCTTGACCGATTTTGCTGTAATTAATTGAAATTCAAGTAGATAGGGTTGTTGCTTTAGTAACCTTTTCTTCCTTTTTTATTTCCACAGTAAACTGTTAATAACTTGTGGGTTGTATAGCACTATGATTGTCAAACAAATACGATGTAAAACTTGCATTTTAGTTTTTTAGAAATTAGTTTTACAGCATCCCAAAATTTATAATGTTAATTTTGGTTTCCAATCCTCTGACCAACCTCCATTCCTTCCAATTCTCCTCGAAAAAACCTTTTTCAACATCCTAGGAAAAGTCATTCATGTAAGCGTATAACGTTTAAAAAATGTTCGCTGAATTGTTGATTTTAATCCTTACACCCTACGTTTATGAAAAGGTCAATTTTAAGTATTAATGGCAATAGGCCGTTTAACTACATCCTAAAAAGTGTACTTGGTAATGATTACTATGTAACAATAGTTTCTGATCCCATAGTTGGAATAAAATTCATGCGCTCCAACAATGATATTAGTCTAATCATTATTGATACAGATTTGTTTGAAGAAGATGGCTATGAATTTATCGAGAATGTAAATTCCAGTCTTCTCTACCAAATGCCAATCGTTGTTTTGTCTAGTAAGGAAATTGATACGATGAAAGAGACGTTTTCTAATTTGACCATTAATGGGTTTTTTAAGAAGCCATTTAGTCCACTCGAATTAAGCAATAGGATAAAGAATATTTTAGATGTACCTGTATTTCAATCTATTTAACACCATAACCTAAACACCACCCACGACAATGAACTATTCACAATCATCCATTCCAATCAATTCAAGTGTTCAGTCGCCATTACGGGACTTAACTCCACTTGAATACATATTTATTGGGCATAATATTCAGCAAGAAATTGGTGGCAATAGTTCAACTAGTTTCCACAAGCTAACACGCGATTTTGATCAGGCTCAAGAGTTAATTGATTCAATTATTGATCAGCACCTACCACTTCCTGATTCAATTATTATTGATGTGCCACTAAATTTAACTGCGTTACACTCTTTTGTGGCCTTTCTAAAGGCTCGTCCAAAGTTTATGTCAATTCCGTTAATTTACAATTCAAAAATTCTTTCCGCCGACGGATTAAATCTGTTGAAATCAACCGACCTGGTGGATGAAATCATGGACGTCTTTAGCATTGGAGATAAATTGTACAAAAAAGTTGCCTTCTTAAAAAAGGTTAAAAATTATCCTCCCGCACCTTATTTCAAGCGCATGGATAATATTGAAAAGGCTACAGAATTTATGAAGAGTGGCCAACTGGTAAAAAGAGTACTTGATATTATGTTCTCTTTTGCAGTATTGATTGTCTGCTTACCTGTTCTTATAATCATTGCAATTGCTATAAAACTAGATTCAAAAGGCCCCATCGTTTTTAAATCACTCCGCGCTGGGAAAAACTATAAAATTTTTACCTTTTATAAGTTTAGAACAATGATTTTGAATGCCGACTGTATGACAGAAGAGATTTTTCATCTGAATCAATATTCTACGAATACTAACGGTATTAGTTTCCTCAAAGTAGAAAACGATCCTAGAGTAACTCGGGTTGGTAAGTTTTTACGAAAAACAAGCCTTGATGAAATACCACAGATGCTTAATGTATTATTAGGAGATATGTCGTTGGTAGGTAATAGGCCTTTGCCATTGAAAGAAGCGGAAAGCTTAGTGACGAATGATTATGTAGAACGATTCCTCGCTCCAGCTGGTATTACTGGCTTGTGGCAGATAAGTAAAAAGAGCAAGCCTAATATGACTGCAGAAGAGCGTGTAGACTTGGATATAGTATATGCTCGAAAATCGAACCTTTTTAGTGACCTGAAAATCATATTAAAGACACCTTCAGCGCTTTTTCAAAATGTTGATAATTAGTCCGTTGGATACGTATCATCAATTTTTGAAGTAATTTCACATAAAGTGCTTAAAATGAGTAGTGTAGAAAAGGAATCGTTTCCTTTAATTTCCATCATTTCATTAAATTGGAATACTATAGATGTAACATCGGATTTTCTCCGATCTATAAATGATTATTGTTCTTACCCTAACCTAGAAATTATCATTGTCGATAATGCTTCCGACATTGATCCCACTGATCATTTTTTAGCCATTCGTCCAGATTTGAGAATTATTCGAAATTCTTTAAACATGGGTTTTACTGGGGGTAACAACGTAGGACTCAAAGAAGCGAAAGGTGATTATTTCTTTATTGTGAATAATGACACTGAATTCACGCCTGGACTCTTAGAAGGATTACTAGAAGTATTTGAAGACTTCCCTGATGCAGGTATTGTTAGTCCGAAATTTCATTATTTTTTTGAAAAAGGTACAATAGAGTATGCAGGGTACAACAGAATGAACATGCTTACTGGCCGCAATGCAATGGTGGGTAGTCATCAGAAAGACATTGGCCAGTTTAATGATATTTCTGTTACGCACTTTGCTCACGGTGGAGCTATGCTGTTGCCTAGAAAAATCTTTGAACAAATAGGTGGGTTGCCTGAAGAATTCATATTTTATTACGAAGAATTTGATTGGTGCGAACAGGTTAAGCGACTCGGGTATAAAATTTATTATCAACCAAAATCACTTATTTATCATAAGGA
>CAJBBV010000090.1 GCA_903951405.1 uncultured bacterium
ACATGAATGAAAAGCTGAAGATTCAGCTACTGCGTGACGAGCAGGTACTCCGTCACATTGTTATCAAACTCGATAAGTACGCCGTCGAGTATAACATTAAAAAGAGAAGTGGTGTATCTACCGGAACCGAAAAAGCAGTGGAGGGATAATATCATGGCAAAAGCAAATGACATCAAGTACCTTACGGCGATCAAAACCGAAAAGCCCAGAAAAAAATTCTGCCGCTTTAAGAAATATGGTATCCGCTACATCGATTACAAAGACGGTGAATTTCTTAAGAAATTTCTGAACGAACAAGGAAAAATGCTTCCTCGTCGTATCACAGGAAACTCTTTGAAATATCAACGTAAGGTTTCTGAAGCCATCAAACGTGGACGTCAGATGGCCTTGTTACCTTATGTAACTGATTTGTTGAAGTAGAACCTCTGACCTAATCACCCATTGGTGAGACAGTCTTGAGTAATCGAGATTGGAGTTGGTAAAACTTTTAAAAAAAAATTATGCAGATTATTTTAATTCAAGACGTAAACAATCTTGGCGGTTCAAATGAAGTAGTAACAGTAAAAAATGGCTATGCCCGTAATTTTCTGATTCCTAAAAAATTCGCCGTTGAGGCTTCCCCTTCAAACTTAAAACAACTTGAAGAGCGTCTTAAACAACTGAAAAAGAAAGAAGACAAAATGCTTGCAGAGATCAATAAAGTGATTGCTGCGTTACAGGATGGCACCTTGAAAATAGGAGCTAAAACTGGAACAAGTGGCAAGATCTTTGGTAGCGTAACAAATGTTCAAGTTGCTAGAGCAATTAGAGAACAGAAAGGCTATGAGATTGACCGCAGACGCATTCAACTTCTAGATGAAATAAAAGAACTAGGCACATACAAAGCCAAAGTTGATTTCGGAAACGGAAATGAAACAGAAGTATCTCTTGAAATCGTTTCGGAATAACTTCAAAATAAATTCTAGAAAAAAGCCTCCTCATAAGGGAGGCTTTTTTTATAAAATGCCTTTTGTTACAAATTCGATCTTAGGTTGATGGAAACCGATAAAAATAATCCAACAGGTCATACCTTCAAGTTATGCATCCTGCATTTGTGATATTTCTCCTGCTGGCCATGAACGGCTGCCATAGCAAACAAACGCCTAACTTCTTCAGAGTTGAAAAGCAGTCCATTTTACTCCTTGATTCAGTCCCCAAAGGTGAAATTGCAGGAAATTTCAACAACCCCAATAACATAGAATTTGACAGCAGCTGGATTGAACGATTTATCGAAATACACCCATCCTTTAATGAGTTGAAAAAGGAATTGATAGCCTTTTATTCAAATAGACGATATACCTATGCGTGGCACAAGAAGCGAGAACTAATTGAACAAACAAATATCCTGCATAATCGAATTATTCAACTAATTGATCATGGCATACCATATCAGGCTCCTTATTTGGAAGAATACAAAAAAATGATGGAGAGTCAATATGATGGAAATATTACCGCAAGAGAATTGATGATTACTTGTCAATACATATCATATGCAAATAGTGTTCTTGACGGACTAACTGAGAAAGAGAGTAAAACAAATGAATGGTTCATCCCAAGAAAAAAACTAAACTATGATACCCTGTTAAAATCATTATTACATGGTGAAATAAATGAAATAGAAAAACAGATGTACCCAGAGTATCTAGAATTACAAGAGAAGCTTAAAGCCTACTCTATCATACAGAAAAATAGCCATTGGCAAAGAATTCCATTTGAGAAAAAGTCCTTGCACCTGGGTGATACATCATACACAATCGCATTAATAAGAAAAAGACTATACCTCCTAGGGGATATTGAAAAAGACAATGGCAGCAGTTTATTTGACCAACTACTCTCGGATGGAATAAAAAAATTTCAAACTAGGCATGGATTAACTTCTGATGGAATCATTGGGCAAAACATTAAAGCTGAAATAAATATACCCATAGATGAAAGGATAAAAACAATCATAATCAACATGGAACGTTGCAAATGGCTGCCAAATGAAACTGATAACGACCATATCATTGTAAACATTCCAGAATTTACGCTAGAGGCTTTCAGGAGGGATTCACTCATTTTCCAGTGCAATGTGGTTGTAGGAAAAGAAACAAATAAAACAATGATTTTCAAAGGGGATATGAAATACATTGTCTTTAGTCCTTATTGGAATGTGCCAGAGAGTATCATAAAAAAAGAAATAATTCCTGCTATCAGAAAAAACCCGAACTATTTATCTATCAATAAGATGGAATGGGTTGATGGTCAATTACGACAACATCCTGGTCCAGAGAATTCATTGGGTTTAGTAAAATTCCTTTTCCCTAATATCTACAATATCTATTTACACGACACCCCATCAAAAGCACTTTTCAAACTAGAGAAAAGAACCTTTAGTCATGGTTGTATTAGGATTTCAGAGCCTATGAAAATGATAAAATTTTTGCTAGACGATGATTCAACCTGGACTGAAGAAAGGATTGAAGAATACCTAAATGGAGGAAAGGAGAAATATGTTGTACTCAAAAAATCGATCCCTGTATATATTGTTTACTTGACTTCATTCGTAGATGAAAAAGGGCTTTTGAATTTTAGAAGGGATATTTATGAGCGAGACAATGGGCTGAAAGAGATGATTTTTGACAAAAAATAGAAAAAATAGAAGATGCTCCTCTGTTAATTTCACCTACCTTTAGAAGGAAAGTAATTTTACATTAAACTGTGATTGCTTTTCATTAAATAATAAAACATCACATTTTAAAACTAGGTCCATGAACATTTATGTAGGTAATATGAATTTCAGTTTCTCTGATCAAGAACTTTCAAATCTTTTTACTCCATTTGGAGAGGTTTCATCAGCAAAAATTATTATGGACAGAGAGTCAGGCAGAAGCAAAGGCTTTGGATTTGTTGAAATGCAAAATGACGAAGATGCGCTTAAAGCAATCGATGCATTACATGAAACAGAAGTATCTGGCAGAAAACTGATTGTTAACCAAGCAAGGCCTCAAGAAAACAGAAGTGGTGGTGGATTCGGATCGAGCAGAAGAAGCTAAAGAAAAAACGTTCTCTATTTTCCAAACTATAAAAGAGACTTGGTAGAGTTAGTGCCCTTGCTATGCTATTTTAAATACGATTTAAAAAATGCATTTGAGGTGTCTGCTATAGAACCGTCTTTTTTTTGATACAAGATAAATACGCCAATATCTGGCATGTCGTTTTGAAATGCAAATGATTTTTCAATACCCATCACCATGAATGCATTATCCAATGCATCTGCGGTGATGGCATCCTTTGCTATAACAGAAACGGATATTACTCCATTGTCAACTGGATGGCCTTTAACTGGGTCGATTACGTGACTAAAATAGTTCTCCCCTATTTTTTTAAATTTTTTATAGCTTCCTGATGTGGTAATTGCTTTACCAGAGATAGCCACTTTTCTAGTGAGCATAAACTCGTTGTCATAACTGAGGTTAGGATTTTCTATGCCAATCATCCAGGGCAGTTGATTTAGATTAAATCCAGCTGTTCTAATTTCACCACCAAGTTCAATTATATAATTTGAGAGCTTTTTTTGTTCGACAAATTCGAAGAGTACGTCCACAGAATAACCTTGTGCTATTCCGTCGCAGTCTATCAGCACAGAAGGCAGTAATTTAATTAAACTATCATTTCTAAAAATTAGTTTATTCGAACCGACAGAGCCTAATGCATTCGATATTTTTTCTTTGGGGGGTAATGAGTTAGCTTCTTTACCGAAGCCCCACAATAAAGACAGTGGCTTGCAGGTAATATCAAATGCCCCTTGAGAAATAGTGTATGTCTTAATTGCCTGAGAGACAACATTAAATAAGTGTTCATCATACTTAATCCCAATAGCACTTTTGTTAAATAGGGAAATTAAGGATTGTGGATTATAGAGAGAGAGTGATTGATCGATACTATGTAGCACACTATCAATTTCAAACTTTGTAAGAATACTGTCTGATGAGATGTACTTAATAGTATACGTGGTTCCTTGAGCTTTCCCTTCCAGAACAAATATTTGTTGGGTAGTTAACTTGTTGGGGGGGCAGTATGTTTTACCAATAAAGGAAGACAGGAACTGAGTTAGGCAAATGAATAGAAGAGAGAAGCAATTCATCATTTCGAAGGAGCTTGTGGGAAGAAGGAGGAAAGCTAATTTAATGTGGCGAGAAGACAAAAAAAAACCCCGATCTAAAAGATCAGGGTTTAATAAATATGGCACCTACCTACTCTCCCGGGACGAATCCCAGTACCATCGGCCATGAGGGGCTTAACTACTCTGTTCGGTATGGGAAGAGGTGAACACCCTCGGCATAAGCACCATAAGAAGATGTGCCGTGTTGGCAACAATAATGTCATATTGGGAGTTGTAAACGGAGCAAAGTAAAAAAAAAATTAAAGCTTACGGGCAATTAGTACTACTTGGCTTTAGTGTTACCACTTTTACACCTATAGCCTATCAACGTCATAGTCTTTGACGACCCTTAAAAGGAAACTCATCTTAAGGAAGGTTTCACGCTTAGATGCTTTCAGCGTTTATCCTGTCCGTACATAGCTACTCGGCACTGCGCCTGGCGGCACAACCGATACACCA
>CAJBBV010000091.1 GCA_903951405.1 uncultured bacterium
CATCGACCTCTTTGAACAAGCGGCAAATATCAAAGCGGTCAGACTTGATTAAAAGTTATAATTTGGAAAAATGTCTCGACATCAAAGACCTATTGCCAGTTAATGTTTGTATGACAATAATTTAATTCACGAACCTAACCTTAACCTTCGACTAAAGCGGTGTTTAAATTACGAGCCGAAATGATTTCACTTTAATAGCGACAAACCGAAATTTTTAAGTTTCTAAACGAAAGATTAACTAAACTAGAACAATAAAAATAAACTGGATAATATTGACAACCAATAAAAATAATTTAATTCGCAAACCTAACCTTCATCTTTTTGCACTTTTTGAATTTTTTTTGCCAAGGATGAATGCGACTAAAGCGATGTTAAAAATGTTAACTGGGGACATTAAGATGCTCTCTGAGTTTGTATCGAAGTTTGAATTACAAGTTGAAATGTTTGCAGTATTAAACTTTAGCAGTACCTCTGAAATAGCAATAGTAGATTTTGTCAAAATGAGCAATTTTCTTATAACTGAATATGAATTTTTATACAACGGAAAGGATGTATCTGCAAAGCGAACAAATAAAAGTTATGACTTTCTAAACGGAAGATTAACTAGCCTGGAACAACTCGAAACAAAAAAACAAAATACACTGGATAATTTGGACAACCAATTAAAACTCATTTCTTATAAGCTACACGGCTGCATTCAGAAAATTAGAGATCAAATCAATGTTTTCAAAACGTCTTTCGCGTATTTGCCAGGGTTGAGCTTAAACTATAGCAAATATGAAATAGCAAGGGATATTTCAAATTTTTCTGCTACATCATTGACATATGGCTCAAAGACTTATGATATTACTTCGATGATGTCTGGGTTTGATTATGATACAACTATTAATACTCATGCTTGGTATGACAAGAAATTAGTAAGTAAGAAGCGAAAAATATCACGAACAGAAATGCCAAATCAAAATGCAAAGAAAAAATCAAATTTCAAAGTTTCTAATGTGCAGCTTGATACGAAGATGCATCAGAATAATTCCAACGAAAAGCTTGATACGAAGATGCAACAGAATAATTCCAACGAACAGCTTGATACGAAGATGCAACAGAATAATTCCAACGAACAGCTTGATACGAAGAATTCTATCGAACAGCTTGATACGAAGATGGGAACGAAGAGCCAGAAAAGGGTAGAAGTTAAAAAGTCATCAACTAAGAAGTTCATTGCAGATTACAACTTTTCTAACACCGATATCTTAGTCAAAACAAGTTATCAAGATAATGAAAAAATGCTTGCAATAGCAGCTTCGCAACTATTCCATGACGAGAAGTGCAACGAAGAAAGGCAACGATCATTTGTATTTCACATATTGTCGATTTATGCGGAGATGAGAATCAGTTTTCAAGAATTCTTCTTACTCTTAGAACGAACTATTCAAAAACTTAAAGACACAGAAATGGATCGTTTACGGGAAGATGGTTTAACGAATAAAGCTGAAAAGAATTCCGCTAGAGATTCCTTGCAGAGACGAGCACGAAAATTTGTAAGCAGTTACGGAAAAATGATTTTTGATTTCCTAAGGGAATACAAAACTTGTCAATCCAATTTAGAAAGGGCAATACTCCTAAACAGAATCTGGCCTATGAGTGAATTAACAGATGAGGGTTTGGAAACCATGTCAACTTTGATTACGGAAACGGTTGATATGTTATACGCAGAAGATCAACTTTTGGTGTGTTTGTCAGTAGAAGGATTTCAATCTTTTCGAAACGATCTATATTCAGCAATTCAAGATGAAACAGTCAGTCAATTATACCTTTTGAATCAAAAAGAGAATTGTTTATTACGAATTCAAAGTTTAGTGTCTTCAACAACTGCTGCTTGTTTTAAAAAACCGTCGTTTTTGAACAATTTATGGACTTATGTTGGTGAGTATCAATCGTCGATTTTACCTAAAGCTGAATCTCGCAGAATTCCATGGGAGCTGCGCAAGCTGAAAACTAATAGTCTTGTAGAGACAGATTCTAAAACCTCTACTACAAAAAAGCGTTCGAAGACATCGATTTCTAAAACCTCTGATGATAAGGAAGCAATTATGTCCAAAGCTTCATGTGCTGTTGATACTGGATCCAAGATGGAAGATATGATCGCAGAAAAACATATAAACGGTTTATCTTGTCTAGAGACAGAGGACCCCCAGAAAACGGTTACAGTAGCCACGACTGACTTAGCTTGCGATGCTGACTCTGACTGCGACCCAGTAAGCACGAATAACGGATTATCATGTTTAAAAAGTCAGGACACTCGGAATAAGCGTGTAGATGCCACGATTGACTTTGCTGGTGATGAAGGAACTTCTTCTCTCCAGAACAATGATGCCGACGGAACGACACAAATAAATATAAGCGAAATAATTGTTGAGGAAGATGTCAATATTGCCACTACTTCCGCAGGCGAAGATGCGAAAAAGGCTATAAAATACGATTCTTGCGATGATTTTGGAGATGATATCGAGGACTGTGAGTTATTGGATGAAACTGATTTCCAATCAAGACCTTCAGACGATACTGCAAGTTTGAACGAAGTTTTGGTTGCACTGTTAAATCACTTATCAATTGAAGAAATATGGGAAAATATCGATGATCTTTGGGAAAATATTGATGTTCAAGATTTAAAAAGCGCGGACTTGAACACAGTTACTCCGGCTCCTAAAAACACACATCAAGGAAGTGAGGCAATATCTGATCTACAGCAAACATGTTATAGAATGCAATTGAGCTCTTTATCTCCAAATCAAATGCAAATTCAATCATCAACTGCTATTTGTACCCCTAATGAAAATGGAGTAAATAATTTTCAAGCTGCAATAGATCATTTAGCAAAAGAATTTTGTAACAACAACCAAGATAGTGAATCATTTTCTTATTCCTTCTTCTGCAATTTGCAAAAAGACTTGGATTCTGCGGCAGCTACTACTACCTTTGACGACTTCTTCGCTATTACCGAATATGTAGGAATGTGGACTTTGATTGACGAAACTTGTGGCGGGAAAAATAACATTTTCCACTGTATTTTAAACTGCGAGAGTGAATATGTTTTAGTCTATATGGATTCCCGTTATTATTGCCTTTAAATATGGGCTAGTCATTTGTCTTCTGGTAATGAAACGATAAAGTTATTTGTCGATAACTTCAGAAATATGCTTCAAGTAATTGGTAGAACAAGAAAATTGGAAGTACTTCAAAACGTTTTTCCCGAAACCGACCGCAGTGACGTTTGTTCGTTTATGACTCTACTTTGTCATCTCTTTTGCATTCGTGAGGGTATAAGCAAACGCAATTTTATACTGTCAGAGAGCCAAAGAAATACACTTAAAAACATGGTTGACACGGATAAGTTGCCATCAATTGATGCGTTTTTAGATGTCGTAAAACCTTTGTTTTCGATTGTGGGAGCCTCAAGCAAGGTAACAAGTATTGTATTTTCATATATTGATCCATTTGTGTTTTTTTCGGTAGCAATAAATGTGACCCATGTCATCGAAGATCAACATGCATATATATCTAGGAAAAATTAGATATATCACCTTTTGTTTCTTTTAGGTGATGGAGCTTCATTGATTTTCG
>CAJBBV010000092.1 GCA_903951405.1 uncultured bacterium
CAGAGGCTCCGGCCTTTTTAAGCAATGCCGTTTGTTTTACTTCACCCTCGATTTTTTGCAAATGCAAAAATGAAAGCAAGAGTTCAAGTTGTTTAGGCGCTTTATTATTCCATGCATTCAGGAGCGTTGCTAATGCTTCTTCTTGATGATAATCACCATGAAGGAAAACGAAGCTTTCTCTCTTCGGTGTATATTTTTCTTTTAGCGATTCCCATGCAATGCATACTTTTTTTTCCAACAATCGCTTCACTACAGGATAGACATGCGCTAGGTCAAGTATATCTTGCACTTCATCCATCTTCAATTCTTTCTTAACGGAGAGTCCTTCTGCAACTACATATTCTTGATCATCTAGTCCGGTAAAATCATCCCCATATTCTTCATTCAGCATCAGTATCGTTTCACTGCTCAATTTAAATTGAGTAGGCAATGCGGCGGCCATCACTTCACCCTCGCTACACATATAATAATTAGCAACCCAGTTCCATAAGTTCAACTGTTGCTGATACAATACCGGTTCAGTATCTAGGACTTGAAGAATGGGCTTAGGTTCAAACCCTTTTGGCGCTTCATTGGTGGTTGACTTGATAATTCCTGCATAGCGTTTTTGTTTACCGAACACCACCTCTACCCTAACTCCTGGTAACGCAGCCTCTTGCATTTCCATAGGAACTGCATAGGTATATGTTTTGGGGATGGCTAGAGGTATGATGACTTCGGCGAACATTTTTAATGCGTTGGGGGTTGGGAGTTGGGGTTGAACGCTTCACGCTTGGCGCTGAACGCTAGACGCTGGACGCTGAACGCTGAACGCTTGGCGATGAACGCTGAACGCTTGGCGCTGAACGCTGAACGCTGAACGCTTGGCGCTGAACGCTAGACGCTTGGCGCTGAACGCTAGGCGCTGGACGCTGAACGCTAGGCGCTTGACGCTATGGGTTCTGGGTTATTTTTTAGATTTATCCATGGGGCTTTATATTCAATTAATTTATCGGACATAATTCTTTCGGTGATGGCTTTTAGTTCTTTTGCGTCGGCATGTGGATAATCTGAGGGGTTAATTTGTTCAATATAAATAGCCCTTGATTTGCCGGGAGAGAGTTTAAACAAACTAGAGAAATGTAGTCGGTCGAAAGAATCCAACAGCAAAACGGGTTGAATGGTTTTACCCGTTTCAATGGCTAATTTAAATGCCCCGTCGTACATAGTTGCTAACGGTTCGTTGGATTCGTTAAATGTTCCTTCTGGGAAAACTAATATAGATATCCCGGTGGCCAATACCTTTCTCAAATCATTTAGGCTTCTAGCTCGATCCTCCGCACTACTTCTATTTACAGTAATGACACAGTATTTATATAGAAATCCAAAAATAGGAATTTTGAGCAATTCATACTTCCCAATGGGTCTGAAATGATGGGTTAGGGTTGGGATAACTAGAATCGCATCTAGGTATGAAATATGGTTGCACACAAAGATATATTGACTATTTGCATCAGGGGTAGTTTCATAGGTGATGGTATGGTGTATCCTGGTAAGGCTAAGCCATAGCTTCGCCAAAATCCTAAATAAATCATACATGATATTCCCGCCTCTAATCTTTCCCAAAGGCATGATTACAATTAGGCAAGGAAAAAGGAAAATGACGATGATGACAAATAGGCTAAATCCATACAGGCTATAGAAAAAAGACAGAATAGATTTTATGAAATGTGGGATGTGCATGTGAGGGTGTAAAGATAAGGAATATGAGTTGGGGGTTGAAATGGGTTGGGAGTTAGAATGAGTTGGGGGTTGAATTGGGTTGGGGGTTGAATTGGGTTGGGTGTTGGAGGTTGGGTGTTGGAGGTTGGGTGTTGGAGGTTGGGAGTTGGGCTGTTTAACCAATAACCCCTAACCCCCAACTCATTCTAACTCCCAACTCAATTCAACATCAACTTTCAGTTAAAAAAGCATTTCCATTGGTGAAAACACGATGTACTGAGAAGACAAAGAGGCTATTTTTAAAGTGGGAAATGTAATAAATTAATTACCTTTGAAATGAAATCGGGTGAGCTAATTAGACTATTAAAACGTGATGGGTGGTATGTTGTACGTCAATCTGGTAGTCATATGATAATGATTCACCCTAATAAGCAAGGAACAATTGTTTGTCCTAATCATGGAAGTCGTGAAATAGGCCGAGGCTTAGAGAAAAAAATAAAGAAAGACGCTGGTATAAAATAGGTCGCATGAAAATAAAAGTAGTCCTCGAAAAAACAAAAACTGGTTATTCCGCCTACGCCGAAAAAGAAATGGTCTTTACGACAGGTCGATCTTTACAGGAATTGAAATCCAATGTAATAGAGGCATTACAATTATATTATGAGCAGGTGGGTAAAAACTTTGCTGAGCGAGACCTGCAATTGGCAGTTGACTTACCACAATTTTTTGAGTTCTACAAAGTGATCAATGCAAAAGCATTATCCTCAAGAATCGGTATGCATCAAAGTTTACTTGCGCAGTATATTAAAGGGATAAAAATTCCCTCAGCAAAACAAACGACCAGAATTCTAAAAGGAATTCAAGATGTTGGAAGGGAATTAGCTTCAATTCAATTTATGGGGTTGAATTGAGTTGGGGGTTGAATTGGGTTGG
>CAJBBV010000093.1 GCA_903951405.1 uncultured bacterium
ACCATTAACCGATCCAATATTACAACATGCAATTTTCAGCACAACAAATAGGCGTTTTAATTGGGGGGAAGATTGAAGGAGATGCCAATCAACGTATTGGTTCATTCGCCAAAATCGAAGATGCTCAGGTAACAGATCTTGCTTTTTTAGCCAACCCTAAATATGAGGAATTTCTGTATACAACACAAGCAGGTATTGTCATAATCGATGAAAAGCTGGAATTAAAATCTACGATAAGTTCAACCTTGATTCGAGTCAAGGACCCCTATGCTTCATTTGCACAGTTAATGCAATACTATCAGCAGATTTCATCCCAGCAGTTAGTGGGTATACAGGAGCCATCATACATACATCCATCGGCAAGTATAGGTAAAGATGTATTCATTGGAGCCTTTGCATATATCGGAGAGAATGCTATTATTGAGGATAATGTAAAAATTCATCCTCACGTTTTTATTGGAAATAAGGTAAAGATTCGGCAAAAATCTATTGTGCATCCAGGCGTCAAGATTTACCATGAATGCCAAATTGGCCAAGATGTAATTATACATGCCGGAACAGTAATTGGAAGTGATGGATTTGGTTTTGCCCCAACAGAAAATGGAGCATATCAAAAAGTGCCTCAACTCGGCAATGTAGTTATTGAAGATAATGTTGAAATTGGAGCTAATACATGCATTGATCGAGCTACCATGGGGTCAACCATTATAAAAAGAGGCACAAAATTGGATAACCTACTTCAAGTTGGCCATAATGTTGAGATTGGAGAAGACAGCGTAATCGCAGCTCAAGTAGGCATCAGCGGTAGTGCAAAAATTGGAAAAAGAGTTATGATTGGCGGACAAGTAGGTATAAATGGACACATTTCAGTTGCTAATGGAACTAAAGTTGGTGGACAAAGCGGTATTACCAAAACGATAAAAGAGCCCAATACATCATTGAACGGAACACCAGCAATTGACTATATGACCTCTATGAGGTCTCAGGCTATGGTAAAAAGATTACCTGAACTTGAAAAAAAAATCAAGGAATTAGAAATAGCCTTAGCGCAATTAAAAAATAGTTAAACTGCGCGTTTAACCTGCCATTTATTCCAAATCAAGTCATTACAGAGGTCATTGACCTATAAAAATGGCTTATCTTCGTAATCAATATTTTTTGATGAAAGAAAACTTCAATCAAGACAAACAGCATACCGTAAAAGGGCCGGTTAATATATCTGGAACTGGCCTGCATACTGGAATTTTAGTGGATATGGTGTTGAATCCTGCTAATCCTGGATTTGGCATACAATTTAAGCGGACAGATTTGCCCGGACAGCCCGTGGTAAAGGCAGATTGTGATCTCGTAACAGATACATCAAGAGGAACAACACTAGAAGACAATGGCGCCAAAGTAAGCACTGTTGAACATATACTTGCCGCCTTAGTTGGAATGGGCGTTGATAATTGTTTAATTGAAATAAACGGACCTGAAATTCCCATCATTGATGGAAGTTCGCAGCCTTTTGTTGAGATTTTGGAAAAAGTAGGCATTGAAGAACAAGATGCAACAAAACATTGGTATACGATAGACACCAATATTTCATTTTACCATGAAGATAAACGTGTTGAAATGATCGCCATGCCAGCGATGGAATATAAGGTAACTACCTTGATAGACTTTAACAGTCCAGTGCTGGGAACTCAACATGCAGGGATTAAAAATATCACGGATTTCAAATCAGAGATAGCCCCGTGCAGAACGTTTTGCTTTCTTCATGAACTTGAAACCCTTCTTGCCAACAACCTCATCAAAGGTGGTGACATCAACAATGCGATCGTTGTGGTTGATAAACCTGTTACAGAAGCCGAGATGGCTAGATTAGCGGGTATCTTCAAGAAAGACAAAATTGAAGTTGAGAATGGCGGCTATTTAAATAACCTAGAACTGCGATTTCCAAATGAACCTGCCCGTCATAAACTATTGGATGTTATTGGCGACCTAGCATTAATTGGCTACCCAATCAAAGCACATATCATCGCAAATAGGCCGGGGCACTTTTCAAATGTTGAATTTGCAAAACTGATCAAGAATTACATCAAAAAGAACAAACACGTAAAAAACGTGCCAGTTTACGACCCAAATCAACCTCCTGTATATAATACTCAACAGATAGAAAAAGTATTACCCCATAGGCATCCATTTCTTCTTGTTGACAAAGTGGTTGAATTAACGGATACCCATATCATCGGTATAAAAAATGTGACATTTAATGAAAGCTTTTTCTCAGGACATTTCCCTGGGAATCCAGTAATGCCGGGCGTTATGCAGATTGAGGCATTAGCTCAAACCGGTGGTATTTTGGCTATCAATTCTCTCCCACCTGGTGAATATGATACATACTTTGTAAAAATCGACAATTGCAAATTCAAGCAAAAAGTTGTTCCAGGAGATACCATGATTTTGAAAATGGAAAGAATAGGACCGATACGAAGAGGGCTTTGCGAAATGCAAGGAACTGTTTACGTTGGAAATAAAATTATGACCGAAGCAATCCTCATGGCACAAATTGTCAAAAGAGAAAGTATTTAACCTTATATGACAGAAATTATGATTCATCCTCATACATACATTCATCATAATGCTCGCATCGCGACCAACGTAAAAATTGATCCTTTTTCTGTGATCCATCAAAATGTTGAAGTAGGTGAAGGCACTTGGATTGGTAGCAATGTCACCATCATGGATGGCGCTCGAATCGGAAAAAACTGTCGAATTTTTCCTGGTGCTGTAATTTCAGCTTCACCTCAAGATTTAAAATTTGAAGGTGAGGAAACCAGTGTTGAGATTGGTGATAACACTACTATTCGCGAGTTCGTAACCATTCATAGAGGAACTAAGGATAGATGGAAAACAGTAGTAGGAAACGATTGCTTAATAATGGCCTATAGCCATATTGCACATGACTGTATCATAGGCAATAACTGCATTATGAGCAACAACACACAAATGGCAGGCCACGTCATTATGGGTGATTATGCCATTTTAGCGGGCATGTGTGCAGTACACCAATTTGTAAAAATTGGACAACATTCTTTCGTAGCAGGTGGCTCCCTAGTTAGAAAAGATATCCCTCCATATATTAAGGCAGGAAGAACTCCACTCTCTTATGCTGGCGTAAATTCAGTGGGATTAAAACGAAAAGGATTTTCCGTTGAAAAAATCAATGAAATCCTTGATATATACCGAACCATCTATAACAAAGGGTTAAATACCACACAAGCGATGGACCTCATCGAGGAAGAATTACCTGTTACCGATGAGCGTGACGAAATTGTTACGTTTGTTCGTGAAAGCACTCGTGGTATTATCAAACGCTTCACTAAAAACTCTACGGATGAAGATCACGGTGATTAATGCCGGAAAACGATTCAACCGAGAATGGATTTTTAGAAACCAACATCTGGAACTAAATCAAGGAACTCATTATGCTATAACTGGCTATAACGGCTCAGGGAAATCAACGTTTCTCCAAAGTTTAGCTGGGGCTTTATACATCAACGAAGGCGAAATTTCCTACTCTTCAGAAAATCAAAAGATCAACGAACAAGAACAATATAAATATTTTTCAATCTGCGCACCTTATATGGAACTGATTGAAGAAATGACTGCATTAGAATTTTTGCATTATCACCAAAGCTTTAAGCCCTTCATAAATGACATATCTCCAATAGGTATTTTAGAAGAAATTGGACTTTCAAAAGCAAAAGACAAACAGATAAGATACTATAGCAGTGGCATGAAACAGCGAGTCAAACTAGCTCAAGCGTTTTTTACCAATACACCAATACTATTCTTAGATGAACCTTGTACTAACCTAGATCAGCTAGGGATTGACCTGTATAAACATCTAATTCAAGGGTACTGCAAAGACAAACTTGTTGTAATCAGCAGCAATGACAAGACTGAATATGCTAGCTGTTCACAAGAAATCAGAATGGGTGTGTAAAAAATGATACCAGAGAAGGTGCTTTCTTTCTATTTTGAAAGGTAACTTCGCAAAAAATTACCGATGCACAAGGATACCGTCATTTTCGACCTACTCAACAAAGAACTCAAAAGACAACGTGAAGGCATAGAACTAATTGCCTCAGAGAATTTTACCTCGCTTCAGGTCATGCAAGCCATGGGCTCGGTAGCAACTAATAAATATGCAGAAGGATACCCCGGTAAACGATATTATGGAGGATGTGAAGTAATAGATGAAATTGAAACACTTGCTATCGATAGACTAAAACAGGTCTTCAATGCAAATTGGGCAAACGTACAACCGCATAGTGGTGCACAAGCCAATACTGCCGTTTTTCTTGCTTGCCTAAAGCCTGGAGATAAAATCTTAGGACTTGATTTAAGCATGGGTGGACACCTAACTCATGGAAGCCCGGCTAATTTCAGTGGTAAAACCTACCAAGCTTTTTTTTATGGCGTAGATCGTGAAACGGGCTTGGTTAATTATGAACAACTTGAACAGACAGCGCGTACAGAAAAACCTAAAATGATCATTTGTGGCGCATCAGCCTATAGCCGCGATTGGGATTATGCACGTATTCGTGCTGTTGCAGATGAAATAGGCGCGTTAGTACTAGCTGATATTGCACATCCTGCCGGACTAATTGCTGCCGGATTACTAAATGATCCATTCGATCATTGTCATATTGTAACCTCAACTACACACAAAACATTAAGAGGCCCAAGAGGTGGTGTTATTATGATTAGACATGATTTCGAAAACCCATTTGGTATTAAAGACCCTAAAGGGAATATAAGAAGTATGAGCGCATTATTAGACTTAGCTGTTTTCCCTGGAATGCAAGGTGGTCCACTTGAACATGTTATAGCAGCGAAAGCAATAGCATTTGGTGAAATTCTCGATCCATCTTTCAAAGCATATCAACAACAAGTTCAAGTTAATGCTCAAACTATTGCAAAAGCATTTACAGACAAGGGGTATCACCTTATTAGCAATGGCACTGATAACCACTTGATGTTGATTGACCTTAGAAATAAAAACATAACGGGTAAAAAAGCACAAGAAACATTGGATAGAGCTCATATCACATTAAATAAAAATGCAGTTCCGTTTGATGATAAAAGTCCATTTGTAACCTCCGGTATAAGAGTTGGTGTACCAGCTATTACAACTCGTGGATTGAAAACGCAGGATATGCAAACTGTTGCAGACATGATTGATAAAGTATTGATGAATGCGGATGATGAAAAAATAATAGCTTCTGTGAAAGATGATGTAAAATCATTCATGAATCAGTTTCCGCTCTACCCTGAACTTGGATAAATAAAAAATATGATACAAAGAATCCAGAGCCTTTGGCTGTTATTAGCTTCATCAATTGCTGCCTTGATTTGGCTTCTTCCAGTATTCAGTGATGAAGAAACAGGGAAAATTTTCTTTATCACTGAAAGCCTAATTCTCTTATTGGTGGTGGTTTTTTCTGGATTAATTTCCTTTGCTTCAATCTTTTTTTTTAAAAAAAGGAGCACTCAAAAACAATTTATTATTCTAAACATATGCCTAGCATTAGCTACAATTGCATTAGAATATTTTCAAATTGAAAATTTTAAATCCCAATTAGGAATCAAACAAGGTCATTGGCAAATCAGTGCAATCCTACCTTTCTTCATCATTTTATTCTTAGTATTTGCATACAGAGGTATCCGTAAGGATGAAAAATTGTTAAGTAGCACAGACCGACTTAGACAATCATAAAATATGGACACTTCAACGGACTATTTATTCCCGATTGAATTTCGTGATGTCGACTATATTGCTGCGCTCTATTGTGGAAATAGAAAAGCGGTAGAAAATAAACTGTTAGGAACTGGGTTGAAAGCAGGCTTATTCCTTAATGGCAAACCAATCATAGCCCTTGGTTTAATTGAATATAAAGATTCAGATCTGGGAGCCTATAACGAAGTTATTCTTGCCATTCCAGTAGTGCCTATAGAAAAACCTTCAAGCATTTTAAATTGGCTTCAACTATATTCTCCATTACATAAAAGAAAGTTAGGACAATACATTTTGCATATACCTGTTACATCAAGCCAGTCAATGCTTGCTGGAAGGGATATTTGGGGATACCCAAAAATTGTAGCAAACATTGAACATCGATTCTTAAAGAACTATATCACTACAAAAATTACAGACACTGCAACAAGCAAAGACCAGGTAATATGTGAAGGGAAGATGGGAATAGGTATACCGATTCCGTCGATGGACCTAATGACCTATTCTTTTTTAAATAGTATGAGGCTATGCACCCACGTTGACGTAGATGCAGGTATGAAATGGCATCCGTTTGCAAACTTGAAAATTACTATTCAGGACGTTGATAACCCAATAGCCAAGGACCTGATAGAGTTGGATGTAGTAAATAAAAATCCGGTTGCATTGATTAGATCTGCCAAGTTCAAGGCAAAATTCAATGAAGGCTTAAAAAATAGCTGATCTTATCGGCTGTATTTTCCCATCCGGGTTCAAGCATAAAACAATGTGAGGCTTCTTCAATAATCAATGGTTCTACACCATACGCAGAGGCCATTTTAATGGTATCTCTCATGGCAACTAAGAAATCATTTTCTGCACCAACAATCATCACTGGAACTGCTGCTTTTTTAACTTTTGGAAGTCTCCAAAAAAGCATTTCAAGAAATACCAAGAAAGATTCCTCTTGCAGTTGACTAACTATTGAAGGCATGCGTTCATCAGGAAAATCAGGAGAGAACATCACAGACTTAAGTAGTTTACGATTTTTCATGATCGGCAACCAGCTAAAGCCAAAAGTGGAAATTATAAATTGCAATGGTGCTTTCTGTAATAATCTTCCAGCTAGACCCCATGATCCATGACTAGGAGCAGAACATAATAATACAACTCCTTTTACATTAGCAGTAGTTTGGTGAATAAAATGCTGAGAAATAAAGCCTCCCATTGAATGCCCTACTAAAAAGACGGGCTTCCCGATTTCATGAATAACCTGATCGATATCATTTACATAATCCAATACACTTGTCCACCGAAGTTGACTAGTATGTTCTGAAGCACCATGATTTCGTAAACTGACTGCATATACATTGTACCCTTGATCAAAAAAATAAGGAATAAAATTATTCTCCCAAACCCATGCTGCCATACAAGCCCCATGAATAAGGAGAACATTGCCTTTTCCTGTGCCCTCAGGCTGTACTTTTTTAATGAGTTCTAACTTCATTTCTAATGTAGTTTTTGGGCAGCTGACGAAGTAAGCGTTTTTTGAAACGATGAAAATCGACAGTGATGGTATGCCTAGGTGTATTAATTTGATGGAAGTCTGGGTGCTTTAACTCATCCTCAACATGTTTCTCTACATTCTTTGGTCGATTCCATTCACCTGCCAACTCCCTTGCCATAATTTTACTTTGCAACTCTGATCCAGGCCAGATACAGCCTAACGGTTGAAACAACCCGATGAAATAAATAGTATTGATGGTTGGATGAATCATTTTTAACCACAAAGGAACTTCCCCTTCTGTATAATCTATTAGGTTACGATCAAAAAATGGATGACTTATTATGTAACCCGTGCATGCAACGATAATATCATAGGTTCCTTTCTTACCATCTTTAAAATAAACATCATGTCCGTCCAAATAATCAATATCCACTTGAGGTTTTATTTTGCCGTGCTTTATAGTAAAAAAAAGATCTTCATTGATTGTAGGGTGATGAGAGCCTAATGGCCCTTCAGGTTCTGGCAAACCATATGCCGAGTTCTTTCCATTTCTAAAATAAAGACTCATTGCAGAAACCTTTTGCCAAATTTTTCTAGGCAACCAATGAATTTTTGTACTAAATACATCTGCCGGTTTACCCATAATAAATTTAGGTGCAATCCAATATCCCCGCCTCCAACTAATATCGACAGAAGAAGCCACCCTACTGCTCTCCACTGCTACATCACAAGCGGAGTTTCCTCCGCCAATAACAAGCACGTTTTTGTCTTTAAACCGTGAAAACTTTTTTACTTCATGAGAATGGATAAATTCCCCCGAAAACGAACCCTTGTATTGAGGCATTCTAGGAAGCCAATGATGCCCGTTGCAAATAGCTAATGCGTCAAATATTTCGATTGACTCGGTATTGTTCTGTACCGTAGTAACTTCCCATTTTTGATCAACTGTCTGTTTGCAATGTTTTACAAGCGTATTAAATTGAATAAAACTATACAGATTGAAATGCCTTGCATATGCTTGAAAATATGCTGCCAATTGACTATGTGATGGGTAATCAGGATAGTCTTTAGGCATTGGAAAATCGGCGTACTCACTTAACGTTTTAGAAGAGATGATATGTGTAGTTTCAAAAACTGAGCTGTGCCCAATTGCTTCATTGAACACCCAGTTTCCTCCTACTTCTTTACCCAAATCATATACTACCACATTATGACCTTCATCTAGAAGATTTTTTGCTGCAGTAATACCTGAAGGACCGGCGCCAATTACACAAACGTTTTTTTTCATCTCTTTATTTTCATTCATAACAAATATAGAACACTGCAATATAATCAGCTTGCAAATAACTTAAATTGATCCCCGTCAAATAAACCTTTATCACTTAATTTAACATGGGGTATAACAAGCAAGGCCATAAAAGACAATGTCATAAAAGGTGCAGATAGTGGAGATCCTAACTGTTTAGCCATAGCATCTAGTTCTGTATACTTCTTGGCTACCTGATATCCATCACAATCGCTCATCAAACCAGCTACATTCAATGACAATACATTTTCAGTATCGCCTGTTACACAACTAATTCCACCCTTCTGAGCTATAATCAAATTGATTGACTTCATAATACTTTTATCGTCAACACCTACAGCAATTATATTATGAGAATCGTGTGCAACAGAAGATGCAATTGCTCCATGCTTCAAGCCAAATCCATGAATAAAAGCCTTAGCGATTGATGCCGTATGATAGCGGTTTACCACAACAATTTTCAATACATCAGAAGTTGTACTACTTTCAAAAAAATCACCATACAATGTTGGAATCAAGGTCGATTTCAACGTAACTAATTGTCCATCGACACATTCAATTACTGGATATGGATATCCTTCTACTCCTTCGAACAAAAGTTCTTGCTGAGTTATATCTCTACATAAAAAATGATTAATTGGCTCATCGGTCAAGACATGCCTCTTTATTAAAGACTGATTTTCAGAAGAAACTTTTATGCCATTAATATATGTTGCCAATACATCAAACTCTTTCAAATCACGTATAAGAATAAAATCTGCTGGATCTCCAACCCTTAACATACCAACATTTAAATCATAGTGCAAAATGGGGTTGATGCAAGCAGCTTGAAGAATACTAAAAAGATCATACCCTTTTTTTACCGCCCTTGAACAGAGTAAATTAATATGTCCTAAAACAAGACTATCCGGGTGTTTATCATCGCTGCAAAACATAATATGATCAGCATGCATTTCGATCAGGGGAATAAGCTCATTGAAATTTTTCGCTGCGCTTCCTTCACGGATAATAATCTTCATCCCACACTCCAACTTTTCTCTTGCCTCCTCAATGGTAAAACACTCATGATCAGTTGAAATACCTCTTCCAACATATTTCTTTAATAACTCACCTCGAAGACCAGGAGCATGCCCATCTATAGGTTTACCTAATTCCAGGGCAGCATTTATTTTTTCCAACACTTCATGATCTCCAGATATCGCACCAGGAAAATTCATCAATTCAGAAAGATATCTAATATCCTCCTCCATTAATAATGCCTTCACATCGGAAGCATTCAAAATAGCCCCTGCGGTTTCAAAAAAGGTAGCGGGCACACAACTTGGCGCACCAAAATTAAATTTAAATGGAACTTGCTTACCATTTTCAATCATAAAACGAACACCTCTGATTCCACAGACATTGGCAATCTCATGAGGATCACTTACGGTTGCCACCGTTCCGTGCACAACAGCAATACGTGCAAACTCAGAAGGGATAAGCATTGAACTTTCAATGTGTACATGTGCGTCAATAAATCCAGGGCAGATATATGGCAGGGATGGCTCAATCGCCCCTTCTTCTGTTATTTCAATAGAAAGAATAATTCCATGTTGAATTGTTAGTTTTCCAACAGAAATTATTTTTCTTTTAATATCAATAATGTTTCCCTGGATAGTATATGCACTCATAACAAGGTTAAATTACAACGGAATTTGCGCTTAAACAAGACTTTGACCATTCATATAACTTCTATTATAAATAACCCTTTTATTATGGCTGAAACATAAATTGCCATTAAATTGCATCAAAATAATTATATGAAAAAAGTGAAATATTTATCATTAGCCGTTATCGGAATGATGCTAACGGTTATATCTGTCGCTCAGACTACCGAAGATTTGATAACGAAGCATATTGAAGCCATTGGAGGAAAAGAAAACTGGAAAAAAGTAAACTCCATGAGATCAGAAGCAACGCTAAGCACTCAGGGGATAGAAGTACCAATTATTATCACACAAGTTCACAACGTTGGAATGAAGCAAGAATTTTCTGTAATGGGAATGAGTGGCTACTCCATCATCGGTGTTGATGGGGGTTGGAATTTTAACCCAATGCAAGGACAAACAAAACCAGAACCCATAACTCAAGATGAATTGAATGTTGGAAAAGAGCAACTTGATCTTCAAGGCGAGTTCATTGACTACAAAGAGAAAGGCCATACAATTGAGCAATTGGAAAATGAAGACATAGATGGAGTAGCATGCTTCAAACTTAAACTGACGCGAAAAAGCGGAAGAGAAGCTACGTATATACTAGACCCTAAAACCTTTTACATTGTTCGTACTATATCAAAAATGTCTGTGAACGGACAAGAAATTGAATCGACCATCAACCTTAGCAATTACCAAAAATTACCCCTAGGCATCTCAGTACCTTTCACTATGGAAAACAACATGATGCCTGCTCCAATTAATTTAACTAAAGTCGAAGTAAATATCGCAGTGGATCAAAGTATTTTCAAGGTTCAACAATAAATCATAATGACTTCATATAGCCCGGTTTAGCAGCCGGGTTTTTTTTTGAAAATTTTTTATATGACACACAAATACAATACAGGTAGCAAATTGAAAAATCAATTAGCACTTACACTTCTCATACTTTACAGCTGTTTTTCTAACACAGCTGTTGCACAAAATGAAGTAAATGCATCTATATTCGGAACACTGGAAGCTCGACATTTAGGTCCAGGCACAATGAGTGGAAGAATCACGTCAATTGAAGGGGTAACCAATGATGAAGGTAAAACACTTTACGTTGGAACTGCCGGTGGTGGTGTTTGGAAAACGACCAACGCTGGCGCTTCATTCAAGCCAATTTTTGATAAGTATTGTCAAAGTATAGGTGCGATTGCCATAGATCAAAAAAATCCAAAAACGATTTATGTAGGAACAGGAGAAAGCAACATGCGTAACTCGGTTTCCATTGGAGATGGAATGTATAAAACTACAGATGGGGGAAGCAATTGGACAAAACTTTCCGGATTCGACTCAAGTGAGCATATTTCAAAAATTATCATTGACCCACTGAATAATAATATCGTTTATGTTGCAGTGCCAGGAGCACTTTGGAGTGATAGTAAACACCGCGGATTATATAAATCAACGGATGGGGGCAAAAGTTTTGAAAAAATATTATTTATTTCTGACAAGGTAGGTTGTGCAGACCTGTTCATTAATCCCATAAATAGTCAAATTGTATTTGCAACCACTTGGGAATTCAGAAGAACCCCTTACTCTTTTTCATCTGGTGGTGAAGGCAGTGGTATTTGGAAAAGCATAGATGGCGGAAAAAGTTGGAAACAGTTAGAAAACGGACTACCCTCAAAGCCTTATGGGAGAACCGTCATTACCGCTGCTCCGTCTTCTCCTAACAACATGATAGCCATCATTGAATCAAAATCAACCGGACTATATATTTCAGAAGATGGCGGCGAAAGCTGGAAACAACAAAGTGCTTCACTTAATGTTGTCTCAAGGCCATTTTACTTTAGCACGTTGGTTATCGATCCAAAAGATCCCAAAAGAGTTTATAGACCCGCCTATTCATTCTCCTATTCCATTGATGGAGGCTACTCATTTGCAGAAGCAAGTGGCGATGGCGGATGGGTTCACAGCGATCATCATGCCCTCTGGATAAATCCAAACAATACAAATCAACTCTACCTTGGAACTGATGGGGGATTGTATACGAGCTTAGACAAAGGTGCGACATGGGTATTCAATCAAAATTTACCTATTGGCCAATTTTATCATGTTGCACATGATATGAAAAAAAATTACAACGTATACGGCGGATTGCAAGATAATGGAAGTTGGATGGCACCATCTTCTGGACCGGGAGGTGTTGGTATTGGAGATTGGAAGCCTTTATTTGGAGGTGACGGATTTTGGGTAGTACCTGACCCAACAGACGATCAAACTGTATATGCAGAAGCTCAGGGGGGGAATATGGCAAGAGTAGATACGAGAAGTGTAAAAAATGTTATGATTCAGCCAACTCAAACTAAAGATGAAGATAAATTAAGATGGAACTGGAATACTCCAATAGCCGTAGGACAAGCCAATAAAAAAAACCTATACACCGGTTCTCAATATCTTTATCGCTCAACTGATCAGGGTAGAAATTGGGTAAGGATATCCGATGATCTTACTACAAATGATAAGAAAAAACAAGAGCAGGAAAACAGTGGCGGATTAAGTGCAGACAATACCTCTGCAGAAAATCATACTACCATTTTCACCATAACAGAATCTCCATTGGACGAAAACATAATTTGGGTTGGCACAGATGATGGCAACCTGCAAATCACAAAAGATGGTGGTAAGACTTGGAATATAATTTCAAAAAATATATCATCTACAGGTATTCCAAGTCAAGCATGGGTAAGTAGTATTGAGCTATCTCATTTCAATAAGGATATTGCTTTTGTCACATTTGAAAATCATATGTACGGTGATCACAAGACATATGCCGCAACAACAAAAGACTGCGGCAAAACATGGCAATCCTTCAAAAGCAACGACTTTTCAGGATTTGCACATAAGATAATTGAAGATCCAAAAAACGGAAATTTACTCTTCTTAGGTACTGAAATGGGGCTTTTCTCAAGCCTAGATGGAGGTGCAAACTGGTTTAGAATGAAATATAATAATATCCCATGGTTTACATTAGTAAGGGATATGAAAATTCATCCGGAAACAAATGACCTAATTATTGCGACACATGGAAGAGGCATTATGATTATTGATGATATTTCCTCTATGAGGAATATGACTAAAGAAATTTTGAATAAAGAAGTAACTCTTTTTGAGACAGGAGACATTATACTTTCATCAGGAAATTTTGGAAACGGGGGTTCCCCTAGCACAGGTGGCTGGGTAGCTCCGAACGCCCCTGCATTGAAACCTTTCCAATATTATTTAAAAGACAGACTCAGTTCAGGAGATGTTAAACTTGAAATTTATGACGCATACGGAAAGTTGGTACAATCCCTTCCTGGAACAAAAAGAAAAGGAATAAATAAAGTAACCTGGAACCAACGCATTCAACCACCTAAAACGGCAACTGGAGCATCAAGACCTGATAATGCAGGGGCAATAGCACCTCAAGTATTACCAGGAACATATACATTGAAATTGAAAGTGGCTGAAAAAGAATTTAGTCAACAATTCAAGCTCATTCATATTGAGGATAAATCATTCACTTTAAAAGAAAGAACTACTCAATTTAATGCTGCGATGGAATTGTACACCCTTCATATCAACTTGGCAAGCCTAGTTTCGTCAATTTCACTAAAACAAAAAGAATTTAATACACGTATTCCTAAAATCAAAAATAAAAAAAATAAAAAACTAGGTGACTCGTATTTGAATGAACTAGAAACGTTAAGAGCAACATTAATTCCGACAAAACAATCTTCTATGTTCGCTGATGAAAAAAGATTAAGGGAAGAAATCACCGAAGTATATATGCCTCTTTGTTCTGGCGATGCAGGTCCAAGTAATTTACAATTGGAGAGTATCGAGAACCTGAAACAGAAAGTAGAAGACGCTTCAAAAAGATTCAATCAAATAAACACATTGCATGAGCAAAAAATAAAACAAGCTCTTGAGAAGGAAAAAATCAGTTGAAACAAATTAAGTACCATAAATAAAGGGCTCAATTGAGCCCTTTATTTATTCCTCTTCTTCTCCAGTATATATTCTTTTTAATTTCAACGTCTTAACAGGAGCTACCACCAACGGAAATTTTTCCAACGTTACATTGCTAGCATCTAACCCAAAGCCTTTTTCTTCTGAGAGGGAAACCTGTTTCAGCCAGAAATATAACTTCATTACAACTTTTTCCCAGAATGGGAGTTCATTGTCTTGACTTAAAAATTTTTCCATTACAACAAATTCAAAATCACCAGCAATATTATTTCGTTGAAGGCTATCGTATCGTGAAACGATATTAACTTCCTTATTAGACACCATATCTTCTACTACCTTTCTAAACATTAAATTGACTTTAGGTTGTACCCTAAACCCTAAACGAAAATCAATACGAATTACTTCATTAGGAATAATGGTTTGTACTTCATATTCACATGTATATGGATCATCCAGTGTGTCAACATGCACAAACCAATAGATATCGGCCCTTTTAGGCTTCTTATTCAGGATGGAGTGAATTATTTTATATTCAATTTCCTTAGGATTATTAGCACTACTGAGGTAGACTAAATGTGTAGCATATTTATTAATAGATGAATCATTGCTTAACTCCTGCAATACAGGAAGATAATTTTCTAACCTAGAAAATTCTACGTACCTATTTTTAATTTTTCTAGATTTAAACCAAACGTACATGATGAGGAATAGAAGACCTCCAACAACCAGTGTTACAAATCCACCATGTGGAAACTTATCAAGGTTTGCAAAGAGAAAACTGAATTCAATGCTGAAATAAACAATCAAGTACAAATAAATCCATATTGAACTCACTCGATGGAGTACTAGGTAATTGGCAAAAAGAATAGACGTGGCAATCATGCACAACGTGATGGCAAGACCATACGCCGCTTCCATATTAGCTGAATTTTTGAAATACAAGACTATTCCACAACATCCCAGAAAAAGCAGTGCATTAATAGCGGGAATAAATAACTGCCCTCTTTCTTCAGATGGATAATTAATTTTAAAACGAGGCCATAAGTTTAATCGCATGGCTTCACTAATCAAGGTAAACGATCCGCTTATCAAGGCTTGGCTAGCAATAATTGCTGCAGCAGTTGCTATGATAATACCGATAAGCAAAAATGAATCTGGCATTACTGCGAAAAAAGGATTTTGAAGTGGTAATGCAGTTGGATTGGCCTCAAGAAATCCAGCTTCCTTCATTAAACTGGAATTAGCATATAGTTTACCCTGCTGCCCAAGCAAGTATGCTCCTTGTCCGAGGTAATTCAAAATCAAGCAAAGCTTTACCCCAATCCATGAAAAACGAATATTATTCTTTCCGCAATGCCCTAGATCTGAGTATAATGCTTCAGCCCCGGTAGTACAGAGAAAAACAGCCCCTAATATCCAAAATCCTTTGGGATAATTGACTAATAAATTCACTGCATAGTGTGGGCTAAATGCCTTTAATATGTTCCAGTCTAATGAAATATCCATTACTCCCAGAACAGCCAACATGAGAAACCATATAAACATGATTGGCCCGAACATTTTTCCAATCGTGGCAGTTCCAAATTGCTGCATGAAGAACAGAAATGCCAATATACCCAAAACGATATATACAATTTCCATTTCCTTAATGCCGGAAAACCTTGGCAATTGAGTTAAACCTTCAACAGCGGATGTTACAGAGATGGGAGGTGTAATCATACCATCAGCCAGCAGGGCAGCACCTCCAATCATTGCCGGAGCAACCAACCACTTTTTTCTACGCCTTACCAGGGTATAAAGCGAAAAGATTCCACCTTCACCATGGTTATCAGCCCTTAGCGTAAGAATCACGTATTTTATCGTAGTCTGTAAGGTTAGAGTCCATATTATACATGAAATACCCCCCAAGATTAAATCTTCAGTAATCACTCTTCCGTTTATTATGGCGCTAAAAACGTAAAGTGGAGAGGTTCCTATATCTCCGTAAATTATTCCTAAGGCGATTAGTAACCCAGCGCCGGTTACCTTGTTTAAATTTTTACTCACTTCAGCAGAAATTAATTGCCATAAAATGGCACAACAAAGCTATATGAAATATTGCTTGTTTTCCAAATGGACTCAAAAATTAAAATTTATATAAAAAAAGTGCTTGTTTGAGAGAAAAGAGGCTCGATAAAAGTTTGTTTGATTGTGTTCGCGTAATTTTAAGGAACAATACGATAAATATGAAAAATACAGTATTCATCTTCTTTTTGATGTTTTGGGCAGGGATTTTACAGGCACAAAATATCAAGTACTCTATTCCAGACAGAGATGATACCAAAGAAATGAATTTTGAAATCATTGGTAAAGTCTCTGGAAATTATAGCATTTATAAAAACAATAGAAATAGTCACGATATCTGTATTTACGACACCGAGATGGAGTTGAAAAATAGGATTAGGATGGAATTTTTGCCTGAACGAATCACTAATGTAGATTTCGTTGCATATGGAGATTTTTACTACATGATATATCAATATCAAAAAAAAAATATCCTTCACTGTGAAATGATCAAACTAAATGGAGAAGGAAAATTAATGACAGAGGCTGTTGAACTCGATACTACTCAAATTTCTGGATCAAGTGAAAATAAAATTTATAGCGTTATCAATAGTGATGATAAAAAAAAGATCCTAGTATTTAAGGTGAAACGCCAACATGAAAAAGGATATCAAATAACCTCGCTATTATACGACAATCAAATGAGCTTGATCAAAAGAAGTGTCTTTACACTTCAAGTAAATAATAAAGATGGGCTCTTTACCGATTTCTTATTAGACAACGATGGTGATTTTGTGGTTGGATTATGTGGTAGATCAGGAAACAGAGAATACATCAATAAATTTGAATTATTATTTAAAAAAGCAGAAGAAGATAGACCCGTACTCATCCCCGTCAATCTAGAAGACAAAACATTGGATGAAGTCAAAATAAAATTTGATAACTATAACAAACGCATTATCACCACTTCACTGTACTATAAATTAAAGAAAAATAATATTGACGGCATCTATTCAATGATTTGGGATAAAAAAAATGAAACCATATTAAAAGAAACAAGTTTCCAATTTAACGACAGCATTCGATTGGATGCAAAAGGAGAATCTGGCGCACTCAAAGCTGCCTTCAACGACCATTTTATAAAACAAGTTATTCCCCTCCAAGATGGTGGATATGCAGTTACCACTGAATTATATTATTCAAGTTCCAGATCTAATGTATGGAATAGATATGATTACCTCTATGGAAATAATATGTTTTCGCCATACAACTATGGCTACTACAGCCCATTCAACAGATTCAATTACATGGGATATTATGACCCTTTTAATAGATTCAATATGGGTAATCAAGTCCGATATAGCTGTGGGAATATCATGGTTTTTTTCTTTGAAGCCGATGGATCATTGCGGTGGAATAATACAATAAGAAAAAGTCAATTTGACGACAATACAGACTCCTATCTTTCTTATCAGTTATTCAATACAGGAACTGACCTTCGATTTTTATTCAATCAAAAAGAAAAAAGGGAGTTTTTACTTAACAGCGTTAGTATTGATAGTGATGGTAAAATAAAAAGACAGCCT
>CAJBBV010000094.1 GCA_903951405.1 uncultured bacterium
CAATAGAACTTCAAGTCTGTTTAATTCTTTAAAATAAATGAAATTAAGATCCCCTCTAGTAAAAGGTTCAATTGATTAAATAGATTATACCTAACCCAATTAAGTATTAATACTGAACTTAAAAAAATAGAAAATCTTATCATGGTAAAAACTTGTTAATAACAATACTTTTACAGCAAACACCAAGACGATGAAAACCTACAAATTTGATTTGAATACCATTGAAGAGATGAACTCTTATGGAATGATTGATGCCGTAAGCGAGATATTTGACTTTATGTCGAATCAAATGAAAAAAGGCAATACAGTTATACTGGAAAGAAGAAATAAACAAATGAATCCGTATACAGTTGAAATATTTCATGATAGTCATGATTTACAGGACTTTTACGATGAATTCCAAGAGAATAAGCATGTATCATTTAAGACAATGTTTGAGGTTGGTCACGCATAAAAAAATGAAGCAGTAGTTGATACCCCTAGGAATGGTAATGCAGTATTCAGAAAATTTCAAATTGCTTCCTCTCTGATTATTGCAATTATTTATTAACTTTCCTTCATGACAAATCCTTCGCGCAGAAGCGCAATCAAAAACATCATGTTGGGTTCAGTTGCAGCAGGTGGAATTACTACCAGCGGAATGGCTGCCATTTTACCTCATGAACAACATGATCAAAAAAATAATACTCCATTGAAAGGAAATATAAACCATGCTGTTTGTAGATGGTGTTATTCAGATATACCATTAGATCAATTATGTAAAAGTGCAAAAGAAATAGGTATTAAAGGCATTGATCTTGTAGGCCCCAAAGAATGGGATACTCTTAAAAAATATGACCTCTATTCATCCATGTGTAATGGAGCTGAACTCAATCTAGTTGATGGTTTCAACGATCCAGCGTTTCATCAGAAACTAATCAAAAACTACACCGAAATGATTCCATTGGTGGCTAAAGCAGGATACAAAAATCTTATCTGCTTTTCTGGAAGTCGTCGAGGGAAAGATGATGAAACAGGATTGAAAAATTGCACTGAGGGATTAAAAAAGCTAATTGGAGTAGCGGAAAAGAATAATGTAACGCTAGTTATGGAGTTACTTAATTCTAAGATTGATCATGAAGACTACCAGTGTGATAAATCAAACTGGGGCATTGAGCTATGTAAACGCATTGGATCAGAAAACTTCAAATTGCTCTACGACATTTACCATATGCAAATTGATGAAGGGGATGTAATCAGAACCATTAATGAACATCATCACTATTTTGCGCATTATCATACTGGTGGGGTTCCAGGAAGAAATGAAATCAATGAAACACAAGAACTTTATTACCCTGCTATTATGAAAGCCATCGTAAAGACTGGATTTAAAGGATTTGTTGCGCAAGAATTCATCCCAACATGGCCCGATGCAATCGCTGCACTCAAACAAGGTGTTGAAATTTGTGACGTTTAATCAAATCAAGCCAGTTAAGAATCTCCTCAAGCATTTCTACCACTTAGTCATATTGGCTCTGTTTTAGTACCTTTGCGGCATGCTAAAAAGCACACTCATAAAAGCTGCTGAGGCAGCAGGAAAATTAATTCAAGAAAGAATTAATGGAAAGTTTTCTATAGAATTTAAAGAAGGTCCAAATAACCTCGTCACTGAGGTTGATAAGGCTTCAGAAGCCCTAATCATGGATATCATCAGAAAAGATTTCCCTGATCATTATATTCTAAGTGAAGAAATCGGGGAAGTTAAAATGGACTCCTCCTACAAATGGATTATCGACCCAATCGATGGAACTATAAATTTCGCAAATGGTATACCCCTCTGTTGTGTAAGCATAGGCATTGAAAAAGATGGTGTGATGATCATGGGTGCTGTTAATAACCCCATGCTGAATGAATTTTTCTTGACTGAAAAAAGTCAGGGCGCCTTTTTAAACGGACATCGAATTCAAGTTAGTGAACAAAAACAGGTAAAACATTCCTGCCTAGTTACTGGATTTCCTTACACGTACCTCGATGTTCCCAACGGACCGCTCGACGTGTTTAGTCGATTAATTCGAGAAGGTATCCCCGTGCGCAGACTGGGTTCTGCTGCAATTGACCTTTGTTGGGTTGCTGCTGGACGGTTTGATGGATTCTATGAACATAAACTCAATGCCTGGGATAGTGCAGCAGGATTTTTAATGGTTCAAGAAGCAGGAGGAATCGTTACAGATTTTAAAGGCCATGAATACTCCCCTTATCAACCTCATATTGTTGCAACAAACGGAAAGATCCACGATGAATTACTTCGCTGGATTTCAAACACACATCAATAACATACCATGTCAAGAACAGAAATAAAAGATTACGGTGAATTTGGTTTAATTCATCACCTCACAAAAAATATTGAACTGCAAAATGCTTCTTCCATTTTAGGCGTTGGAGATGATGCAGCAGTAATTGATCACTTTGGTAAACAAACTGTGATTACAACTGATATGCTCATTGAAGGTGTTCACTTCGATCTATCGTATACACCTTTAAAACATTTAGGCTATAAATCAGTCATTGTTAACCTTAGTGATATCTATGCAATGAATGCAACACCTACTCAGTTGTTACTCAGTATAGGAATCAGTAGCCGATTCAGTGTTGAAGCCATTGAAGAATTTTATGAAGGTGTTTATGCAGCCTGTGAAGAACACGGTGTTGATTTAATAGGAGGTGATACCTCTTCATCTCAAAAAGGTTTTATTATTTCTATAACTGCCATAGGGGAGGCAACTCCAGAACAAATCGTTAAAAGATCAAATGCACAAAAAGGTGACTTGATATGTTGTTCAGGTGACTTAGGAGCTGCCTATATTGGTTTGCTCTTTTTAGAAAGAGAAAAGAAAATTTATATAGAAAGTCCAGGTGTTCAACCTGATTTAGAAAATGAAGCGTATGTTATTGGTCGTTTGCTAAAGCCTAGTGCACGAAAAGATATTCATGAATTACTTGAAGAAAAGCAAGTGATACCAACATCTATGATGGATATCAGCGATGGCCTTAGCTCTGAACTATTGCATATATGCGAATCAAGTGGTGTAGGCTGTGTTATCTATGAAGAAAAACTTCCCATTTCAGAAGATTCGCGGAATGCTGCCTATAAGTTTGAAATTGATCCGACTGCCTGTGCATTGAGTGGTGGAGAAGACTATGAACTTTTATTTACCATCAAGCAAGATGACTATGAAAAGCTTACTCTTATCGAAAAGATAAGTGTAATTGGATACATCACAGAAGCAGAAGAAGGAGCAAAAATTAAAACAAAAGGTGGCAATACTTATAATATCACCGCTCAAGGATGGAATGCATTTAAAGAAGGATAAAAGAAGAAAGTCTTGAGATTTATTTTTTTACTGCACTTAGTAATTTAGAAATAAATCCATCCATTGCACTTCCATCTATCCAACGAACAACGGCAATCAATTCATTTTTTCGATCAACATAAATCATGTTTGTACCATTGCCGAGATGAACAAATACATCCTCAGGTGCTGATGGCAATAATTTTTTCTCGGTGTTGAGAAAATAATTCATAAAACCATATTCATGATTAGCACTCGTTGGAGTGGTAGAATACTGAATCCACTTTTCAGAAATTAATTGCTTTCCATTCCAGTTCCCTTTGTGAAATGTTAATAGACCAAACCGAGCCATATCAAGTGCATTGATAAACATACCACCTCCATAATGGCCACCACCACTTACAGATTGAATTATTTTTCCATCCAATACTACCCATGAATTTCTATAGCCAGTCCAATGCCATGTATTGCTTGCGCCAATGGGCTGCATAATTTTTTCTCTCAAAATTTCTGGAAGTGATTTATGCCAAATCATTGTAGCGGCTAGAGAAAGAGCATTTACCCTTGTATCATTGTATTTCCATACACGTCCAGGTTCATTGCGCTTTCTGGTTAACCATTCATTGGTATTATCGCCCGGTCTATCTGCCCAATCAGGCTTCCCCCATAACGTACCTTCAAAATCACTCGTTTGCCTCAGTAAATGTTCCCAAGTGATTTTTCGATTATGATCAGTATTAAAAGGTTCCATAAAAAAATTCTTACCTAGATCATCAGCTTTTCGGTTTATGTTGTTGTCATAAACCTCAACTGGGGGTAGATAAGTATACACAGGATCTTGAATACTTTTTATAAGGCCTTGATCAACTGCTAAACCAATTGTTGTAGAAAGAAAACTTTTTGTAACACTATGAGTTTGCTCAACTTTTTCAACATCACCCCATGTTGCTATAATATATCCCTTATATATAATAATTCCAGTCTCTTGTCCACGAGTTGAAAATGGTCCTATCGCATCACTGAATGGCTCTTTACCAAAATTTAATACCTGGGCAGAATCTTGATTTCTAGGCATTTTACTCTCATTCTTAATAGCAAAATTTATGGAGGTTTGAAGAGCTGATGAATCAATTCCAAATTCACTAGGACGCCTACGTTCCCATTTTTCTGCACTAGGAAAATAATGATCGAGTTGTTTTTTTTGTGCGCTTGCATCAATTAAACATATAAATACAAAAAAAATAGATAAAATATAGTTCACCATAAAAATTATGTTAGATAATTATCAAATTTTAAATTGATAGAAATAAATATGCTAATCCGTAATTAAAAAATGATCACCATCTAACCAAAAGGGGAATTTTTCTCTCACCGTATTCAATTTTATTTTATCGATAATGATTGTCTGAATATGCTCATCATCTGCTTTATGGTATATTACTTCTCCTAAAGGATCTATTACCATTGAATCGCCACTATGCTTTATATCATGTATATCACTACCAACGCGGTTTACACCCACCACATAACATTGGTTTTCTATAGCTCTTGCTTGCAATAAAATTTTCCAAGCATTACTTCGAACTTCAGGCCAATTGGCTACATAAATTAACAGATCAAATTCAGGAGCTGGCTCTTGATCAGGATCAGATTGAATTACCTGTCTTGTCCAAACAGGAAATCTTAGATCATAACAGATACACAAATTAACTTTCCAGCCACCAACTGATGCAATGAGTCGTTTTGTGCCAGGTGTATAATGTTCATGTTCTCCTGAAAGGGAAAAGCAATGTCGCTTGTCATAAAATCCCAATTCCCCATTTGGCAACATCCATATCAGTCTATTATAATATTTCTGATCTTCTTCTATAATCAAACTTCCAACAAGAATAATTGATTTAGTCTTTGCCAATCGCCTCATCCACGCTACTGTTTCACCATCCATTTTTTCAGCCAACAATGACGGATTCATACTAAACCCAGTAGTAAACATCTCAGGTAAAACAACAATGTTAGTTTTGTCCTTAATGCTAAGAATCTTCTCTTCAAGCATATTTCTATTTGCCAGCTTATCTTCCCAATGAAGATTAGTTTGAATGGTTGTGATTGAAAGAAATTGCATAATGTAAAAATAGACTTTAGTAGTTAGACAGATTGACTATTGAGTTGATCAAGAAATTTATTAATTAGTTTAACAATCAGATCCTGCTCAAATCCTCGTTGATATAAATATGCCTGCGTTTTCGATTTCTTGATAAACATACTATCTGTTTCAGGCTTTATGGCGAACCACTTTTTCTCAATAATCTTAAGCATTGTTTTTTCATATTCCTCCAGATCAATCGCATCCCGGAGCGCTAAACGGATATTGTATCCCGAAACTTGCTTCTTCTTAAGTTCCTGCTCAATTTTTTTTCTTCCCCATTGTTTTATCCTGAATTTACCACCTACAAAGGCCATTGCAAATCGTTCCTCATTCAAAAAGCCCTCCTCAATCAATTTGGAAGCAATTTCACCTATTTCAGTCCACCCAATCCCATAACTATGCAGTTTCATCTTTACTTCTTGATGCGTTCGTTCCTGAAAAGCACAAAAATGCCGAATCTTTACATAGGCCTGTTCAGGGGTTAGGGTTCGATATCGTTTGTTCATTTCCTCCATCGAGGGCAAATTACAGATTTACTGAAGTGGATGTTTCAGTTTTCAACATAAAAGGGTGATATTTTACCTAAAATGTCAAAAAAATCAATCCTAAAAATCGGCTGCATGCGTTTATATTTGCTAACATACAAATAGTATTCTTATGAAATTCATAGTTTCTTCTTCTGCCCTGCTAAAACAACTTCAACAAATCAATGGTGTAATCGGTTCTAATAATGTATTGCCCATTCTGGAAGATTTTCTTTTTGAAATAGAAAAAAATAAATTGACTGTAATTGCAACAGATCTCGAAACAGTAATGAAAATTCATTTAGACATTGAAGCAAAAGATACTGGGCGTGTTTGTATTCCATCCAAAATTTTGATGGATTCACTTAAAAATTTACCAAACCAACCCTTAACCTTTGATATTGACAAAAATTTTGGAATTGAAATAACAAGTGATAATGGGAAATACAAAGTGATGGGAGAGAACCCCGATAATTTTCCCAAAGAACCACCAACTGATGATACATCAGCGTTCACTATGACTAGCCATCAGTTACTTACTGCTATCAATAAAACAATTTTTGCAGTAAGTAATGATGATCTAAGACCTGCAATGACCGGAGTATTTTTTGAACTAGACAAAAAAGGATTGACCGCAGTGGCAACAGATGCACACAGATTGGTTCGGTACAAACTAAAAAGCGTCACTTGCCCAAAATCAGATTCAATGATTGTTCCTAAAAAACCATTGACCCTACTCAAGAATTCATTACCAGACAATGAAGATGAAATTTCAATTTCATATAATAACAACCATTTGTTTGTGAACCACGGTACAGTTCAACTTTCATGTCGCTTATTAGACGCTCGATTCCCTGATTATAAAGTAGTGATACCAGCTGAAAATCCTTATTTGATGACCATCAATCGTCAAGACTTTCAATCAGCACTTCGTAGAATTAGTATATTTAGCAATAAAAGCACCAACTTAGTTACACTGAATATATCAGGGAGTGAATTACAACTTATTGCTCAGGATATTGATTTTAGCCAAGAAGGTAACGAACGGATGTCTTGCCAATACGATGGAGAAGACATTATCATTTCCTTCAATGCTCGTTTTTTAATTGAAATGTTAGCGGGTACAACAAGTGAAGAGGTTAGACTGGAATTATCTACTCCAACAAAAGCTGGATTGATTAAACCCGTTGAACAAGATGAAGATGAAGATCTTCTTATGTTAGCCATGCCTTTGATGTCAAACTAAAACATGAATAAAATAGTTGATATGGATACGTTGATTTCCTACTTCAGCGAACTTGAAAAAAGACCCCTTGAAAGAGCGGGTTTTTTTATTGCAGGAATGATTCTATTATGGGTAGTTGAAAATAGTATCCCCTTAATTAAACTTCAGTATAAAAAAAATAAAATTAAACACGCAAGTGTAAATATATATTTTACAGCTATTCATTTCATTATTCACACCCTACTCGCAGTAGGTATTGTATGGATTTCTAGTTGGACTGATGCAAATAATATTGGATTAATCAAACTTGGGCATTTTTCACCCCTATTCATCATTGTAATAACCTGTTTTACCCTCGATTTTTTTGCAGGATGGCTATGTCACTTTATTGAACATAAAATAACACTGTTCTGGCGCTTTCATATTATACATCATGCAGATAATAACGTGGATGTAACAACAGGACTTCGTCATCATCCTCTAGAATCAATATGGCGTGGAGTATTCTTTTATATTGGTATTTTCGTTGCTGGTGCTCCTATGTATGCGGTATTATTGTATCAAACAATCTTGGTATTCATGACTGGTTTTACCCATGCTAATATTTCTCTTCCTGCTTGGTTAGATAAATCACTTAGTTGGTTATTGGTTTCTCCAAACATGCATAAAGTTCACCACCATTGGAAACAGCCATTTACTGACAAAAACTATGGTGCAGTATTTTCAATTTGGGATAGACTATTGGGGACTTTCATTGAAATGAATCCAAAAAATATTAAATATGGCTTAGACAACTATTTCCCGAACGAAAAGGATGAAAGTTTTGGGGCATTATTAAAAAGACCTTTTGAAAAAATAATATAATTAGTGAAAAATATTGCAGTTATACCAGCACGATTTGGAGCTACACGATTCCCAGGAAAGTTGTTGAAAACCATTGGTGATAAAACCATAATCAGAATGGTTTATGAAAATGCCATTTCAACAGGCCTATTTGATCAGGTATTAGTTGTAACAGATAATGATGCCATTTTTGATGAAATTAAAAAACATGGTGGCGCTGTAAAAAAAAGTAGTGCAGAACACGCTAGTGGTAGTGATCGTATTGCAGAAGCAATAAAAGATATTGATACTGATATTATCGTTAATATTCAAGGAGATGAACCCTTTATTGAAAAACAACCTCTAGCAGACATACTAAAATCATTTGAAGACAAAAATGTACAAGTAGCCTCATTAATGAAGGAGTTTTCTTCAGACGAAGATGTTGAAAACAAAAATCTCGTAAAAGTGGTGTGCAATGTTAAAAATGATGCACTTTATTTTAGTAGATCCCCAATTCCATTTAAACGAAATACTGACTCATCTCTACCGTATTATAGGCATATCGGAGTATATGCGTTCAGAAAAGAGACATTATTACAATTCACACAATGGCCTCTAGGTATTCTCGAGAATGCTGAAATGCTAGAGCAATTACGCTATTTAGAAAATGGAGTTCCAATTCGGATGATCAAAACGGATATGAATACCATAGGAATTGATACAGTAGAAGATCTTGAGAAAGCAAGACTCTATGCTAAAAAAAACAATAGTTGATTGTCTATTTTATACCCAGGTCCTTTTGAATTTCTTCTAATGTTCTGCCTTTTGTTTCAGGTAGAAACTTCCATACAAATATCAAGTGGGCTAACATCATCAATGCATAAAATAAAAATGAATAATAGCCTCCTAAACTATTCCCCTCAACTATAATAGGAAATGTCCAGGATATAATTGCAGCCATAATCCAATGCGTGAAACTTCCTAATGCTCCACCTTGTGAACGTACAGCATTCGGAAATATTTCAGATATAAATACCCAAATAACGGCTCCCTGAGAAAAACCAAAAAAACCAATGAATCCTACCAAATAAATGACAACCATTTTATTTGGCTCTGGTTGTGAAAATACTTGTGCAGTAAGGGCTAAAAACAAAATCATTCCAAAGGATCCAATAATCAATAATTTTTTTCGACCAACCTTATCAATCAATGTCATTGCCAACAGAGTAAAAATTAAATTAGCAGTTCCAATATAAATAGGCTGCAGAAAGGATTCTGCCTCACTAAACCCTGCCATACTAAATATTCTAGGTGCATAATATAAAATAGCATTTATGCCAGTTAACTGATTAAACATGGCTAATACAACGGCAAAAAATATTGGCTTAACATATTTTGATTGAAATAAATTTTCTTTCTTTTCCGACAATGAAGCTCGGATTTCTGATATAGCAATTTCAATTTTTTCTGTGCCTAACTTTTTAAAGATTAGAATGGCTTCTGCTTCTCTATTTTTTAATACAAGCCAACGGGGGCTTTCTGGAATAGTGCGGAGTAAAATATAAAATAACGCAGATGGTATTATCATTATGCCAAACATTAAGCGCCAAGCATCCTCACCAAATCCAGAAAATATATAATTTGTAATGAAAGCTACTAAAATTCCAAAAACAATATTCGTCTGAAAGGAGCCTGCAAGTCGACCACGCATTGATGCTGGAGAAATTTCTGAAATATACATTGGACCAACTACACTAGAAGCACCAACAGCAATACCTCCCAAAAATCTAAAAATAATAAAGGGAATCCATTGGGAAGTATATGAACAACCAATTGCAGAGATTATATATAGAATAGCTATGGTTAATAATGTATTTTTCCGACCATATTTTTGCACAGGCCCACCAACAATAATGGATCCAATAACTGTTCCAATTAAGCTAGATGCAACCGTAAAGCCTTGCCAAAAGGGACTTAATTCCCATAATTTTTGGATTGTTTTTTCAGCACCAGAAATTACTGCAGTTTCAAATCCAAATAAAAATCCACCCATGGCAGTAATCAATGCAATCCGTACAGCCTTATGCATATAGTTTGTTTTAGTCTCTTAAAGATAGAGAAGAATTGAAAAGAAACTTGCTAATCAGAATGAAATTACTTTCGCTTGAAAACTGGTACAGTACTGCATGGCTCTCCATACATAAGCGATTTTACAACAGGGAGTAATTTTTTTGAAATTTCAACATAGGCATATTCAGGGATTAGAATATCTCCGCAGCCCTTTACCACTACACGTTTACCCTCGTATGCAACCGAATCTATTGATTGTATATGTTGTAGGAAAATACTCTTTAGTGCATCTTCTTTAGAACCAACATGAATACTTAAGGCATTTCCTTCTAATTTAGATACAACTAACATATACGCCCACATTGGAATAACAGCGTCTACAGAACACGTAATAACCACATCTAGTCCATTGAAGGTAGACCAATCAACATGATCAAGTGATTCTCTAAAATCCTTCTCTTTTAATATTTGACCCATGAAAAGGAAATCCTTAATATCGAAAACGTTGATCGGGTTAGCAGGATAATATTTTTCAAGATCGATGGTAATTAAACCACTTTCTGCAACCTTATTCCGTAATTCTTCCATATAAATAGGCTTTTAAACAACATCAGCCACCCTATAGAGGTGGCTGAGTGCTTGTTTTCTCATGCGCAGTAAACATTAGTAACCAGCTTCCCTACGCTTATCAACGATTTTCGCTGATTTCTTTAGGAATTCTAATGTACCGTATGCTGCAAATTGTTTCATTTGCGCTTCCGCAGCCTTCTTTTGACCTATGATGTCAACCGATGAACTTGAAAGCGTTCCGAATTGATTAACTTTTACAAAATATAGACCATTTTGTCCGTCGATCAACCCTGATATAGTAGACAAATTCTTTTTGTTAAATGCTGCACCAATCACCTTAGACTCATTACCTAGATTGGGAACAAAAGGATCAGAAAATTTCACCGTGTCAGCAGTTGCCAATCTTCCACCTAATAATGTTGCCAGCTTTTCTAAATCTTTTTCAGATCCCGCCTTCTTTGATACAAGTTCAGCTTTCTTCTTATTTCTAAGTGTTGGTTCAACTAGTACTCTTGCTACAGATGCTGGTTGAACACCTTCTTTAATATCGTTAGTAATTAAGGCCACTACATATTGATCTTTCAAATCAAATGGATCAGAAACAGTTCCTGCTTTATTTTCAAAAACCCATTTCACTAAAGCCCTAGAAGCAAGATTACCTGCGCTGTAATCCATCTCTTTAATATTTTCTGCAACACCTTTCTTCAATTGCATCTTGGCAACTGCTGCATCAAATGTTTTAGAATCTCTACTTAAGCCTGCAAATTGAATAGCAGAATTTGAAGCAGTAGCATCAGTTTCTTCGCTAGATACAATTCTTTTTGACATATAAGCAACCTTATATGCTTGATCAAAATTCTTCTGACTCAATACTTCTACAATATGATACCCTGAAGTTGTTTTCACCACTTCAACACTACCTTGCTTTTTATTAAAAATAAATTCGGCAAATTCTGGGGGAAGTCTGCCCATGTCGACAGAGCTAAATTGATACTCGCCGCCCTTTAGCTTACTTTCTTCATCATCACTCATTACTGTTGCCAACGAAGCAAAATTTACACCAGATTTAAGCAAAGCAAACACACTATCAGCTTGTTTTTTTGCTGCGCTATCTGTTCTTTTTTGTTGCCCTGATCCAGGATTAACGGTACCAATAAGAATATGCCTGCATATAACTGAATCTGGTTGAGTTTTTGAATCTACCTTTTTAGCCATCACATAACTACCTCCGTCAAGGTATGGGCCAATCACTGAACCAATAGACATACCAATAATACTATCTTTTGCACCCATTTGAAGTTTTGACTTTAGGGCATAACCATCATAAAATGGAAGAGATGAATTGTTTTTGGTTACAAATGCTTTTGCATCACTAGATGCCAAAAAATCTGATTTCAATGCATATAATTGATTAAGGATTTTAGATGAATCCGCAACAGTTGGATTCGAGCTAAAACTTACAAACGAAATTCCCTTTACGTGTTCCTGCTTAAACTCATCTTTGTGTTTCCCTACGTATTCTTCAATTTCTTGATCTGAAACGTTCACCGATGAATCAGATATAGTAGTATAAGGAATATTTAAAAAAGAAAATGATGAAAATGAAGTGTTATCAGAAATAGATTTTTCTATCATCCAAGTTGGAACATAAGCTCCCTGTGTAAGTAAAGAGGTATACTTCTCTGCGAGTAGCTTTCCTTCGATAGGCTTAATTAATTGATCAATAATATTTTGAACCTCGTCTTGCTTCGTGCTCTTCTTGAGGTTATTCATCCATGTTTTAGCAGCATTTACATCAAATCCACCAGTTGTCTTGTCTATAAATAGCTGTTTGAACTCTTGTGGGGCATCATCAGAGAATAATAATGCACCAACTTCTTTTGATGTTACAGTAAGCCCAAGCTTTTTAGCTTGCTCTTTTATCAACTGTTCTTGTACAATACTATTCCAAATGCTCTCAACGATATTTTGGGTCATCATATCATTGGTTTGCATACCCTGGGAACGGTAGTTCTCTTCTATCTGATTGACTTTTTTGTTGAAATCAACAACCTCAACGCTTTCACCGTTTATCGACCCAACTGTTGTAGTCTGGCCGCTCAACATATTTCCGCCATTTCCCACAAACGCATCTTGCACTAGAAAACCGATAAGACTAATAGAAATTAACCCGGTTAACAAAACCGCGGCCCTGTCTCTGATTTGCTGAATTATTGACATAATATTAATTTAGTAAAGAGGGAGCAAAAATAAGGTAAAAATGGTTATTAACAAACTGTGGAAAACACCCAAAAAAACCTCTTTTTTGAACAGTTTTTGGTGTTTTTTGAATTAAAACAACCCATTTAAGGTTAATTCACAGCTCTTTGTTAATAAGCAATTATTGCTGTGGATTTCTGTTGTTTTTGACTAGATAAATGTGGAAATCATAAAATATCTTTTGGCATTTTGTGGTGGTAGGCTATCCTCTTTCTATTTTTTCACATTTTACTATCGGTACATTAACATCAATTTAAAAAAGTTTAGATATGTGAATTATTTATATGAATAATTTCAATTGTGGATAAGGATATAAATTCTCAATAAATTATACATTTTAAAAAAATAAAAATGTTAATAAGTAAAAAAAATAGTGATTTAAATCAGGAAAAATAATAATGATTATAGGTTTTCAACATATTAACACCCGTAATAGTAATAAGTGTTTATATAAATAAAGTAATATTATTAAATACTACAATAGATATCAACATTAAATTTTTATACTATGCTTAAATTTTTTAGTTCATTATTTATTCTTTCTTTTTTTATTTCTTGTTCTGGAATACGATTAATTCAAGAGTATGATTCTATTTCTGATAATCGAATAAATTCATTACAAGAGAAAACTGCTAAATTTTTCATCAGAGTAGATCGTCAATTTTCTAAACCTGATTTGAATTATGATAATTTTATTTCCTTTTATGATGATTCTAAAGCTGACATAAATGTTTTATTAGTTAGAAATAGGGCACTATACAAAACATCAATTACACAACAGCAATTGGAATCTTTATTAATTCAATTTAATTCTTTAGAACTATTACATAAGAAAGGTTTTACCTCTAAAGAAGAAATTATTATTATTAAATCTGCCATCGAAAATTCATTCACCGCAATTCTACAATTTCAGTTATCTTTAAAAAAAAGATCAAACACCTAAATTATAATGTCCAAGCATAAATTAATACTTTCAGATATTCTTGATGAAATGTCTTCTGCTGTAAAAAAAGTTCTTAAGACAAGATGGAAGAAAGTTAAACCACTTGCAGAACTACAATTAAAAAGTATAATTCATAATCTTGAACAAATTGCAGAATTAAAATTACAAGGAAAAATTACTGAAGAACAAGCTAGGCTTCATTTGACGATACAAAAAGAATCTATTAGAACGATATTATTAAGCTTTGAAGGCATTGGTATTGTTACTGCAGAAGAAGCAATTAATTCAGCCTTATCATCTGTAAAAACTATTGTTAATAAAGCAATTGGATGGAAAATATTATAATATGAATTCTATTAAAAATATAATTTTTGATCTAGGTGGTGTATTAATAGACTGGAATCCAGATTATATGTATAAAAAAATTATGCCAGATCTGGAATATAGAAACTGGTTTTTAAATACTATTTGTACACTCGATTGGAATGAAAAACAAGACGGCGGTAGAACTATAGAAGCTGCAACAAATGAACTCATTTCTCAATTTCCTGAACATAAAGAAAATATATTAGCTTATTATGACCGATGGGAGGAAATGTTAAATGGACCAATTTCTGGTACTGTTGATTTATTTAGAAAGTTAAAAAACGATAAGAGCTTAAAAATATATGCGCTTACAAACTGGTCTGCAGAAACATTCCCACGGGCATTAGAATTATTTGATTTCTTACATTGGTTTGATGGAAGAATTGTATCTGGAGAGGAAAACACTAGAAAGCCCCATAAAGAAATCTATGAACTAATCATTAATAGGTTTTCTTTAAATAAAGAAGAAACTATTTTCATTGATGATAATTTAAGAAACATATCTGCTGCAGAAGAATTCGGTATAAAATCAATTCATTTCAAATCACCCGAATTGCTTAAATCCTCTTTACAGGATTTACAGCTTTTGTAATTATTTCATTATTTGATATATAATCAGACTAAATAAATAGGCTAGTCCAGTCATATACAATAATTGAATCAGAGGCCATTTCCAGCTCCCTGTTTCCCTTTTAACCACAGCAAGCGTACTCATACATTGCATAGCTAATAGATAGAATATTAAGAGGGATAACCCCGTTGCAGTAGTATATACAGGAGAACCATCACTTCTCCTGGCTGACTGCATTTTATTCCGAAGTGTACTACTATTTTCGTCTGCACCTTCTCCTACGCTATATAAAGTTGCCATTGTACCCACAAATACTTCCCTAGCTGCAAAAGAAGTTATTAGCGCAATACCAATTTTCCAATCATAGCCCAATGGCTTGATTACAGGTTCTATTGCCCTGCCCATAATCCCAGCATAAGAGAATTCTAATAAGGCGTTTGACTTCTCTGTATTATACATTTTCACATTCTCTGGATGTAAAGCCAATTGCTCTTGGTAATGTTTATTAATCTCCTCGCGCTTATTCCCTGGTCCAAATGAACTTAACCCCCATAATATTAGGGATATCAATAGAATTATTTTCCCAGCATCAAATACAAAGACCTTGGCCTTTTCTATCATTGTTATGATTATATTTTTCCACCTAGGCTGCTTGTAAACAGGAAGTTCTAATATGAAATAACTTTTTTCTTTGATCTTAATGAATAAATTCAAAACATAGGAAACAATTAGCGCAATCAGAATACCAAACACATATAAGCCCATCAATACAAGTCCTTGAAGACTCAATACACCTAATATGTGCTTGTTTGGTATGATTAGAGATGTTAAAATGGTGAACACCGGAAGCCGTGCACTACAACTCATAAATGGAGTTACCATAATGGTTAATAGTCGTTCTTTTTTATTTTCTATATTCCGTGCACTCATGATGGCAGGAACAGCACAAGCAAATCCACCAATCATTGGCATAACGCTTTTACCATTCAATCCTACTTTCCTCATTATACGATCCGAAAGAAAGCTGATTCTCGCCATATATCCCGTATCCTCCAATAATGTAATCAAGCCAAACAATATCATTATTTGTGGTACAAATACTAATATTCCACCAATACCAGCTAATACTCCGTTTATTAATAAATCAGACACCCAACCTGTTGGTAAACTATTACCAAGTAAACCTCCAAGTTGACTAACTCCATATTCTATTGTATTCATCGGAAACTCAGCCATCCAAAACACACTCTGAAATAAGATGAACAATACAACTCCCATGATCAAATACCCATATGTTCTATGCAAAAAGAAATGATCTAAATGTTCAGAATATCGTTTCTTTTTTTCTGGACTATCCTCTTCGACTGTTTTTTGAACAATCTGTCTTATTTTTTTATATCTAAGCTGAATATCTTCTGCTTGAATCCTGGTGTGATTGAATTTATACTTCTCTTCAATTTTTTCAATTTCACCTTGAGTCTTATCATCTAACTGAAATGATTCGTGATTTATTAGATGATGTATAGCTGAATAATTGCTGATGTTTGGAATCAACTTCTGTATTTCTTCAATAGCTTCTTTTGCTAGCTCTTCAATATTAAAAAAATCATTACCAGCTTGTTCATTCAACATCAATTGTGATATAGTTGATTTTAGCTGATCTACGCCCTTTCCTGTTCGTGCATTAACTGCTACAATTGGTACTTGCATTTCTCTTGAAAGTCCATCAATATCTATTGTGATGCCTCTCTTTTTAGCAATATCACTCATTGTTAATGCAACAATGACGGGTACTTTCAAGTCAATCACTTGAGAAACGTATAATAAATTTCTCCTTAGGCTACTTGCATCTACTACTACTATGGCAAGGTCTATTCCTTCATTTTCTTCTGGCGTCATCAATTGTTTGTAAGAAACCCACTCATCACTTCTTCTTGGGTATAAACTATATGCACCAGGTAAATCAATGACGTTATACGCCATTTTATTTTGTAATACAACCTGACCAATTTTCTTTTCAACCGTTACGCCTGGGAAATTTCCTACTTTTTGGCGCATACCCGTAAGTAGATTAAATAATGAACTTTTTCCACTATTTGGGTTACCCAATAAACCGATATGTAGTTTTTTGCTTAACATGATGACTATTACAAAGTTAACCCCATTTATCAACCCGTTATTTACGAAAAAAGTAAAAAGGTCCTGTTTTCAGAATAAGTTTATACCTCACCTCCCATAAGTATCATATTTTTGCATCAAATGATGAACATGTTCAGGTTATTAATTGTCTTTCTTTTGATTGCAAACATTGCCTCTGCACAAAAAACGAGAAAAGCAGATAAGGAAACTTTAAAATACTTAAAAGAGAATATTGAATATCTCTCTTCTGATCAATTGGAGGGAAGAAGAGCTGGTACTACTGGTGAATCCCTTGCAGCTGACTTTATTGCAAACAAATTCAAGGAAATTGGACTATTACCAAAAGGAGCTGAAGATTCTTATTTTCAACCTTTTTCTATATCTGACGGGAGACAAATACTTCCTGATACCTATTTAAGCGTGAACAATCAGGTGTTGATTCCTGGTATAGAATTCTTCCCACTCTCTAATAGTAAAGAATCAGCAACAATAAAAGCACAAGTTTCTCCCTCCTTGACTGAAAATGATCAGCCTTGGTTAATTGATATTGCTGATGATCTTGATAACAATAAAGAAAATCCACATTTTGATATTTCTAATTTAATCAACTCCCTCATTAATAAATCTAAGGACAAGGGAGCTTCTTCGGTTATTTTTTTCAATAGTGGAGAGATTGATGATCATATTTCATTTGATGAAAAAGATCGATCAGAGAATACTATAATACCGGCTTTATACATTACTAAAAATGCCGTGAAAACGTATCTACAAGATTTGAATTCAACCTATGATTTACAATTCAACGTTGCAATAGGTCCTAAGATTAGGCATTCAAAAAATATTATTGGATATATTGATAATAAAGCACAACTCACTGTTGTTCTAGGTGCACACTTTGATCACTTGGGTTATGGGGAAGATGGAAATTCAATGCTACGTTCAGCGGAACGACTAATTCATAATGGTGCAGATGATAATGCAAGTGGAACAGCAGCGCTTATTGAATTAGCTTTCTTATTGAACAAGAGTAAATCAAAGCAGTTTAATTATTTGTTTATTGCTTTTTCAGCCGAAGAACTTGGACTCAATGGTTCAAAATATTTTTCAGAGAATCCTACTATCTCTTTGAATACTGTAAACTATATGATCAATATGGATATGGTGGGAAGAATGAATGATAGTACACGTGTAATAACGATTGGTGGTTATGGCACATCTCCTTCTTGGAAACCTTTAATTGATAACATCAAGGATAATCCTTTCGTCATAAAATATGATTCAAGTGGCACAGGACCTAGCGATCATACATCGTTCTACAGAAAAGATATTCCAGTACTTTTCTTTTTTACTGGCTTGCATACTGATTACCATAAACCAAGTGATGATGCTGATAAAATTAATTACGTTGGCGAATTAAAAATTATCTATTTCATTAAACAACTCATTGAAAATGATAAACAGCATGAAAAAATTGCTTTCACTAAAACTAGAGAACAATCTTCTGGCTCTTCTACTCGTTTTAGTGTTTCATTAGGTATCATGCCGGATTATACTTTTCCTGGTAATGGAGTTCGTGTTGACGGAGTTTCAGATGGTCGGCCTGCAAAGAAAGCTGGTATTTCAACTGGCGATGTAATTAGACAACTTGGTGATTTTAAAACATCGTCTGTAGAATCGTATATGCAAGCTCTTTCCAAATTTAAGAAGGGAGATAAAACTAATGTTATCATTCTACGTGGAGAAACAGAATTAGTTTACGAAATTATTTTCTAATGAAACTAAAGCTCGATGATGATCAAATGTCTGATAATTTTTTCGAGGGAACTCGTATTTTAGGCATTGCCTCAACGTTAAAAAATTATCAGCTTTGTTTTCATATTGAAAAGGAATTATTTATAGATTTTAGTACCTCAGCAGATCTTCAAATTCCATTAGAAAAAAATAAACGATCATATTCTTTCACTGTATATGAATTTATTCAACCGACTATAGCAACAGAACATTTTCTATATAGTAACAAAAATGATGGTGAGGCCTTATTACCTGAACTTCAGCATCTTGATTTTATTTGGCTTCTAAAAGGTGATCATTTTTTCATCGATGATGAGTTTAGTAAACTCCAACAACGGCTAAGGTCAATTACTGGTATCCAGCTTGTAACGGAAGTCTCTCAGGATAAAATAAAATCAAAAGATAATCTTCAATTATAATATCAAATGTGGGAAAAACAAAACAACAAACTATATAAGAAGTTTATTTTTAAAGACTTCTCATCTGCGTTTTCATTCATGACTCAAGTTGGCATGATTGCAGAAAAAATAAACCACCATCCTACTTGGACCAATACCTGGAATACTGTGGAAATATGGCTATCAACACATGATGCTGGTAATGTAATTACAGAAAAGGATGAAAACTTTGCTAGATTAATTGACGCTATACTTTAGTCTATACAACAGTTATAGCAAAAGATCCAGTCCCGACCATTTCGCCAATTGGCTGGGTGTATTTAGCTAATCCATGGGCATTTAGTATTTCCAACACTTCACCTAAGCCATCTTTATCAACCGATATCAACAAACCACCACTTGTTTGTGGATCTGCTAATATATTTTTTTGAAAACTTGCATCTTCTTCATTTTCAAAATGAACTTTATGTCCATAGCTATCCCAGTTCCTGTTTGTACCCCCTGGAACTGCACCTGCACTTACATACTCTATTAATTCATCACATATCAAGGGGACAGTACCAAAATTTACTATTGCTGACAATAAACTTCCTTCTGCCATTTCAATCAAATGACCTAATAATCCAAATCCTGTTACATCTGTCATAGCATGAACAGCTGGTAGTTTACTTAATAATGATCCTATTTTATTAAGTTTCATCATTTGTTCTGAAGCTAATGTCGCATCTTTTGTTTTTAATATTCCTTTTTTCTCAGCAGTTGTTAAAATTCCAACGCCAATACTTTTAGTAAGTAACAGTATATCTCCTTTTTTTGCTGTGTTATTCTTTTTTAAATTTTGTATTTCAACTAATCCGTTCACAGCCAATCCAAAAATCGGTTCTGGAGAATCTATGCTATGTCCGCCTGCAAGTTGAATACCAGCTTCTTTGCATATGCTTTTGCTTCCTTCAATTACTAACCTAGCAATATTAGGAGGTAATGTATTAATTGGCCATCCAAGAATTGCTATGGCTAAAATTGGATCTCCTCCCATTGCATAGACATCACTGATAGCATTTGCTGATGCGATTCTCCCAAAATTAAATGGATCATCCACAATAGGCATAAAAAAGTCAGTCGTAGATATAAGCGCTTTCCCATTTCCTAAATCATATACTGCAGCATCATCTTTACTATGATTACCCACAAGTAGCTTATCATCATCAGGCATGCTGAAACTAGAATGTAGAATTTCATCTAATATTTTAGGTGAAATCTTACATCCACACCCTGCACCATGTGAATACTGTGTTAGTTTTATTTTATTGTCCATGTGTTCTATTAATTAAAAATTCTGCATTTTGTTTGCCATTCACATTTTCTAAATCAAAATTCTGTAATAACGTCTTCAAATGTTCTCTATTTTCTAATGACTTCTTATACAATTTATCATAGTACTTGAGTAAAATTGAAAAGCAGCTATGCATATCATTTGTTTTTAAGTATTCAATGGCTGTCTTCATCTCTAAGCCACCTAATTTTTTTTGAATTCTCGTGATAGCTTCTTCTAACTCATTTCGATCTAATTTACCATATGTATCCACCAAATAATTAAGTCTTTCTTCAAATGATATATTAATAAAATTAATTCTACTCGATCGTATTGTTTCCCATAATTGATGCGGTATGCTCACATTGCCTATTCGTTGGCTTTCATCTTCTATCCATATAGGTACATTAGGATATAGAGTTGATATATTTATTAATTCTATCGCTAATTTATTTTCAAACATTTCCGTGCTAGCCTGCATTGGCAAACCTATTCTTCCAAATGCCGAACCTTTATGCCCTGCTATACCTTCCAAATCAACCATTGGTTGATTCATCTGCCTCAATTCTTGTAATATAATTGTTTTACCAGATCCAGTATACCCACCTAGAATAGTAAAGTTGAATTTGATTTGAAATACGTCAAGGACCCAATTTCTAAATGCCTTATATCCTCCTACTAACGTATATACTTTAAACCCATATAAATCAAATAGCCAAGCTACTCCAGCACTGCGCATTCCTCCTCTCCAGCAATGCACTATGACAGTTTTATTTTTTGGATTATTCTTTGGTAATATTTCTTCTGCAAAATCAATCATTGCTTTCATCTTAGGACCAAAAATTTCTAGTCCTTTTTTAATTGCTGCTTCTCTTGATTTTTGCTTGTATAACGTTCCAACTATTTTTCTTTCCTCATCGTTAAATAGTGGTAGCGAATATGCGTTTGGTATATGCGCATGATTATATTCTCCCTCACTTCTTACGTCAATAACGGGATATTTTTTTAAAAGGGGAATAAAACCTTCTATTGTAATCTTTTCTATTCCCATAAAGCCTAGATGTGATTATTTATTCATCGTGGTGAGAAACTCATAATTGTCTCTCGTACCCTTCATTTGCTTTAGCAATAAATTCATTGCCTCTTCACTATTCATATCTGCTAAATGATTTCTAAGTATCCACATTTTTTGTAGAATATCTTTATCGAGAAGAAGATCTTCTCTTCTAGTAGATGATGCAGTTAAATCAATTGCAGGGAACATACGACGGTTAGCCAATCTACGATCAAGCACCAATTCCATATTACCTGTTCCCTTAAATTCTTCAAAGATTACTTCATCCATTTTGCTACCGGTTTCTATCAATGCTGTAGCTAAGATGGTTAGTGATCCACCGTTTTCTATTTTTCGTGCAGCTCCAAAAAATTGTTTTGGTTTTTGCATTGCATTTGCTTCCACACCACCTGACAATACTTTTCCTGAAGATGGGGCTACTGTATTATGTGCTCTAGCTAAACGTGTAATAGAATCTAATAATATTACTACATCATGTCCACACTCCACTAAACGTTTTGCTTTTTGTAATGCAATGGCAGATACTTTCACATGTTTATCAGCGGGTTCATCAAATGTAGATGCTAACACCTCTGCTTTAACACTCCTCTCCATATCTGTTACCTCTTCAGGACGTTCATCAATTAACACTACCATTAAATAGCATTCTGGATGATTTGTAGCTATTGCGTTTGCCACTTCTTTCAGTAGCATTGTTTTACCCACTTTCGGTTGTGCGACTATTAACCCACGTTGTCCTTTTCCTAATGGTGTAAACAAATCCATCATCCTTGTAGAATAACTATCTGTCTTGGTAAACAGATTAAATTTTTCAAAAGGGAAAAGTGGGGTTAGGTAATCAAATGGAACACGGTCTCTAACTTCTTCAGGTAATCTTCCATTAACTGTTTCAACCTTTAATAGCGCAAAGTATTTTTCACCCTCTTTTGGCGGACGAACTGTACCTACTATAGTGTCTCCTGTTTTAACTCCAAATAATTTAATTTGAGAAGGGGATACATATACATCATCTGGGGATGACAAATAATTATAATCACTACTTCTTAAAAATCCATACCCATCTGGCATCATTTCTAGCACTCCCTCTCCTGGAATAACGCCATCAAACTCTACATTAAAAGCGGGTTCTTTTTTTATAAAAAACTGCTTTACATTTATTTCTTCCTGACTACCACCTTCTTCTGGTTGCTGAATTTCCTCTGTATTTTCTGAAGGTTCTGTTGAACTTAGTTGTTCTTCACCTTTGACTTCAGTATTATCTAATTCTTTTGTTCTTTTTGCAATTTTCTTTTCTAATTTTTTGATTGCAGGTATTTCTTTAACTACAGGCGCCTCTGTACTTTCTTCGGGTTCGTTTTCAACAATTGCTTCTTCTGTACTATTTGAAGTCGTTGTTTTAACTATTCTCTTTTTCTTCTCGGGTTTCTCATCTTTATTCAATTCTTTAACCTTACTATTTAGCACGGCCTGTTTATCTAATATTTTGTAGATGAGAGCTTGCTTATCTAGTTTTTTATATGCTGTAAGCTTTAACTTTTCTGCTATATCCAATAATTCTGGGACAAGCATGTCATTTAGTTGTAAAATGTCGTACATAAAATATCTTTAGATAATTGACTTGATTAGAAAAGTCTAGAAATTTGAAAAAGTATCGTGGAAATTAATTCTGTGGGGATGAAATAGATAGCTAGGATCCTGTTTCAGAGTCAAAGTAACAACTTTTTTATCGATAAAACAATTTTTCACCCTTCACGCATACCGTTTATACGGGTAATTCCCATTTCTTAAAGGCACTTCATTTATCTTTGTATTCTCAAAATGGATAACTATGTTCAATAAGCGTATTAAGATAAAAGATGTAATTGGCCTAGACCAGGAGCTAAATGATATAACGGTTATGGGGTGGGTAAGGACGTTTAGAAATAACCAGTTTATTGCCCTTAATGATGGTTCAACCAATACTAATCTTCAAGTTGTAGCTGAATTAGGTCTATTTGAGGATACCCTTTTAAAGAGAATCACCACCAGCGCTGCTATAAAAGTGACTGGAAAACTGGTAAAATCGCTTGGAAAAGGTCAAAATATTGAATTAAAAGCGGTTTCTATTGATATTTTAGGCGATTCTGATCCTGAACAATATCCTTTACAACCTAAAAAACATAGTTTAGAATTTCTTCGTGAAATTGCCCATCTACGCTTTAGAACAAATACGTTTGGATCGGTTTTCCGTATAAGACATTCCCTTGCCTTTGCGGTTCATAAATTCTTTCATGAAAGAGGTTTCCTTTATCTACATACTCCAATTATTACTGCAAGTGACGCTGAAGGGGCTGGTGAAATGTTTCGCGTTAGCACCCTCCCTTTAGATAATCCCCCTAAAGATGCAAATGGTAATATTGATTTTAAGGAAGACTTTTTTGGAAAAGCTACTAATTTGACTGTAAGCGGTCAACTAGAAGGGGAATTAGGGGCTACTGCTTTTGGGGAGATCTATACTTTTGGTCCAACATTCAGGGCAGAGAATTCCAATACGGCCCGACACCTAGCTGAATTTTGGATGATTGAACCTGAAATGGCTTTCCATGATTTAGAAGACAACATGAACTTGGCTGAGGACTTTATTAAATATATCATACGATTTGCTATAGAACACAATTTAGAGGATCTAACCTTCCTTGATCAACGTCTTTCTGACGAAGAGAAACTTCTTCCCACTGATAAACGCAGCGAAATGAGTTTGCTCGAAAAGTTGAACTTTGTTGTTGATAATGATTTTGAACGGATAACCTATACAGAAGCGATTGATATTTTATTGAATTCATCGGCATATAAAAAGAAAAAATTCCAGTATGATGTTAAGTGGGGAATTGATATGCAAAGTGAGCATGAACGATATCTTGTAGAAAAGCATTTTAAAAAGCCAGTAATTGTTACCAATTATCCAAAAGAGATTAAGGCATTTTATATGCGTCAAAATGATGATGGGAAAACAGTTGCCGCAATGGATATACTCGCTCCAGGCATTGGTGAAATTGTTGGTGGTTCACAACGTGAAGAGCGTTTACCATTATTGACTCAGCGTATGGCTGAAATGAATATTCCTGAAGAAGAATTATGGTGGTATTTGGATACCCGTAAATACGGTACTGTTCCACACGCCGGATTCGGGTTAGGATTTGAGCGCATGGTTCTTTTCGTAACAGGTATGACTAATATTAGAGACGTTATTGCATTTCCTAGAACACCTAAGAGTGCTGAGTTTTAGTCATTAACTCTTCTTGCTTTTGATGAATACACATCAATGGAAGATTAGTATGGTATATTAAATCTCTCGTAACACTTTTTTCAAGTATTTTTTCTAAAAAATGTTGTTTTTTAGGTAGCGTTATCAATAGATCTAAATTATTTTTTTCAGCAAATTCTTGTAGACCATCTTCTACATCTTTATTTTCTATAAAATCATACACTGGATTCATTCCTGTTAATAACATATCCATATGTAATGATTCTTCTGGCGTGTTACTTGTAAAATGCCTGCGTTCATAATCTACATTGAGAACATGTAAATCCGCGCCAAAAAAATTAACTATTTCTCGAATTGGTTCCACTGGGGTATGTTCAATCACCCCTTTCATATCAGTAGCAAGTCCAATTTTTTTAAATGGTTTAAACGTTGCACCGGGTGGTATAACCAAAACAGGTGTATTTACATGTTCAACAATCGATTGGGTATTACTTCCCAAAAAGAACTTACCAATACCAGTTACTCCTCTAGTTCCTACAATTACTGCATAGGGATGTAAACGGTCACATAATTTTTCTACTTCATAGGATACTTCACCCAATATGCTTTCCGTATACACATGTATTTCCCCCCCAGTGATGGTTTCAATATTATGCTTTACTGATGCTAGCTTATTTTGACTAATTTTTCGAAGTTCATCTAGAGAAATAGTTACTAATGGTACCTCAGAAAAGCTGATTGGAATTTGATACATGTTAACTAGCATCAAATTTGAATTTGTGGCCTTTGCCATATCCATTGCATACTTCATGGCATTATCTGCAATAGGAGAGAAATCAGTAGGGACTAATAGTAGTTTCATAATGAAGGTTTCGTCAAACCTACATTACACCCTGAATACAATCAATGATTTAAATCAATTTAATAACTGATTAATATGTTACTTTTTCAAATAAAATTCGATTCTTCTCGAAATATCCTTTCTGATATCGAGGTAAAATAGGTTGATGTCGCCCGAATGGTAGTTTTTAGCTCTATATAAAAAAGAGCCAGGGAATTTGGGGTGGGGCACCCATAGTGCATTTCCTTCTGCTTGTGCTCCCTGTGTATGCGTATAGATTTTATTGAAATTATAGAGAACTGCTCCTTGTTGAAGATCTCTAGTTACTATTTCATTTGTAGATCTCCATATAATTGGATTCACAACTGCTATTGTTGTATCTGACCTATTAATTATTTCACTCGAAAAATCTTCGCGGTAGGTTCTCCAGCTTACAAAACATCCTGTTGACGAGCTATCCTTACACACTTCAATTGTTTCATATTGATTTTTTTTGACAGGCATACCAATTAAGTATCCACAGACGAATTGTTTGCCTAGAGGTTTTCCATCAAAAAATTCTTTAATCAACCGAGTACTGTGTGTTGTACCTTGACTATGTGATGCTATAACAATTGGTCTTCCTTTATTTTCATGTTCTAGGTAATAGATAAATGCATTTCGCACATCTTCATAAGCTAAATTGAAGGCATTATACTTTTTAGCACTATCTCTTTCAAAATACATGCTGATGTGCGCTTGTCTATACCTAGGGGCATATATTTGTGCCTCTTCATTAAATACAGATGCTTGATATAATATTGATGTATAATCTGTTTTATAGTTAATGGTATCATTATCTATTTTTGCATTATTTATACCATATTCTCTATCTTCTAGAAATGTAGTGGGGTGTATAAAAAATACATCTACTTTTTTCTCTTTTATTGTATTCTTTAAGGGGCGAGGTACACTGTCTGAAGGGTCTACTTTATTGGGATGAGCAGCCCAATAGTCGAGCTGACTATAATCTGGGATTCCAGTTTCACTATGAATAGATTTATCTTGAGTATAGGATACTACTTTAGGGGAACAACCAAACATAACTGATATACAGCCTATAATAATATAACTAGTTAGCCTTTTTTTCATACGTATCTGGGTATTGAATTGAATTGAATCTTTGTTATTTTTACAAAGAGCGAAGTTATCATGATTATTTTTTATGTCATAAAATTTCCTCAATATTCGATGATTTTCATAAACTCTTTATTTTGTAGATATTAAATCAC
>CAJBBV010000095.1 GCA_903951405.1 uncultured bacterium
GTTTTGCTTTCAACTTAACCGCTTGCGTCATTTGGATACACATAGAACATTTTTCCATAACCCCACGAGAACGAACGTTTACGTCTGGATTAAGAACCATACGACCTAAATCGTCATTCATATGATAATCAAACTCGCTATTTTTGTTGTACAAGAACCAGTTGAAACGTCTTACTTTATACGGACAGTTGTTGGCACAATAACGTGTACCCACACATCTGTTGTATGCCATATGATTTTGACCTTCTCTACCGTGTGATGTTGCCGCTACTGGACAAACCGTCTCACAAGGAGCATGGTTACAGTGCTGACACATTACGGGTTGGAATGCAACTTGTGGATTTTCAGAAGGATCTTCCATATCTGAAAAAGTACTTACTGTATCTAATAATCCTGAAGCTTCTTCTTTAACAACAATATCTCCTGAAAAAGTTTCTTGAGAAGAGTAATATCTATCAATACGCAACCAGTGCATATCTCTACTTCTTCTTACTTCAGATTTTCCAACTACAGGAACGTTATTTTCTGCATGACAAGCGATAACACATGCCCCACATCCAGTACACGCATTCAAATCGATTGACAAATTGAAATGATGTCCTGTTGAACGATCGAATGAATCCCATAAATCAACTTCAGTAGCTGCTGTGGGTTTATGATCTAAAGATACCATTGGAATTGGGTTCCATTCTTTAGCCTCTTTTGTATTGAATACTTCTAAGGTAGTTTCTTTAAGAATATCACCTCTACCCATTAATGTTCTTTGTAACTGCACACATGCAAATTCATGTTCGCCTTCTGCAACAGTAATAGTAGCTGATTGATTTGCATTTAAGTTTGCATATAATGCATATGCATTTACACCCACCTGCATTTCTTCTTTTAAACCAAGTTTTTTACCATATCCAAAAGCTAACCCTAAAGTTCCTTTAGCTTGACCTGGCTGAATTACCACGGGTACATTTTCTAATGTAGCATTTCCTACTTTAATAGTAGCATAACTTCCGTTTAATCCACCGTTGGCAACATTCCAATTTTTAAACCCACCTTTCTCAGCGTCGGCTTTAGACATTGTAACATAGTTATCCCAAGACACTCTAGTAATAGGATCTGGAAATTCTTGTAACCATGGATTGTTTGCTTGTTGCCCATCTCCCATTCCTATTTTGGTATACAATACCAAATCAAAATTAGAAGCTTTAGCTTGTGCTAATGCGCTTGCGGCAGCTCCATAATTAGCAGCAGAAGCAGCTAACGGACTTGCAATTGAAGCTACAAAACCATCATGAACAGCTTGATTCCATGTTTTACCGGCTAAAGATGTAGTGGCAAACGATTTCAAGTAATCAAAATAAGCAACTGTATTGTCGGTCCAAGTTAATAATGCTTCTTGGAATTGTTTTGTGTTGAATAAAGGATGAATAGTGGGCTGAACAATACTATAATTACTTCTAGTTATTGCAACATCTCCCCATGATTCTAAATAATGTGGCGCAGCAGCAGCTATTGTAGTTAGACTAGAAGTTTCATCCTCTTTCATAGAAAAAGAAACTGATAATTTAACCGATTTTAATGCTGCAACAAAGTCTTTTGATTGGGCTAAAGTAAAAACCGGATTAACACCATTCATAATTAAAGTATGAATTTTACCCGCTTTCATATCAGTTACTAATTGAGTAACCGCTTTAGCATCTCCTTTTCTAGTTAATATTGCGTCGGAAGGGTTAAACGCTACAGATTGTAGGGCATTGTTAATAGCTAATGCTATTAATTGTGCATTTACATCGTCTAATCCTGTTATAAAAACACCTTTATTTCCGGCCGCTTTTAATTGTTTAGCTGCTTTAACAACTGCTTCTTCGTATTTTTCTATTTTTGATGTGCTTACTGCAGCACCTGTAATAATATTGTATATTTTTACTAAGGCTTGTTTTTGGTCTGCAACGTTTAATGGAATTCTAACATCGGCATTAGCTCCTGCTAATGTCATATTAGCTTCTATTTGAATGTGTTTAGACATCATTCCCTTTTTAGGAATTCGTCCTTGTGCATAACCTGCATCAAAGCCACCACCTTGCCAGTCTCCTAAGAAATCAGCACCAACAGAAACGATTACATCTGCTTTTGAAAAATCGTAATTAGCCATGGCTCTTACACCATATACCGCTTGAAATGCATCTAAAGTATTCGATTCAGAAACCGCATCATAAACAACGTGTTTTGTTGTTGGATATTTAGCAATTAAAGAAGCAATTAATGCATCCGTTGAAGGACTTGCCATAGTATTAGTTAACACTACTACATTGCCCCCTTTTGCTTTTGCATCTTCTAAACTTGATTTTACTTTTGCATTTACATCAGCCCAAGTTACTTCTTTACCAGCAATTTTTGGACTTTTCAATCGCAAACTATCGTATAATGAAAGTACAGAAGCATGTACTCTAGCATTTGCACCAGTGCTTGCTCCCGCTAAATTATTGTTTTCAACTTTAATAGGACGACCCTCACGAGTTTTGATTAAAATATTTGCAAAATCAAAACCGTCAGCCATAGTAGTTGCATAATAATCAGCAACACCTGGAATAATTTCTTCTGGTTGAACTACGTAAGGAATTGACTTTACAACAGGACCTTCACACGCCGCTAAAGATGCTGCTGCAGTGCTGAATCCAACATATTTTAAAAAGTCACGACGAGTAGTTGAAGAAGAAGATAA
>CAJBBV010000096.1 GCA_903951405.1 uncultured bacterium
ACTGGAAGACTTCCCAGCAGATCATTTAATGAGACAAGATCAATACTATGTGCAGAAATTTGTGAAGACGGGGGAGAGGCCAGCGCATTATAGGGTATTGGTATTTTGTGGGGAGGTTTTGTTTATTAGAAAGTCAATATCTAACATTGGCTTTCCAAATCCTCAGGGTAATATCAAAACATTTCTGAGGTCTAATATAGCTTCAAATGTTTCTGAAAGAGAAATTTCAATGCCTAAGGATCAAAAGGTCTTTGACCTTGCATTAAAGATAGCTCACACCCACTATGATTTACCTTTATTCGGCCTTGATATTGTAGAAAACAAAGAGACTGGCGAGCTAATTTGTCTAGAACAAAATACAGGAGGCAATGTGTGGCATTTTTCTTCTAATTTCTCAAGAAGAAAATATGCAAATTTTCCCTCAATCCAAATAGCCACTAAAAAAATTAATGAGAAAAAAGTTAAGGTACATCAATATGGAGCCTGGGACCGAGCTGCTGAAGGATTAATTCGTAAAACACATGAGCTTGCAAAATAGCATTTAAGAATGATTAATTCTTGAGCTTTTGATTTATCACATCGATGATTTAAAGATTAATAAAATAAAAGCATCGATTGATGATCTTGAAGAAATTATCAAAACTAATTTAGATACTAACTAAATAAAAATTATGATCCAGAAATCTGTCATTATTGTGTGTCGATCTGAATCGATTGATGATTTCCATCAAATTGCAAGACGCGCACATCGATTAGATCCTTCTATTGCAGTCGTTCCTATTGCTGAACATTTACATTCTTCCCTCATCCCAAAACCCTTACTAAATTTGCCTATGTTGGTTATTTTTTTAGTGAACCCTCCTGATAAAGAATTTCATGTAGCAGGCAAGATGGCTGTCAAACATATGACTAAATTAGAAGAGTATGAGCACTTTAAAAAACACAATATCCCATGCTTACCGATTGAAGCCTTTACTTGGGGTATGACACTCGATAAATCTATCTATGGAGATTGGGTCGTATTAAAACCACAAACGATTCAATCCACAGGTAAAGATGTCAATATGGTTCCTACAGATCTTATACCTACACTCACACTGGAAGACTTCCCAGCAGATCATTTAATGAGACAAGATCAATACTATGTGCAGAAATTTGTGAAGACGGGGGAGAGGCCAGCGCATTATAGGGTATTGGTATTTCTCGATACAGTACTTTATATTCGTAAAAATGAATCTATTTATAATTACCCAAATTTAAATGATGATATTAAAACTAAACTCGCAAAAACTGTTGGCTCAAATTTTCCGGGTCATCGAAAATTCTCAATGGCTAACGATGAAAAAATTTCTGAATTCGCATTAAAAATTTCTTCTTCATTTCCTAAAAATCCAATTTTAGGTATTGATATTATAAGAGAAGAAAACACTGGTGCTTTATTCATATTGGAAACAAATCCTGGAGGTAATGTGTGGCACTTTTCATCAAACTATACTGCAAAATTGCCAGAGGACCTGGGGGAAGAT
>CAJBBV010000097.1 GCA_903951405.1 uncultured bacterium
CAATAGAACAATCATCAATATCGTCTGGCAAGGCATTACGTTGATTATAACGGTTCATCCAACCAGCATTGGGAAATACCATGGGAGGATCTTTTTGCCAAAAATTATAACTATTCCCATGGATCTTACTTTTAAAGAGTTCAAAATAAGGCAAAGCGCTCTGCTTGATCTGTTCCACATACAACTTTTCATCCTGGGTTAAGTATGCACTATACCGCTGAAGATTAAATAAAATAACGGCGGTATAAAAGAAATTATAATCTGGCTTATAGGTTGAGCTAAACTGATACTTACGATAAGAAGAAAAACCACCGTCCGGAAAATCAGTGTTATTCAATGATTGAAGTCCCCTAATTTCACTAAGCAATGACTTGATGGTCAACGTGTCAACAGGTTGACCTTTTAGATTAAAATGAGCCCCTAAAGTAACTAATATCAAAATCAAAAATAGCCTCATGAAATTGCTCATTTAATTAAACAAAAATCTGCCTTCAAACCAACAAATTAGTATAATTTGTATACTATGTTTCTTGTTCAATTTACCATTAATCTTACATCGCTAATCATCAGGACCTATTTTGGTCTTCGCCGTTCCAAAAAATTTGCTACACAATACCTTCATGAACTGGAATCAAGATTTAATGGCAAATTCGATCAACACATCTTCAACAAAGTTATCAAATGGAACAGCATCTTACAACACTTTGTTTGCAACTCATTTTCAGACCTATATGGAAGGTATAATACCGCTATTGAAGAAGAAAGAAACCTGATGTATTTTACCACAACGGCCTTATATGATGAAATAATCGATACCAAAAGTCTTCCTATCAATGAATTAGACGAGCTATTCTATCATCCTGAAAAAGCAGTTGCAAATAACTTCGAACAAGCAGCACTCCTCCATTTGCACCTTGAATTACTCAATCAGGTTCCTGACAAAGAGGAATATTGGACAGTAATAAACAATATTCATACGGCACAAAAAGACTCCATAAAACAATTTGACTCAACAACAAATAACGAAGACCTCTTATCAATTACCCAACGAAAAGGAGGATACAGCCTACTGATGTGTCGGCATTATTTAGACCTACCAAAATCAAAAGAAATAGATACTTGTTGGTATATGCTCGGATCAGTAATCCAAATGACCAATGACCTATATGATATATATAAAGATGTGCAAGCGGGAATTGAGACATTTGCAACACGAGCAAAAAAATCAACAGAAATTGAATCAATCTATATCAACCAAGTAAATCAGCTATTCAAAAGCATTAAAAAATTACCATTTCCAGCAACAAAGAGAAATAAGCTACTAACCACACTTTCCGCAATACCAAGCTTTGGATATATTGCATTAGAAAACCTAAAAAAAATACAAGGAAATTCTCGCGAACTACCTACTATGAATACAATAGAGAGAAATAAGCTAATAATAGATATGGAAAAACCCCAAAACCTGATCAGGTTAATTAAATACTCCCATCAACTCACAAATCAGAATCAAAGCATTTAGGATACATACATAAATATCACAAAATTGATAAAATTGTAAACCCTTTTACACAATGGATATCGAATCAAAAATAGAAGAACATCTAAGGCGGTGCATTAATTCGTTAAAAACAACACCTGACGAACAACTTTTAACTGATGTAAGAAAAGCATTAAACTATAGATTCAGCGAGGGCAATAAAGAAGAGATCACAAACACCTACTTAAAGGAATTAGAGATCCCTCAAATCGTTCTTTTTGACATCCTAGCGAATCGCTTTCCATTAGTCTTACGCGCCCAAGAAATAGTAAATGATTTATTCCTATATGAGGCCAATGGAATGAAAAGCATTTGCATCATTGATTTAGGGATTGGTCGTGGAATTCAAATTGCTAGAATTTTAAAGCATCTAAACAAGGTGAATACGGTAAAGGAAGTTACTTTAATAGGACTGGACATTTTAAAGCCCGCACTTGAATTCACTTCAAACATCATCACCAACTTAAAAGACGAATTGAATTATACTCTCAATTTTTATCCAATTCATAGTCAAGTAGAATCAATTGATATAGAATCAATAAAAGAACTTGTACCTAGGGATTGTGAAAAAATACTAGTCAATGCTTCGCTTACTTTACATCATATACAGCAAGAGGAAGAGCGGCTTAACCTACTGCGTAAGTTAAAATCAATAAATCCTAGCATCATTACACTGATAGAGCCTAACGCCGACTGCGCTACGGACGATTTTGACCAAAGAGTATTCAATGCGTTTGAACACTTTTCAGCTCTCTACCGATTTATAAATTCACTTGATTTGGAAGAAGTAGAAAAAAAGGGACTTAAGCAATTTTTTGCTACTGACCTCTTTGACCCAATTGCATTACCCAACTCGCATCGCTTTGAGAAATACAACAAATGCGAAACTTGGATTAATTATGCCAAAACCTGTGGATTCAAGGAAGTTGATATGAAAAACAGATCAATATTACAAGAGCATAACAAACTCAATGCAGAACTTAATCTCGGATATGTCAATCTAAAATTTGAAGAAACAGATTTGCTTGGCATCATTGCAGTATGCTAAGGATTAATGCTTTTCTTCATGCATCTCTAGTGGTTTTTTACACTTAGGGCAAATACCTTTTTTATTCATTTTCATCCTTCTATGATGAGGACACGAAAAATACCGAGTTACTTCATACTTCATTTTTTCCTTTGGTGACAAATTCATGTTTTTATTGCATATTCGACATCCACATGACTTATCACTTTTCATTTTATGATCCTCATCACAGCAATATTTCATTTTTTCATGATACGTTTTTTGCTCAACAGCAGTATCTTTTTTTTCTTGCCCATTAGACACATTAATAAAAAAAGCAAAAAGTATAATAGAAATAATATGAACTATTTTCATAAAAAAATTAATCTGGTTAATGAATTAATAACATAACAATATAAAGTTCAGATTAAACCTCAAGCACAAAAAAATACTAGAACGATAAAACCAGAGAAAGTATGGTTCGATAAATTCAGCTAACCTTAAACCAAGTACAAATGAATTTGGATATACTATTTCGAAGCTGAATTCAACACAACAAGATGTTTTCCTTCTTTGTTGTCCTTCCCATTTATCCCATGGTCAAGATAAGAAGCGATCAGACTATATTGCCCGTGTGTTTTGTCATTGCTAGCTTTTCGAGTCTTAAACATTCCTTTAAGCCCTACCCTGATATCAAAATCCATGTCAGATCCATGCTTTATAATCCATTTAGCCATTTCAATTGATTCGTTAGCAGATAGGTCAGGATGCGACGGCATCATCTGACTATCACCCCAAACACCCTTGGATCCTTGAATAATTTTTGAACCTAATTTTTTAAACACATCTGGAGTCTTCTGGTATTTAAGCGCTATGCTTTCATATGTTGGTGCAGCTATTTTAGTATGGATTCCATGGCAATTGAAGCAAGCGTTTTTCTTCAGGGATGTATACACTGAATTCTCCTCAATCTGCTCCTTTTCATAAGCCGCTCTATGTTGTGAATCTGGCAAAAATTTAATCTTCAAGAAGACTTCGCTTTCCGTAATCTCTTCGTACTTCGATAAACCATCTTCTTTGTCCTCTACACTAATGGAATAGGCCAGTTGAGCATCCCATTTAAATCCATCCTTTGCAAATGGAGTAATAATATGTACAATAGGTATGTTATTATTTTGTCGAACAACAACAAAGGCCTGAAATATGCCAACAATAAATAAAATAATAAACAGTGATCCAATCCTTTTCATAGCCTTATAAATCAAGCTTAATCAATTTCAATTTGGCCTCTTCAAAATCTTCATACCGTTAGCATTATACAATTTCTTTAATGTTTTAGAGCTCAACCCTAAACCATATAAAGCCCAATGATAATTAAATAAAGCATGGTCGTAAAAATGTTCATCATTACTCTCTAATATTCTAAAGGTAGATTCATACATAGACTGATCTCTTCCCATATCAGTTCCATAAACAAGTTTATTGGCATACTTCTCCATAAAATCATGCACATAATGTGGAATCGGTGCTAACTCGCCATAACGAGCAGCAATATCAGCATATAGATTTGGATAAAGATCAAATAGTCGCGCAATCATACTCAAATCAGAACAGGTATTGGCAAGGTGGCAAGCTATAAAAGTAGTACCAGGATTATCTCTAACAGCATGTTCAAGCGTTTCCACAAGCTGATCATGATTCAAGATTCCAGGCTTGGTCATATCAACATGCCAAGTACCCGCATTTCCTTGTCCATCATTCTTTTCATCCGGTTTTTCATACATCCATGCGTCTTCCGCAACATGGATACTGATGGGCATATTCAATTCCCCACATCGCTTTATGATTGGTTGCATTCTTGGATCATCAATATGCAAGCCACAGGAAGGCGCGGGCTGAGAATAAAATTCACCTAACCCTTTATCACCCAACTCTCCCACTCCTCTAGCCCCTTGTTTATAGCATCGTTCAAGTTCTTTCACGGCTCGCTCAGACCAATCGGGCTTATCGCAACCCGTGTAATCAATCCCACACCAAATTTCAAAACGCTCTTTATACCCAGCATACTTTGCCACAATTGAATCAAAGGCAGGTCCCGTGGTATACGAAAGAATAATACTCTTTTGAACACCTACCTTATCCATGGTATTGACCCAGGCTTCTACGCCTTTTAGATTAGCTGCGTTATCATGTGCATGAAAATCAATTATTGGATATTTCGATTTTTGGATATGAGTTACCGGCACTTTATATATAGACACTGGCCTAAACTCGCTGAGTTTAATTTCCGATGCATCTTGCCCTAGGGCTGAAGTTACCATGCAGGTAGAAGTCAATATCAGAAAAAAAAGAAACTTGGTAGCCCATTTTGGAAAAAGATAAATATTATTCATTATTAATAATTGTTAAAAAAATAAAATAGTATACATCTTCAGTAAGTTACAGTATTATCAAAATTTAAAAGAATATTTTAGTCCTCATTCTTAGGCTTTCGTCAAATTAAAAAAGAATCAATTTCAGATCGCTAGTTGCTTTTTTTAGATTGTATCAGTGCAATTTCAAGGTTGCTGGGTACCACTTTTCAGCATTCACCCTGTAAATCTTGTCAACTACTTTTTTGGGCAGTTGCAAACCTCTAAAGCTTCCATCAAAGTCTGCATCAGTCATGGTATCCTTGCTGGTAAAAAACTGCCAGTCAGTTATCCAGGTGTTGTGTACAGCTGCTTTCATGTCTGCAAAGTTAGCGCTAGCTGCAACAACGTCATCTGTTGCATACAGCAACCTGTCCTGGTATTTAATGATAAAGTCACGAACCTTATTTCGGTTGCTTACTGATTGAAACTGCAGGTGGGAAATCCTTGCAGCCATATCAACCGCCATGTTTGGAAACTTATCTAACCGCTTTGCCAGCTCATCAACACTCCACTCCAAACTACCGAGATGTGCACCAACGAACTGCAGGTCAGGATTTTTCTCCAGCAGATGATCTCTTGCTGCAATCTGCTGTTCGTAACTGGGAAATTCAGGATGCAGGTACATGTGATAAATGGGAAATTCTGTGTAATAATTTTTATCCCCTTTGATGGTCATCTTGTCGGCCGGTAACCAGCAGTTTTTTGGCTCACCCAAATGGCCTAGTATCGGTATATGGTTTTGCTTAATAAAGTTGAAAATGGGATCAAAACGTGGATCATCAACCATCACCAATTTACCTGCTTTGTCCTTGAGAGACATACCTATCACTTTATAAATCTTGACGGCCACAGCTCCGCTATCAAAAGATTTTTTGAGGTATGCAATGGTTTCCTGCTGCCAGTTGCTGCTATTGAAATTCCTTACAGAGATAGTGGTTGCATAGGCAACACTTCCGGGGAAAGCCTTCACCTGCTTCAGTGCCCACTGCTGCTGCTCTTCCATTGGCGGAGGCTCATTTACATCATCATATGTAATGGTTACAAGAGAGAAATTATCAGCTTTGGCAAGTGTTGCAAATCCAGGTTTGTCTGTGTTCAGATGTACATGTGCATCTGTCTTTTTCACTGTATAAAAATCAGCTGCCGTGTAAAAAGCCGTGTCCTCTTTCACATTACCCGTTGTACTTTCTTGCGGCTGTGTACACTGCTGAAACAATAAGCTGACTAAGACGATGATGGCAACTGAGTTTCTCATGGAGTGGCTTTATGTTTTAAATTGAAGATGGTAGTCTAGGTGTATTCATCCCAAGAAAAAATCTATGTAGTAGGACTTGCCATTGAAACTGTTGGAGCACAGTTCAACGCTATTTTATCTGCCTATACAAAGGTCTTGATCAAACAAGAAACTATACCCATCACCAGCATCGCACCCAACAAGCATATTCTAATCATCTTCGTTTTGCAGGGAAAAAACTATGCATTGTGAATTTCATTGGCAACACGATTGGCCGATCTTGTTGCAGCTTCAGTTCCCCAGTTCAGGTTGTCTGCATAAGCTCCGGCAAAGTGAATACGGCCCTGAGGCTTCATTAAATGGGGCCAGAATTTCTTTAATGTTCCTACCGGGAAGGGTAATCGCTCGCAGGTAGAAGCAAAGGTCTCTTTTGTCCAATCACGGCTAATGGCTAACTCGATAGTATCTTTTTTGCCTGGATAAGTTTCTCGGAAAGCAGCCAATGCCCGTTGCGGAGAAACGCCGCCGGGGCCTGTACCCAGCACAATCACACGGTGTGTATCCACTTCATCTGCAGAGTGCCACACATCACCCAAGTCTGGGTGGCCGATGAATAAATTAATGTTTGGCAAACCATCATCCAGCCAAAACTTAGAACTTGCTTGGAACACAAATCGTGAGTAAGAATCGTAGGAAAGATTATCAAAAATATATTGCTTTTCAGGAGGCATGGCCGGCTGAATCGGTATGTTGCGGAAGGCCGGCAGCGGAATGCAATTCACAAAATAGTCGGCAGAGATTTGCAGGTCTTGATTGAATCTTTTGTAAGAAACGGTAACACCGGAGTCGCTGTTTTTGATGGCAACTACTGGACTGTTCAACCACACCCTATTGCCCAGTTTTTTTGCAAATGCATTTGGCAACATCTGGTTACCTCCTTTTAAACGGTTAACATCTGTAGGAAAAACAGGCACACCTCTTAATCTCAAAATGGCTGCATACCATAGGGCAAACAACGCCGACTCTCCCTCACCACCCAGAAAACCTAATGCTGTTTTAGAAGCCCCTTCTTTCTTATAAAAATCAGCAGCAGTAATATTATCATACTCGTCGTAGCCAACTCCAAAGGGCTGGTATTCATCCGTAAACTTCCCTGTGTGCGGCGCGGTGAATAATGTCTGTAATTCTCCCCAGGCATTTTCTTGTAGGAACTTTACTTCGCGTTCATTAAAGCCAAATTTTCTTAATACCACCGGATCAGCCAGCATTTCTTCAGTGTAATACACTCCATCAATGCGGCGCTGTATACCACGGCGCCTCGGATAAGGCAGCACTTCCAGGCCAAGTTCTTTGGCATATTCAAGATATATTTTGTACCCCGGCTTTGCAATATGTTCCATACCAAAATCGCCGTACAAGCCATCTGATAATCCATCATGCACCGTAAACACATGCCCGCCATGCCTACCCGATGCCTCGAGCACTGTTACATCGTGGCCTTTCTTCATTAGTTCATAAGCACAGCAAAGACCCGCAAGTCCTGCACCTCCAACAATTACTTTTTTGGGTGAGGCATTTGGCTGTATAAGCACCTCAGGAGTGTTGGCTGGCTCGCTTACAGAAGTTGCATTAGCGCTGCCCGACAACAGGGTGGCACCCATACCCCCCATCACTGTCTTCTTTATGAAATCACGTCTTTCAAAGTTTTTCATATGATACGTTTTATATTATTTAGTAGCGCGTTTTTAAATTATAATCAGGCAGATAATCTAGCATCATTTCTATCCTCTCTCGGCATCGGCAATTCATAAATTTGATAGTGTTTAAAACAAATCTTGACTTGTTAAGAATGATGAACATCTTAGTAAACTATCTATCATGAATCTACGGATTTTAATTTTAAAAAACTGATAAAACGCTTGTAGAATACTTTTTTCTACAAGCAAAAGATTATTTTTTGTGTACAATAATTTGCTGCAGTGCTAACAATTTCGTGAGGTCTTTAATCACATTGGCAGAGCCTATGAAAAACGAATTTATTAGGTTCACTCATTTCTAGAGATATAATTGCAACCCTACTGCAACCTAGCTACTACATATGATCCCACCTTTCTACCCTGCTCTCTCCCTTTTGTAAGAGCGGTTATAAAATGAATACCACCATACATCCGGCTGATGGATGCCTGGTCTGAGGCTTCGTAAAATGAATTAAACTTCCGCATTGGCCTGCCGAAAGGCACTTCCGCAGAATCGGTGAAAGCGTATTTATCACCCACCATTTGTGTGAGTACTGTTGCAGCACTTGAAGATATAACACTGTGCCCGCTAGGGTATTCAGGAAATGGCGGAGTTTGAATCAGTGGCACCCAGTCTTTATCGATATGCTGGTTGATGAATGTCTCAGGCCTGATATAGTTATAAACGTACTTAGCCTCCCAACA
>CAJBBV010000098.1 GCA_903951405.1 uncultured bacterium
ACTTTTACAGGTACACCAACCCTACCAACAGGTACAATAGCGACAACTCAATCTGCTGGAAATAATTCAACTGCAGTCGCTACGACATCTTATGTTGATGGAGCAATATCAACATTGTCTACATCAGCTCAAGATGCATTGAATTTAAAAGCCCCTTTGGCCTCACCGACATTTACAGGTACCCCAACTTTACCCACAGGTACAATAGCGACAACACAATCTGCTGGCAATAATACAACAGCAGTAGCGACTACGGCTTATGTAGATGGGGCCTTGGTTTCAAAAGCGCCATTAGCATCCCCTACATTTACAGGTACATTAAATGGAGTTAATGCAATATTTAGTGGAGATATTACTGCAGCTACAGTTAATGGTATTTCGACTACTCCTTCTGACAAGCGGTTGAAAACTGATATCAAACCATTGTCTATTGGTATAGAAGCTATCATGAAATTAAATCCAGTGAGCTATAAAAAGAAAATTTCAATAAGCTCCACTGATTATTCAATCAAAGAAAATGGGTTTATTGCTCAGGAACTTCAAAAAATTATACCAATAGTCGTGAAAGTAGGCACCGATGAAAATAAATTACTGAGCGTAAATTATATTTCTATTATTCCTGTTCTTACTAAAGCCATGCAAGAGCAACAAAAGCAAATAGCAGATCAGCAAAAACAAATTAATGATCTTAAGGCATTGGTTGAAAAATTAATTAACAAAAAATAATTAAATTTCTTAAAGACTTAATACTGCTTTAAGGCCAACAAAAATTGTTGCAGCCATAACCAACAGGCCAAAAATAGTTAACCATAGGGGATGTTTATACTCCCCTATTATTTTTTTATTTCGTACAGAAAGTAGTACTATACCTAATGCGATTGGCAGTATAAATCCATTTAAGGCTCCAACAAACACTAATGTCTTTACCGGTTTTCCTACGTAAATAAAAATCGAAAGAGAGATTAAAACAAATCCAACCAATAATCCCTTTTCATATTTTTCAATCAGATGGTGAAAAGATTTTAGAAATGAAATGGACGTGTAGGCTGCTCCTACAACAGAAGTAATGGCGGCACTCCACATAATTATTCCAAATATTATATATCCAATGTTTCCAGCAGCTAACTGAAATACCGATGCAGCAGGATTTGTACTATCTAGCGAAAGCCCTTTAGATACAACACCTAGCGCAGCTAGGAATAACAGTATGCGCATGGTAGAGGCAATAAGAATAGCTGATATCGCAGATTGTCCAACTTCTTTTGAATGTTTCGCTCCGGTTAGTCCGGCGTCTATTAATCTATGAGCCCCCGCAAAGCTTATATATCCACCAACTGTTCCACCTACTAAGGTGATGATTGCTAAAAAATCAATTTTATCTGGTAGGATACTTTTTTGTAAAGCTTCTCCAAGAGGAGGTTTTGATATGAACACGACATAGAGTGTTAGCACAATCATAATCATTCCTAACGCTTTTGCAAAAACATCCATCCACTTTAGTGACTCTTTATTTGTGAAAATAATAATTGCAATGACTGCGCTGATTATTGCACCTGTTTCAGTACTCCATCCCGTAATAACATTTAAGCCTAGTCCAGCGCCTGCTAAATTTCCAGTATTGAATGCAATTCCACCAATAACTATTAGCAAGGTTAATAAATAGCCTGAACCAGGAATAATTTTATTAGCAAGAACTTGTGCTCTCATTCCACTAGCTCCAAGTATCTTCCATATATTCAACTGTGCACCAATATCAAGTAAGATGGATATGAGAATGATAAATCCAAAACTAGCTAATAAAGTATTGGTAAAAACAGCAGTTTGTGTTAGGAATCCAGGTCCGATTGCTGAAGTTGCCATTAAAAAAGCTGCAGCAATGATTGGGGAGTGTATAAAATAATTAAACGTTAATTTTTTACTTTTCATTTTATACTGCTTATTAAAATTTCATTTTTAATCAATCCAAGATGTATTTGCTTTGCAAATTCTAAGGCTTTATCAGCATCTCCATGGATACAAACTGTATTTATATGAATTGGAATAGGATCTCCATAAATCGGGTTTACTTTATTATGGTTAATCATATTCACTACCTGATACAATCCAAGATCACTGTTTTCTATCATTGCATTTTTTTCAGTTCGAGGAGTTAGACTACCATTTGGTTGATATGTTCTGTCAGCAAAGCCTTCCCGATAAAATAAAAGTCCTTCGCGTTTTGTTGCCTTTTCTGATTCACTATTTGGCAATCCATATATACATAAATTTTTATCAACTCGTTTTACGGCTTTTGCAATTAAGGTTGCAATTTTTTCACTTACCCCCGATTGGTTATATAATGCACCATGTGGCTTAATATGCTTTAAGGTAGTTCCCATACTTTCAGCAATTGACTTAACTGCTATAATCTGTTCAATTATCGAACTTGTTAGGGCTTCTTCCTCCATTTCTATTTGTTTTCTCCCAAAATTTTCTCGATCTGGGTAAGAAGGATGTGCTCCTATGGCCACATCAAATTGTAGGGCCAATTTTATCGTCTTTTTTATTGTTTCTTCATCCCCGGCATGAGATCCGCATGCAATATTAACCGAACTGATGAAGGGCATAATCAAAGCGTCTGTTGCGTAGCCTTCACCCATATCGCAATTGAGGTCGATTGTTTTTTTCATCACATACAAGATAAGAAAGATCATAGCTCACTGTTCACTAAATGCATTATAAAGGGTAAAAATTAATTGCCTACGTGGATAAAAATCAGAAAATTTGTTATATTTATAATATGAAATCAAGAAGAACATTTATCCAATCAACAGCTGTTGTATCAGCTAGTTTGCTTGCCAGCAAATCTTTTGCCTTTTCAATTTTGAATAAAGACAGAAAGCCTGAAGAATTAATCCTTGGCCACAATGGTTTTACATATAAGGTTGACCATGGCTGGGCAAAAATTAGTTCTAGCACTCATCCTGTAAACAATTGTCATGAAATGGTTCAGGATAGTCAGGGTCGCTTGATTATGATTGGCGATGACACGCATAATAATATTTTGGTCTTTGATAAATCTGGACAGTTATTGGATTCATGGGGTGCTTCTTATCCTGCAGGACATGGACTTACCATTAGCAAAGAAAATGGTGAAGATTTTCTATTACTTGTTGATAATGGGTTTTTTACAAACCTTGCCGGTGAGTCAAAATCGCAGCCTGGTAATGTGGTAAAAACAAATATTAAAGGAAGAATTATTTTTTCTTTACCTCAACCTCATGCAATAGGCATATATAAAGATGATGAGGCTTATCATCCAACGGAAACCGCGGTAGCTCCTAATGGAGATATTTATGTAGCTGATGGATATGGTTCCGATTATATTATTCACTTTGATAGTAAAGGACGCTTTATTAGAAAATTTGGGGGTCATAATAATACTAATCCAGATCATAATCTTGAATGTGCTCATGGTGTTGTTGTTGATGATCGAGATAAAAGTAATCCAGTATTAGTTTGTACATCAAGAGGTGAATGCTGCTTCAAGGTATTTACACTTGATGGCAAGTTTATTAAGCGTATTGACACACCTGGAATGTTTGTATGTAGGCCAGTAATTCATGGCCAAGTACTTTATGCAGGTGTATGTTGGTCAAAAGATGCTCAAGGGAATCAAATTGACGATGGCTCAGGATTTCTAACTATTCTTGATACTAATTATAAAGTATTGGCAAGTCCAGGTGGAACTGCACCTGTTTATAAGAATGGTATACTACAGCAAACATTTCAACACGAGTCTAACGTATTTAAACATGGGCATGATGTGTGTATAGATGAAGATCAAAGTATCTATGTATGTCAATGGAATGCAAATCGGACTACACCGATTAAGTTGACTCGCGTATAATATTAAAAACTAACTATGCTCTGTCCCTGACCCATAATGGTGTCAGGGATTTTTTTGTCATAAATAGTAATTATCGATTAGTCATTTCTATGCTAATCTTAAGTTGATCAATTTTTTTATCTTGTTCACGCAATTTAGTATAGGACTCATCCTCTGTAATTTGATTAAATGAGATTACATCACCCGGTCTAGACTGTGCAAGTTTTGATATATCTGTACTACACACTCTAGCTATTCGAGGGTATCCACCAATAGTTTGTGCATCCGCCATTAGGATAATGGGTTGCCCTTTTGGAGTGACTTGGATAATTCCTACTGCAACTGCTGAAGAAAGCATTTCTTGTTTTTGGATAAGTGAAAGCTCATTACCTTCTAAGCGATATCCCATTCTGTTTGAATCATTTGAAACAGTAAAGGTGGTATTGAATAAAGTATGTTGTGAAGGTTGATTAAATAAATTCCACTCAGGTCCTTTCACACAGTTTATCGAAGTGTGATTTGAGTTATTATGTTGATGTTTGAAATTAATATGCCAATTGGTATATGCAAATCCATTTTCACCTAGTTGTATTGAAGTATCTAATATTACTTTTTTTATTTTATGAGTGAACTGGATGATATCTCCTGTGGCGAGGTTTTTCCCGTTAATTCCACCAATACCTGAAGCGACATATGTAGATGCCGACCCCATGATTTTATTCACTTGAAATCCACCAGCAATAGCTAGGTAGGCTCTGCATCCATAGCGTGTGGGTTTTGTTTTTAAAATACTAAATGCTTTAATTTTTATTAGTCTATTAAATTCAATTTTAGTTTCATTGATGTATGCATTGCACCCATCTCCAGAAATACAACAATAGGCATCTTCATTAAATACTATTTCAGTTCCGTGGAGAGTTAATTCTAGCAGTGCTTCATTGACTTCATTTCCACAAATAATGTTTGCAATACTCGATGACATTTTATCCATAACACCTCCAACAGGTACCCCATATTTTTGGTAATGCCATCTGCCAAAGTCTTGAATACTCGCTGAGATACCCGGTTTTAAAATAGTTATGCTCATTGAAATTGATCAAATTCTTTTTTTGAAATAGGAATAAACCTCACATTATCTCCTGCTTTTAGTAGACATGTTGGTTCATTTAATTTATTAAATATTGTCAATGGAGTTCTACCAATAATTTGCCATCCACCAGGAATGTCTGTTGGGTAAATGCCAGTTTGTTTCCCTGCTATGCCAATACTTCCTGCCGGAATTTTTAAAGATGGATGTTGTTTTCTTGGGGCCACTAATTTAGGAGGCAAGATTCCCATGTATGGAAATCCAGGAATAAAACCAATCATATACACTCTATATATATTTTTGATGTGCAGTTGTATAATTTCTTCAATACTCATGTTTAAATGACTAGTAAGCCAGGGTAGATCAAAGCCAAATTCGATCTCATAGCATACTGGAATTTCAATGGGTTGAACACCTTGTTTTTTTTCAGTAATATTGAGGGGTGTTGTATTTTCGACTATGTTTATTTTATGCTGCAATTGATTTTTAAATTCCTCTATATTGCAATCTGCGTCAAAATAAATTGTTAAGCTACTGTAAGCGGGAACGCATTCGATAAATCCTGGAAAAGGATTGGATTCAATTTCTTGTTGCCATGCAATGACTTGCATGTTGATGTGTTCATCAATTGTTTGAGAAAATTCGATAGTTATCGCACGATCATGTATACTATATATTCTTGGTATGATCATACTCGAAAGTAATACTAATTATGCTAGTTGAATGTTCTCGAAAGAACACGCTATGGTCAATTAGTAGTTGATTACTTGTTCCTGAATCGCAGCAGGAATATCCCTCCATTCATATTCTTGATTACGGAGTTGTGGTTCAAAGCCAGCTTCAGTTATTGCTTCTTGGATTGATTTGTAGGTAAATCGATGTGGCGCACCTGCTGCACTTACAACGTTTTCTTCAAGCATGATGCTTCCAAAATCATTAGCACCCGCATGTAGGCATATCTGGGCAATTTTTTTCCCAACAGTAAGCCAGGAAGCTTGTATGTTTTTAATATTAGGTAGCATGATACGACTGATTGCAATCATTCTAATATACTCTTCGCCAGTCGTTAAGTTCTGTACTCCTCTAATTTTTGTAAGCAATGTATCTACATCCTGAAATGTCCATGGAATAAAAGCCAAAAATCCTTTTGCATTTTCTGGTTTTCTTGATTGTACTTCGCGAAGCTTTATCAAATGTTCAAATCGTTCTTCAAGTGTTTCTACATGACCAAACATCATTGTTGCTGATGTTGTGATGTTTAGTTGATGTGCTGCGGCCATTACATCAAGCCATTCCTGCGCTCCACACTTTCCATTACTTACTAATTTACGCACTCGATCAACTAATATTTCAGCTCCAGCACCTGGAAGGGAATTCATTCCTGCTTCTTTCAATGCCATAAGCACTTCGGTATGGGTAGATTTTTCAAGTTTGGTGATATGTGCAACTTCTGGTGGTCCAAGCGTATGAAGTCTAATGTCTGGGAACTCATTTTTTATTTCCCTGAATATTTTTGTGTAAAAGTCAAGTCCGAGTTCTGGGTGGTGCCCTCCTTGTAAAAGCAACTGATCACCTCCCCATTGTAGTGTTTCACGGATCTTTTGCCTGTAGGTATCCATGTCTGTAATGTAAGCCTCCGCATGTCCTGGTATTCTGTAAAAATTGCAAAACTTACAATTTGCTATGCAAACGTTGGTTGTGTTAACGTTGCGGTCAATTTGCCAGCTTACTTTTCCATGGGGTACTTGTTTCTGTCTGAGTTGATCAGCAATATGCATAAGTTCTGCAAGTGGAGACTGCTTGAAGAGAAACAGACCTTCTTCCGCAGTGAGAAATTCCAAATTCAGTGCTTTTTCGTATAGATTATTTATTTCACTCATAATTTTCAATAAGAATAGAACAAAGGTAGGTCAACAATCGTTTAAAATAAAGCTAACTTGAGAGAAGCTTTATGTTTTGGAATTATTTTAATACATCTAGCATTTCTTCTCCATAATATGATGAGAATGAAATTCACTATATTGACTCAGTTGATAAAATTGGTTGGAGTACTTTCCATTTGTTTCCTTTTGTCTAAAAGTAGCCATGGACAGGAACAATTTCTAGAGGGCCCTGCTAAACGTATTACATCTTTTCCATTTAAATTATTATCTGGGGGTGTCATATTAATTAAAGCTTCAGTTGATCAATATTCTGATAGTATGAATTTTATCTTGGATACAGGTAGCGGAGGTATTTCATTAGACTCGACAACGGTGAAAGAGTTAAACATAAACACAGTACCTTCTGACAAAACGATAAAAGGAATTGGTGGAATTCGCAAAGTTTCATTTTTATACGGGGCTACTTTACACCTTCCTGGTTTGGATGTAAGCTCCTTAAACTTTCATGTTAATGATTATGAATTATTAAGCTATTCTTATGGAATTCATATAGATGGTATTATTGGGTATAGTTTTTTAAGCCGTTATATTGTTAACATTAACTATGATAATAGATTAATAACTGTTTATAGTAATGGGGACTTCAATTATCCTAATGGGGGTCACATATTATATCCTGCTTTTACCACACTGCCAATACAAACTGTACAGTTCCGCGAAAGTAAAAATTTTTCACAACGATTTTATTTTGATACCGGAGCGGGATTAAATTTTCTGCTTTCAGAAGAGTATGTAACGGATAGTTCAGTTTTACGAAAGAGAAAGAAAAAGCCTATGCTGACTCAAGCAGAAGGCCTAGGAGGTAAATTGGTTATGCGACTGACTACTGTTAAAAGTATTCAGTTTGGTCCTTATAAATTTCGAAATGTACCAACATTACTTTTCCAAGATAATAGCAATGTTACAGCTTATCCATTTTTAGGGGGTCTTATTGGAAATGATCTATTGCGTAGATTTAACGTGACGTTGAATTATAATAGACATGAAATTCACATTATTCCAAATACTCATTTTAAAGATTTTTTTGATTATGCCTATTCTGGGTTATCTATTTATTTTATTGATCAGCATATAGAAGTAGATGATGTGGCTCCTGATTCTCCCGCAGAAAAAGCGGGACTAAAAAAAGGTGATATTATTATTTCTGTAGGTAATGATTTTAGTAATAATATTCAAACATATAAAAGTATTATTCAGTCTACTGTAAGCAAAATAAAATTTCTTATTATTAGAAATGGATCACCTGAGGTCATTACGATGAAAACAGTTAGAATTTTATAGATATAATAACTAACCTTTATTTCAGGTGTTCAGTATTCCTTTTATTTAAAGATATTTGTAGCATGATAAAATTCGATAGGTTTATTTTGCCAAATGGACTAAAAGTGCTGGTTCATCCAGACAAAAGTACTCCTATGGCAGTTGTAAATGTTTTGTATGATGTTGGGGCTAGGGATGAAAATCCTAACCAAACTGGGTTTGCCCATTTGTTTGAACACCTCATGTTTGGAGGATCAATCAATATTCCAGATTATGATGATCCACTACAGAATGCAGGTGGGGAGAATAATGCATATACTACCAATGACTTAACTAATTATTATTGTCAATTACCCGCTGAAAATGTAGAAACTGCATTTTGGCTTGAGAGCGATAGGATGCTAAGTCTTGCCTTCAGTAAGAAAAGCTTAGACGTGCAACGTAAGGTAGTCTGTGAGGAATTTAAAGAACATTATATCAATAAGCCTTATGGGGATGTATGGCATATTATGAGAGAGTTAGCATATAAGGAACACCCTTATAGATGGATGACAATAGGGAAAGAATTATCGCATGTTGAAGATGCACAATTAGATGATGTAAAAAACTTTTTTTTCAAGCATTATACTCCTTCAAATGCCATTTTAGTTGTTGCAGGTGATGTATCTACTGAGCAAGTTAAGCACCTTTCTGAGAAATGGTTTGGTGATATCCCGTCAGGGAATCGATATACTAGACTTCTTCCTCAAGAAAAAATTCAAGAAGAAGAGCGAAGGATGACAGTTCGTCGCAAGGTTCCTATGGATGCAATCTACAAGACATGGCATATGTGTTCCAGGAATGATGAAGATTATTATGCAACTGATTTACTGATTGATATAATTGGGGGTGGTGCATCTTCTCGATTATATCAAAAATTAGTAAAAGAGGATCAGCTTTTTGTTCATATTAGCTGTTATCATTTTGGTAGTTTAGATAATGGGCTACTTACCATTGAAGGCCAATTAGTACAAGGTGTAGATATTAGTTTAGCGGAAGAGGCTATTGAAAAGGAGTTGGATAAAATTAGAAATGAAAAAATTGAAGAACGTGAACTTCAGAAAGTTCAAAATAAAACGGAAAGTGTAATGGCATTCGAAGATATGAGTGTTATGAACAGAGCTGGAAGTCTTGCTTTTTATGAATTACTTGGTGACGGTGAAAAGATGAATGAAGAGTTTAAACTTTATCAAGCAGTAACTGTAGCTGATTTGCATAGAGTTGCGTCTAGTGTCCTCAAACCGTCGAATAGCAATACCCTTTGGTATCTTGCTGAAAATTAATTTTTTTACTATTACAAACATTAACATGCTCGATAGAAAAAAGGCTCCACAAATTAAAGATGCTGTGGAGTACGGAATAGAGTTGAAGAAGCCAGATGTGTTTAAGCTAGATAATGGCGTTTCTGTTTATACAATACAAGCTGGGACAGAGGAAGTTGTTCAAATTGAATGGGTATTTAAGGCTGGCAATTGGTATGAAAAATTAAAAAATGTTGCATCTGCTACCAATTTTTTAATTAAAAATGGCACATCAACTAAATCGGCCTATGAGATAAATGAATTTGTTGATTTCTATGGTGCTTATTTAAATCGCTCCTGTTATAATGAAACAGCTACAGTTAGTCTTCATTGTCTTACTAGGCAGCTTGAACATATTTTACCTGTTGTACAAGAAATATTTTTAGATGCATCATTTCCTGAAGATGAGCTTAGTATATACCGACAAAATATGCAGCAAAAGCTTGCTGTTAACTTGAGAAAATGCGATTTCATTGCAGGAAGAAAAATTGATGAGCTCTTATTCGGCTCAGCCCATCCTTATGGAGTTTATTCTGCAGCAACTGATTATGATGCCATATCAACTTCTGATGTGAAGAAATATTATAATCAGTATTATCGTAATGGACATTGTACAATATTTTCTGCAGGGATATTGCCAGCTAACTATCAGCAATTGTTGAATACTTATTTTGGATCAATCCCATTGAATCAAAATGAATTAGACGAGCCTACTCATTCAATCAATCCTGATCAACAAAAAAAATGGAATATTATAAATGATGATCAAGGAGTACAAGGGGCTATTCGAATTGCTCGTCCATTTCCTACAAGACATGATCCAGATTTCCCTAAAGTTCAAGTTCTGAATGCATTGTTTGGCGGATTTTTTGGATCTCGACTTATGAATAACATTCGCGAGGACAAGGGATATACTTATGGCATTTATAGTTTTTTAGTAAATCATATCCATGCTGGAGCATGGATGATTAGCACAGAAGCAGGAAGGACTGTTTGTGAAGCTACAATCAATGAAGTGTATAACGAAATGCAGCAATTGAGAGAGGGTGATATAGATTCGGAAGAATTGTTGTTAGTTAAGAATTATCTTATTGGTACACTGCTTGGTGATTTAGACGGCCCTTTTCAGATTATTGGTAGGTGGAAAAATTTGATTTTAAATGGACTTGATGATCAATTCTTTTATACCTCTGTTAATACAATTAAAAATATTTCATCAGAAGAGTTAAAATCGCTCGCTAAGAAATATTTAAATCCTGATGAATTTTATCAGTTGGTGGTTGTATAATTTAATAGGGAATATATACTTTCACTGATTATAAACTATTGGTAAAAATCATGAAAAGATTTTCGCTTTCTTTCATTTTAGTATTGCTATTCCTTTCTTGCCAGAAGAAGACAACACCAATCAGTAATATCATTAATTCCACACGTAATTTTTCCAAAGGAGCAGATGTGAGTTGGGTTACTGAGATGGAATCAGCTGGAGTAAAGTTTTATTCTACATCGGGTAAAGAAATGGAGTGTATGGCACTTTTGAAATCACTTGGCATGAATACCATACGGCTAAGGGTTTGGGTAAATCCATCTCCATTGTGGAATGATGTATCTGACCTTGTTGTTAAGGCACTCCGAGCAAAGCAATTGGGGATGCGCATTTTAATTGATTTTCATTATAGTGACTCATGGGCCGACCCAGGAAAACAAAGTAAACCAGTAGCTTGGGAGTCTTTGAATTTCGACGAATTAAAATTAGCCTTAGCAGATCATACAAAGACTACGTTAGCGACATTAAAGCAAAATGGTATAACACCAGAATGGGTTCAAGTAGGAAATGAAACAAATGATGGCATGTTATGGCCTGATGGGCGGGCTTCCACTTCAATGAATAATTTTTCCCAACTCATAAATGCTGGTTATGATGCAGTGAAAGAAGTATTTCCTACATCTAAAGTAATTGTCCATATTTCAAATGGATGGGATAAAAATTTATTTCAATGGATGTTTGCAGGATTGAAAACAAATGGTGCAAAATTTGATGTTATTGGAATGTCGCTGTATCCTACTGCTTCAAATTGGGCTTCATACAATCAGCAATGCTTTCAGAATATGAATGATATGGTGAGTCTTTATAATAAGGAAGTTTTCATCGTTGAGGTTGGTATGCCTTCGAATAATGTTTCCGAGTGCAATTCTTTTTTAACGGATATTATTGATAAGACAAAGCAAGTCACATCTGGTAGGGGATTAGGTGTTTTGTATTGGGAGCCTCAGGCATATAATGGTTGGAAAGGGTATGAATTAGGCGCTTTTGATATTACAGGGAAACCTACAAATGCGCTTCTCGCTTTTTCAAAGTAAGTAGCTTCATCACGTTATTTTGCCATTCTCATGGAGTAAATTTTATTTTTTTACTGATTTTTTTTTGCAGATCAACATGACTTACCTTTAAGGCATCATGCATTTTGACCGCAAGAATTTATCAGACGAGCAGCTTGTTTCTTTCTATCGAGAACTTCTTTACCCAAGAATGATCGAGGAAAAAATGCTTGTATTATTACGACAAGGCAAGGTGGGTAAATGGTTTAGTGGAATAGGTCAAGAAGCGATTTCAGTTGGCGCTACATTGGCGTTAAAATCCGACGAATGGATATTTCCGCTACATAGAAATTTAGGAGTATTTACTGTAAGGGGTATGTCATTAGAAAAGCTTTTTTTACAATGGCAAGGTAGCAAAGAGGGCTTTAGTAAAGGACGTGAACGAAGCTTTCATTTTGGTTCTAAAGAACATTTTATCACGGGTATGATATCTCACCTCGGCCCCCAACTTGCATTGGCAGATGGTGCAGCGTTAGCCTATAAGTTGAAGCAGGAAGGAAAAGTTGCCTTAGCCTTTACCGGTGATGGGGGTACTTCTGAAGGTGATTTCCATGAAGCCTTAAATTTAGCTGCAGTATGGGATCTTCCTGTGATTTTTATAATTGAAAATAATGGCTATGGACTAAGTACTCCAGTAGATGAGCAATATCGATGTGATGCGTTAGTTGATAGAGCCAAAGGATATGGTATGGAGGGAATACAGATTGATGGTAATAATATATTAGAAGTATATGATACCATCAAAGGAGTGCGTGAGTATTGTGTTGAAAATCAAAAACCATATCTCATTGAGTGCATGACCTTCAGAATGCGCGGTCATGAAGAGGCTAGTGGAACGAAATATGTTCCAAAAGAATTGTTTGAGGAGTGGGGGAAGAAAGACCCGGTGGCTTGTTATGAGGAATGGCTTTTGCATAGTGAAATTGCCTCTGTAGATGAAATTCGAAAAATAAATGAAGAAATTAGAGTAAAAATCGAATTAGAACTAAAAGCAGGATTATCCTTTGAAGGGAATAAAGTGAATTTGGAGGAAGAGTTACAGGATTTGTTCGCTATACCAAAATCATCTACTCTAAATGAAGCATCACCCCTTAATTTGTTCATACCAAATAGAACTGATTCCATTCGATTTATTGATGCCATTTCAGAAGCATTAGATCAATCTCTAGCTATACATGATAATCTAATAATCATGGGTCAAGATATTGCTGAATATGGAGGAGCCTTTAAAGTTACTGCAGGGTTATCTACTAAATATGGAAAGCATAGGGTAAGGAATACACCCATTTGCGAAAGTGTAATTGTTGGTGCAGCGCTGGGATTGAGTTTGGAAGGATTTAAATCAGTTGTTGAAATGCAGTTTGCTGATTTTGTTTCGGTTGGGTTTAACCAAATTGTCAATAATTTAGCTAAGATCCACTACCGTTGGGGACAAGAATCGGATGTTGTTATACGGATGCCCACAGGTGCAGGTGTAGGCGCAGGTCCCTTTCATTCTCAAAGTAATGAAGCCTGGTTTTTTCATGTACCCGGTCTTAAAATTGTCTATCCTTCAAATCCAGAAGATGCAAAAGGGTTATTAATGGCAGCAATAAATGATCCAAACCCAGTACTCTTTTTTGAGCATAAGGCACTTTATCGAAGTATATCTGGTATGGTAAACCCAGAACCTTTTGAAACTATTATTGGTAAAGCCAAGACTGTTAAGTCTGGGGAAGACTTAAGTATCATTACCTATGGCGCAGGAGTTCATTGGGCAAGCGATTTTGCTGATCAGCATCCCGACATATCAATTGAGATAGTAGACCTGAGGACCTTGATGCCTCTTGATTTCGAGGCTATTCGTTTTACGGTGGAAAAGAATAATCGTGTTCTTATCTTCCATGAAGATAATCTTACCGGAGGAATTGGTGCAGAAATTGCAGCTTGGATTTCAGAACATTGTTTTCAATCCCTCGATGCACCGGTCATGCGATGTGCTAGTCTAGACACTCCAATTCCATTTGCACCAGAACTTGAGTCACAATACCTTGCTAAGAATCGGCTTGAAAAAAATATATTCGATTTATTGAAGTATTGATTTTGAGTGTATAAATCATCACGTTTATTGTAAATAATATTAAACTTGAATAGTTATTCGAGATGTTGTAATTTATAGTTTGATATTAGATTTATATTCTCTTATTTTTTAATCTGTTGTATTTAATGAAAGTTGAAAGCAATAAAGTGGTTACCATTCATTATACGTTGAAAGATGAATTGGGGAATACGCTTCAAGGAGATGAGGCACATGTGGTAGAAGAATACCTGCATGGGGCAGAAAATATTATACCTGGCTTAGAGCGGGCACTTGAAGGGTTGCAGGAAAGTCAGGTAATTGAAGTGGTGGTTTACGAAGACGATGCCTATGGCCCCAAGGAAAAAAGTTTAATCATTGAAGTAGGTATTGAAGAATTTGAAGATATCGATTCCATAGAAGAAGGGCAGTACATACAGTTATTTGATGGAACAGAAGCTATAGTTGTAGAGAAAACAGATGAATGTATTATTGTGGATGCAAACCACCCTTTTGCAGGGAAGACTCTTTTTTATACCATAAAGATTTCTGGAATACGCGATGCTACCGAAGAAGAATTATTAGTGGGTTCACCTAAGCGCGTTGAAGATTTAATTTAATATTTCTTTACTTGTTATCAAATTTTTTATCATGAGTCGAATTTTTATTTCAATCGTTTTTCTTTTACTTATTTCATGTAATGGGTTGAACAAAAATACATCTGATCAATCGTTAACTATGGATTTCAAAAAAGGTACGTTTGGCTATGACCTTGATTTTTTAAAAAAGTACCATAAAGATCTGGTTGTTTTAGGGGATGACTCTACAGGTGCTCAAATAATTATCATTCCCGCTTATCAAGGGCGTGTTATGACTAGTACCGCAGAAGGAAGTGATGGGACAAGTTTTGGTTGGCTTAATCATGAACTAATTGCTTCTGAAAAATTCTCTGAACACTTCAGTGCATTTGGTGGCGAGGAACGCATTTGGCTAGGTCCTGAAGGTGGTCAATTCTCCATATATTTTAAAAAAGGTGCTGAATTTAAATTCGACAATTGGTATGTTCCAAAGGAAATTGATACAGAATCTTTTGAACTAGTATCTTCTAGCAAAACAGAAGCAAAATTTGAAAAGGCAATTCACCTTGAAAATTATTCCGGTACGAAGTTTGATTTGATGGTTAATCGTAACATTCATTTGATGAATAGTGAAAGTATTCAAAAATCAATTGGAGTTATTCCTTCTAGTATAAAAGTAGTTGGATTTGAATCTGATAATGTGATTAAGAACACAGGAAATGAAAAATGGTCTAAGCAAAATGGCCTACTGTCTATTTGGATTTTGAGTATGCTTAATGCTGGTGATGGAACAACTATTGTTTTGCCTTATCGTCAGGGCGATTCATCAAAATTGGGCAAAGTAGTAACCGATGATTATTTCGGTAAGGTTCCAGGCGATAGACTAAAAGTTGATAATGGGATCATTTTGTTGAAAGCCGATGGGAATCATAGAAGCAAAATTGGTATATCTCCTTCTAGAGCTTTACCTATAGCTGGTAGTTTTGATGCTAAGCAAAATGTCTTAACTATTGCTGAATTTAGCGTACATGAGAACGTTAGTGACTATGTAAACTCATTGTGGCAAATTCAAAAGGAGCCATTTAAAGGCGATGCTGTCAATGCCTATAATGATGGGCCTATTGAAGGCAAACAAATGGGGAAATTCTATGAAGTTGAAAGTTCTTCACCAGCTGCCGCCTTAGCACCTGGAGAACAGATTCAACATATTCATCGTACCATACATCTTAAAGGAGACAAAGAAGATCTGAATGCCCTTGCATTAAGATTGTTTGGTATAGGGCTTGATGCAATGAGTCTATAGTTAGTTTTTTAACGACTTTAAAAAAGTTAGGCTCAGGGGAAGTTGACTCATTACTCTTGAGGATTCATCTTCAATAAAATAATGTTTTACAGCTGAGGATTTTGCTGCACTCATTATGTCTTTGATGTTAACATCACCTTTACCTAACACCACATTCGTTTCCTCATCTGCACTTCCGGTATCATTCGAAACAGTACCAATCAATCGATCTTTTAGGTGTAAAAGTGAAAATCGTTTTGGATATTTTTTTATGAGCTCAACTGGGTCTACTCCACCTTGCTTGGCCCAATACACATCAAGTTCATAATTGACATATGCTGGGATTGTTTTAGCTATTAAGTCATCAAATAATGTACCGTTTTTTGATGGTCTGAATTCAAATCCATGTGGATGGTAACAGAATTCTAATCCATTTTCTTTGAAGATTTTCCCAGCCTTATTGAATACTACGGCTGCATCTACAACATTTTTTATGCTGAATTCATTCCCTTCATGAGGTATCCAATAGCAAATGACATAGGTAGCGCCAAGTGTTTTTGCATTGTAAATAACTTGTGTTAGGTCTTTGCTAAGATCTCCATAATCTACTCCAAATCCTACAAACTTGAAATCTAACTTATCTAAGAGTTTTTTATAATCAGTAACGCTTTTACCATAAAAGTCAATGCCTTCCAGTTCACGAATACCCATAGCACGTAGTTTTTTCAATGTACCTTCTAGGTCTGTCTTGGTTTGGTTTCGAACTGAATATAATTGAATACCAATTTCTTGTGCATTGATGACCAAGTTAGTCGTCATGAATAATGCTAAAAGGAGTATAGTCTTTTTCATATGGGGAAATTATGATTTATTGTTCGATATATTAACTTGAATAATCATTTTTTCGTTTATATAATGGAATAGATGTAATGGTTGAGATGGTTTCGGCTCCAAGATCTCCTTCTTTACTGAATGACCAAACAAATAGGGCAGTTATTGAATGATCTTGACGAATCATTTCGATTGCATCAAGCACAAGATTTTTTGCAATTCCATTTTTCCTGTATTCTTCTAAAACCATGGCTGAGCAAAGGTATATAGTATTAAATATTTTTTCTTCTTTGGTTAGTTCAAATAATTGCTTTTCTGAAATTTCACACTCTATAAATTGGTTCATTAGTTCTATAGTAGTAGGTATTAGTAGAACCCAAGCAATTGGCCCTTCTCCATTGTCATATTCAGATACAGTTGCAGGGTGTATTTGTAGTAACTCTTCAATAACGTCTTCATTCACGTCTAATTGGTTTGGATCATCTTTTGTTTCAAAAACCTCATCAGCTAGTTTTATCATTCGTTCATAATTGCTCAATGCCATAATCTTGATTATTTATTGCTGATATTTTATATTTAAATATCTAATCAATGAACCTATTTCTTAAGTTCAAAAATGGGTTTTCAACTATTTTGTGGAGCAGTATTGCGCCTATTGTGGATAATATAAGAGATACTATTAAAATTAAATTTCCGTCAAGATTAAAATCTAACAAAAGATTATTTGTCATATGGATCAATCCTTTATGACTAAGGTAAATCGCATACGATAGCATTGCAATAAATGTTGTTGTTTTGGACTTCCATTTGAATAAAAAACTTGTTGGACTTATAGCTGAAATTACCATCAATCCAAAGCCAAGAGCAATTAGTGGAAATCCCCACATAGTTGCATTAAATGATGTGCGATCTTTAGATATAAAAAAAGAAAGAGTTAGTATCATTAGGCTTAGCATAAAAAATGAATTCCCATACTTGGATAATTTATTCCATAGATTAGGTAAGAATACATGAAGTCCTGCAATTGAAACCCCAGCTAACAAACAATCTAGACGAGTGTATGTTGGATAATAAATATATTTATGCCAAATCATTTCGTACTCTTTAGAATTTATTTCAGGAAGATATAAATAAGTATAACAATAGTATCTGACTGCAAATCCAAATAGAAAAAGAGCAATCAATAGAAAATATGATTTCCGAAATAATTTTACTGATAAGAGAAATATTAATAATAAAGGGAAGAGTAGATAAAAATATTCTTCTACACAAAGAGACCATGCATGGGAAAATGTTCCAAAATTAGTTTTATTTAGTCCGAAGTTTTGTGTGAATGTTAAGAACTTCCATAAGGGGGGCAATGATTCTTTTTCTCGAAAAAACGGGATTGAAAAGTATATTGCAACTATTGTAAAATAGGCAGGCAAAATCCTAAAGATTCTTTTTAGAAAGAATTGCTTAAATGAAAATCTATTATTTTCATTTATTTGTCTAAATAATTGAGAAGAAATTAAAAATCCACTTAGCACAAAAAAAAGATCGACACCCGTCCACCCAAATTGTGAAGCATTTAATAGCCAATCTGGTTTTGAATTACTTAATTTAGGATAATGGAAGAAAACGACAGAGACAATGGCTAAGGTTCTTAAGTGATCTAATCCGTAAAACTTCTCTTTCATTTCCTTATTTTTTTCTCATTCCAGGAGTATATTGCTCTTCCATATTCTTGAGAATATCTTCTTTGTAGAAAAGTACTTCTTTGAATTTTCCCTTTGTATACATCTCCGCTTGATCTTTAAAATGTTTTGAAGTAGGATCTCCACTTTCGCCACCAGCAAGCAATGATTTTGCTTTGATTTTTTTTCCAAATTCAACAGCACAAATAAAACTATTTCCACCATAGCCATATCGTTTTTTAGTTCCTTGATATGATTTGCTGTTAAAGGATGGCAGTGTTCCCCATTCAGCTGATGCATATGGAGAAGGGATACTTGATTCTTTGTCTGAAAACGCGGCATCTATTTTATTATCGATTCGTTGGAATCGATTAATCTCACCCCATGGAACCTCCCACGTGCCAAAATCAGATTTTAGTTTTTTAAGTACTTCATTTAAAAATGAAATTTTTGTGGGATCAGGCATTTCCTTTAGCATTCGGGGTAATTCAAATGGAAGATCAATTGACCCTTTTCTTCCTCTTGTAAGATAAGCGACTACCTTTTCTGCCCAATGTATGGCAATTGTAGTGGCTATAGAGTTACTTATTGTTCGTCTGTCCCAATCGCGTAATAGTTGAATCGCTTTGTCGATATCAGGCTTAATATCTTTGGCAATAAATGTTTGATTTGCACTAAATAGCGGTGGCAACAAAATATCAAATGCTGACATATAGTTATCATATCCCGCTTCTACTAATCCATTGATATCAAATTTATCCTTACTTGATAATACCCGCACAGCATTGATTCCCCTAAAATTTTCAGGGTCTGGTGCCATATAGGCTGGATATTTCTTTCTGTTTATACTTCCATTCCCAGCAACGGTAAATGGGGTGGCATTACAATTTTGCAGCCATCCATTGGATGGATTGTATAAATGTATTGTTTCTTCAACCGTGTGTAAACCTTTCCAATCTGTCGCATCAAGCGTTCCATCAACTGGATTTTTCCAATCAAATTGTAGATCCCTTTTTGGCATAAAATTTCCATGCCAATAGGCAATATTTCCTTGATCATCCGCATACACGGTATTGTTAGAAATATTTGATCTTAGGTCCATGATGTTTTTAAACTCTGAAAATGTTTTTGCTTTTGTTCTGCTCCAGGATTGAATCAAACCTGATAGCGATCGATTATTAGACTGCATAGCAATCCATTTACCAGCTTGCATTGCCATGATAGGCCCATGGTGTGTTTTATATATTTTAAACTCTTTCTTCACTATACCATTTTTGGTTTTATAGGCAATTGTGGTAGGTTGAATGGTGACTGGTTTCTGTATTTTGTTATGCGAATAGAAAATTCCGCTACTGTTTTTTTCAATAGTCTCTTCATACAGGTCTGCTACGTCAGCTTCGCTTGATGTATGCATCCATCCACAATGCTCATTGAATCCTTGATAAACAAAAAATTGCCCCCACGTAACGGCTCCATAGGTATTTAATCCTTCCTCACTTATCATATGAACTTCAGGTCTGAAATAGAATGTTACATGAGGATTAATATATAGCATTGCCTTGCCTGATATACTTTTAGAAGGTGCTATGGCGAATCCATTTGATCCAATAAGGTGTTCAGGATCTTTCTTTTTTAGCTTGGCAAGATTTGTTGAAATTCCTTGATAGAAATTTTTGATATCGTCAGCTGTTAAATCAGCTGTTTGAATGGCTGATATGCTTCCGTCTGTATAGGTTAGCGCGTACCATGGTTGAAAATTATTCAGTAGTGCTGGCTTTACATTTGGGTTTTTGTATAGGTAATAATTAATACCATCCGCAAATGCATTCAATAACTTTTTCATCCACTCCGGACTTGCTTCGTAATCTTTTACAGCATCTGCCGAATCAATAACCATTCTTACTAGAAGGTCTTCATAAATATCTTTTTCTCCCGTTACTTCGCTAGTTCTTCCTAACATAGTGACGTAATTCATTTCAACTCGCTTAAAGTCATCTTCACATTGTGCATACATTAGTCCGAAAACACAATCTGCATCGGTTTTACCGTATATGTGTGGAATCCCCCAATTGTCTCGTATAATATTAACATGTTTTGCAGCCTCCTGCCATCTTACGATATCTGACTTTGATTGTCCGTGAATTAATGCCGGGACTAATAAAAATAAAATGAAGTATTTCATGTAATATTATTTTTGAAGCTGCTTACTTTTTATTTCTTCTTGCTTAACTCTAATATGAATACTTAACAAAAAATGAATACTATACAGTAATGAAAGGGAAATGCTTAATGAGGCATATTAGCGATGAAAACTCGTATAAAATTTCCACCAAGAATTTTGAATACATCTTTTTTAGTATATCCTCTTTTTAAAAGTTCCTTTGTAATCAAAGGCATGTCTGTAACATCATTAAGTTCTTTTGGTGATGAATTGATTCCGTCAAAATCAGATCCAATACCAACATGGTCTACTCCAATAAGTTTAACGATATGATCTAAATGATCAATTAACATACTCAAGGTTGGGCGAGTGCTATCCATTTCATCTTTGTACTTTTTATGGATAAACAGATTTGAATAAAAATCACTTGGGTTTGTTTTCAGTATTGAATCTTTCTCAACTTGATGCTTAGCAATAAAGTTGTTGTTTTTTTCGCGAAATGATGGATCAACAAATCCTGAATAAAAATTTAGTTGTATTACGCCGTTATTTTTCCCTACTGCTATTATCTGATCGTCAGTCATATTTCTAGGAACTGGGCAGAGTGAATAAGTACAGCTATGTGACGCAATCACTGGCTTTGTAGTAATACGCAGTGCGTCATAAAATGTTTTTTCACCAACATGTGAAATGTCAACAATCATACCAATCCTATTCATATGGGCAACAATTTGTTCGCCAAATGAATTTAGACCATATGGGTGTCCAATATTATTTCCTGCTCTTTCATCTGCTGCTGAACTTGCCCATGTTGTGCTATTGTTCCAAGTAAGGGTCATGTAGCGGGCACCTCTTTTGAATAGGCTATCTAGGTAGTCAATACGATCTTCTATCATGTGTCCACCTTCCACACCCATCATTGCTCCAAGCTTTTTTGATTTTACTGCTTGTTCAATATCATTAGGTGATTTCACAATCATCATATTACTTGGATTTCGGTTAACTACGGCATATAGAGAATCTATTTCTCTGTTTGCGAATTTGAATGCTGTGCCTTCCCCATATTTGCCATCACAAAAAATTGAAAAAACTTGTATATCTACTCCACCTTTTATCATTCGCTTTAGATCAGAATGTGTAACTCCTTTGAGATTTTGGTCGAAACTTTTATTGTTTTCTATTCCTGTGCTGATGAAATCATTATGGGTATCAATAAAAATTGCTTCTTTATGTACTGATTTATACAACTGTCCTTGAACGAATTGAATATTCAGTAATGCGGATAGTAAAAAAGGTAGAAATAAAATTTTCATAATTAATCCTTAATTGCTTGATATGCTAAGACGCGAAATCTGTCGCTGATATCACCATTTTGTGTTGGGTATATATTACGGAAGAAAAGGCCAACTAGTTTCTCTTTTGGATCTACCCAATAGGATGTTGCAAACATTCCCCCCCACTCAAAGGTCCCTTCTTGTGATTGGATTCTTGCACTTCCTCTTTCTGTTGTAATGCCGAAGCCTAGTCCAAATTTATTATCTCCATTATCAATATCTCCGATTTGATTTATTGTCATCATCCTCACTGCATTTCTGCTTAATAGGCGAACACCGTTGTATTCCCCTTGATTCAACATCATTTGTAAAAAAATGGCATAGTCCATAATAGTAGAAGAAAGTCCACCACCACCGCTATGCATTTGAAGGTCTAAGTTTGGATAATCTCTATAGAATGTTCCGTTGATGCGTATAACTTCATCCATTAATTTAAGTCTCCCATCTTCTTGAGAATATAGGCTAACTAAACGACTCTTTTTTTCTGTAGGTAGATAAAAGTAAGTATCCTTCATGCCTAGTGGAGTGAAAATTCTTTTTTGAAAAAAATCTGCTAAACTCATTCCAGAAACTACTTCAACCAGATACCCTAATACGTCAGTATTAAGTCCATAGGTAAATTTTTCTCCTGGATTATGAAAGAGAGGCAATGGGCCAAGCCTCCTTATATTTTCTGCAAGCGTTATATTTTTTACACCAATGCCTCCAACTACTCCATTTTTTGCATAAATGGCATTTGCAGTTTCTGAACCAATTTGTGCATAGGCAATACCTGAAGTATGTGTTAGCAAGTCGCGAATCGTTATTTCACGTGATGCAGGTATAGTGGTATAGCTTGAGTCTTTTGCGTTGAACTTGTCTAAGAGTGTCGGGTTTTTAAATTCAGGGATAAATTTTGAAATGGGTTCATCGAGCAAGAATTTTCCATCTTCATAAAGCATCATGACTGCAGTGCTTGTTATGGCTTTTGTTTGAGATGCAATTCGAAAAATCTGATCTGGTTGCATTGGAGTTCTTTGATCAATATTATTATAACCAAATGCTTTGTAATAGGCAACCTTACCGTCTTTGATTATTAACCCTACACCACCATTCATCCATCCTTTATCAACCCAACTTTGAATTACATCATCTGCTATTTTTAATCTTTCAGTAGATAAAGATGATTGATCAAAAGGAAGACTTCCTGATTTGGTAGTTGTGCGAGCAGTTTGACCAGTTAGTTTAGCGAGTTTGGTATTTAGTGATTGTGCATTAACAATTACTAAATTGAAGGCAAGTAGTTGTAGGAAAATTAATTTTTTCATATTTCAATTATGTTGGTTGAAGTTAAATAAAAAAGACAATAGGTAAGTAGTGGATATATAATACCTAAAGAGTTGAAAAGTGCGGAATAGAAAATGTGACTTTCTTCTATTCTTTCACTTTTGCTTTCGGCAATATTCCTTGTTTGAAATATTTCGATGCATTTAAAATATATTGGTGAAACTCGTACTCTTCAGTGAAAGCAATAAATTCATAGGGAGGTCTATACACTGCCATAAATTTTTCTAGGTCTCTGCCTTGCATTCCGGTTATTTGCTGAACCAATTGTTTGGTAAAATGATGATTGATAAATTTTTCTTGTTCCTCTTCAATCAATCTATTTTGCAAGCTACGCATGCTTTTGTTTTTTCTGAATTGGAAGGAGCTAATTAAACTACCTAAATCCAAACCGGGAGTTCCGCCCATTGTTCCAGTCTCTGAAATGCGAAGTCCTCTTTCAAAATTGAATACTTTTGAATAGCGTTCTCTATTTTCAAGTGAATCTTGTTTATAGGATTTCCCCATTACTACTACTTCCTTTAGTGTTTGATACCTATCCTGCACCCTTACTTGAAGTGCTATATCAAAACCAGAGGGGTAACGAATATCGTTTACAGGGAAGTTAATGGTTGATTTACCTCGGTATGAGAAAAATATAGAATCTGATTTATCAACTGTCATACTATACCGACCAATAGAGTCTGTGAAAGTTATCACTCCTCTTTTTGAACTCACTTTCACCGATGGTATGGCTACCATACGGGTGGTATCAAAAACCCTACCTGAAATCCATACTTGTGACTTCAGCGAAGTGCTTGCCAAGACAAGAAGGGTTAGTAGGATAATTTTGTTCAATGGAAATTCAGCGCTAGATGTTATAGATGGAAATTTGAGTCTTAAAATAGTGCAAGTATGTCCAAAAGAAATGTTAATCTGCCTAATACATCATAATATAAGTACGGACCGGATTAATTATTCAGCCCCGAGCCATTCTTCAATTACTTTAGGGTAGTGTTCATGTTCAAGGATATGGATTTTTTCGGCTAAGGTATCTGGCGTATCAACAGACGTAATTTCAGTTTTTACCTGGAAAATGGTTTTTCCGTGATCATAATGCTCATCAACAAGATGTATGGTGATTCCACTTTCTTTATCTCCTGCTGCTATGACGGATTGATGTACTTTTTCTCCATACATACCCTTACCTCCAAAATTGGGTAATAATGCTGGGTGGATGTTAAGGATTTTATTTGGATAGGCTTTAATTAAGGTTTGGGGTATTTTCCACAAAAATCCAGCTAAAATAATATGTGTAATTCCTTCATTTTCAAGGTGTTTCACATATTGGTTTGATTCAATGAATGCGTTTTTTTCAATGAGCAATGTCTCAATGTTCCATGCTTTTGCAATATCAAGTACTCCAGCTCCTGCTTTATTGCAAACAATCAGTTTAACTTGTATAAGTGGTTCTTTATCAAAGTATTGTATTATTTTTTCAGCATTACTTCCTTTTCCCGATGCAAAAATGGCTAACCTATAGGGTTTAACGACTTCTTTAGTTTTATTGATAAACCCCATTCTTTTTAGGATCTTTTTCTCGTAATTCCAGAAAAAACGGAACTGTCCAAAAATAAATGATACAATGAGTATAATTACTTGATAACCAAATACTAATACCGATAATCGCACCAGAACTTTCCAAAATAATGGGGTAAATTCATCAAATCCAAGCCATGAAGTAATGCTTCTTGAGATGAATGCCGTTAAGGTGCCTGTCACAGCAAAAGTGCAAAGAATCAGCACAAATTGTGCTCCATTTACTTTCCACTTCTTTTGTAAAGAGTTTAACATGGTGCAAAGAGAAGAAAAAAACGAATGCGCAGTTAATTTCTTTCATTTAATTATTTAAATCGCTGTGTATATTGATTTTAATGATGTTTTGTGCGTTCAACAAAATACAATCCTCTGAAACTCAATGCTGGCCTATGTTAAATTTTTTTTCAGGATGTTGATATTATGTTGAAATCCTGTCTTAAATTTGCACGGAATTTCGGGAGTGTCTTCCATTTCAACATAATTCAATGCGGGTATGAATCAGACTAGAAAAATAGCTCAGCAACTTTATTCAGCACTCATTTTTACGGCCTTATTAACTGTCTCACAATTGGTTCAAAGCCAAGATGGTAAGGCACTTTTTAACCAAAAGTGTGCTTCATGTCATGCGATCGATAAACAGTTGGTAGGTCCAGCTCTTAAGGGAGTTGAAGATCGTTGGGATGATAAAAAAATGATCTATGAGTGGGTCAGGAATAGTGCATCTGTCATCAAGAAGGGCTACCCTAGAGCAGTGGCTGTGTATGCAGAATACAATAAGGTGCAGATGACTGCATTCCCAGAGTTAAAGGATCAGGATATTGATGCTATTCTTGGTTACATCAATACTGGTGGAGCAAAGGCAGCCGTAGCGGGTACTTCAACTGCTTCAGAAGATGCCGCTGGTACAGAATCAGAATCAGATTCAAATTTCCTATATGGTATTTTGACATTGATTCTTGCGGTTATCGCGTTGATTTTACTTCAAGTAAATAGCAACCTGCGTAAGATTGCTGATGAAACAGAAGGATTTAAAACTGCTGAGCCAATTCCATTCTACAGGAATAAGGCTTACATCGCTATACTTGTTATCATATTGTTTCTGGTAGGTGGATTTTATACGTTTCAAGGAGCACAAGGTTTAGGAAGGTCTAAGAATTATCAACCTGAGCAACCAATTTTCTACTCTCATACAGTACATGCCGGTATAAATCAAGTTAACTGCCTGTATTGTCATGGTGGTGCTCAAGAAAGTAAGCATGCGAATATTCCTTCAGTTAATATATGTATGAACTGTCATATGGGTATTAATGAATATGCTAAAGGTCCAAAGCTTTATCGTGCTGATGGATCATCAGTCGATGGAACAGCAGAGATTCAAAAAATTTATAAATATGCGGGATGGGATCCAGCAGCAAAAAAATATACAAGTAAAGGCAAGGCTATAGAGTGGGTTAGAATTCACAATTTACCAGACCATGTATATTTCAATCACTCACAACACGTGAATGCTGGTAAACAACAATGTCAAACTTGTCATGGTGAAATTCAGAAAATGGATGAAGTTTTTCAGTTTACTGATCTTAGCATGGGCTGGTGTGTAAACTGTCACAGGGAAACCAAGGTGCAGTTTACAGAGAATAAGTTTTATAGTATTTATGAAAAGTTTCATGAAGATCTGAAAAACAAAAAAATGGATAGTGTTACAGTTGAAAAGATTGGTGGAACAGAGTGTCAGAAATGCCACTATTAAAAATTAATTAGAGCGCTCTAGATAAAAGAAGTTTATACTATTTACAACTTTACAACGGATATGAAGCAAAAAAAATATTGGCAGAGTTTCGGTGAATTGCAGCACAGCGAAAGCTACCAAGACGGAGTACAGGATGAATTTGGCGAAGATTTGCCAACATCAGAACCTCAAGACAGTATGCTTGAAGCAAAGGCACCGCGTAGGGATTTCTTAAAATTCCTAGGCTTTAGTACAGCCGCAGCTGCTGCTGCCGCCAGTTGTGAGATGCCGGTTAAAAAAAGCATTCCATATCTAAATAAGCCTGATACGATTACACCTGGTGTTGCTAACTATTATGCAACAACGTATATCCAAGATGGTGATGCAATCCCTGTTGTAGCAAAAGTTCGTGATGGCCGTCCTATTAAAATAGAAGGTAACGATTTATCGTCTATCACAAATGGTGGTACATCAGCAAGAGTTCAAGCTTCTGTTCTTGGCCTATATGATACAGCTCGTTTACGTTTCCCTCTTGCTAATGGCAAAGAGGTGAGTACGTTTGAGGCATTTGATAAGATGATTGCTGAATCACTTGCTAATTTAGGTGGTAAACCTATCGTGTTGCTTACTGAAACAATTACATCTACTACATCTAAAAATATTATCGGTTCATTCATTGCAAAGTATCCTGGATCACGTCATATTGAATATGATGCACTCTCTGTAAATGGAATACTTAATGCAAATGCTTCATCATTTGGTAAGAGGGCAATCCCTTCATATCAATTTGATAAGGCGAAAACTATTGTGAGTCTTGCTGCTGATTTTCTTGGAACATGGCTTAGCCCGGTTGAATACGCAAGGCAATATGCAGTGGGTAGGAAAATCGATCAGAAGAATATTGAGATGAGTAGGCATATTGTGTTTGAAAGTATGCTTAGTCTAACAGGTGCTAATGCTGATGATCGTTTCATTCACCTTCCTTCTGAAGAAGGTGCTGTTGCATTAAATTTATATGCTGCTTTAGGTGGACAGGTTGCGGCACCTGCTCTTGCAGATGCTCGTTTGAAAAAAGGAATTCAATCTGCTGCAGAAGCACTAAAGAAATCCGGTGCTGCATCACTTGTAGTGAGTGGTAGCAACAATAGTGATGTACAGGTGGTGGTAAACGCAATCAATCAACTCTTAGGCACATATGGTACTACCATTAATTGGGGTACTACATTGAATACTCGTAATGGGAATGATGCTGCAATGGTTCAGCTTGTGCAAGACATGAATGATGGCAAAGTTGGAGCTTTATTTATACATGGAGTGAATCCTGCTTATGACTATTTTGATGCGAAAAAATTTGCAACTGGTCTTTCGAAGGTTGCGGTTTCGGTTTCATTCAACGATAGAGAAGATGAAACAACTTCATTGTGTAAGTATGTAATTTCTGATCATCATTATTTAGAAAGTTGGGGCGATGCAGAAATGAAATCAGGCTATTTAAGTTTTATTCAACCTACTATTGCGCCATTGTTTAAAACAAGGCCATATCAATCCTCTCTTTTAAAATGGAGTGGAGATGCTACTTCATACGGCGATTATTTTAAAAAATATTGGCTGGGTCATTTCGGATCTCAGTCCGCATGGGATAAAGCATTACAAGATGGAGTAGTAGAAACTCCTGCTGCTGCATCAGCTGGTAGTTATACTTCAAGTGCCTTGTCTGCTTCGGTAGCAGCGCTTGCTTCAATAAAAACAACTGGTAAAGCTGAATTGGTTGTTTATCCAAAGGTTTCTATGGGGTCTGGTAAGGATGCAAATAATCCATGGCTTCAAGAAATGCCTGATCCAATCACAAAAGCAACTTGGGATAATTACGCCATTATTTCATTTGCCATGGCTAAAGAATTGGGTATCGTAGTGGATGATAACTATGAGGTTGAAGTTGCGAAGCCGGTCATAAAGATTAAAGCCTCAGGTAAAGAATATACACTTCCCGTTTTAGTTATACCAGGAATGCATAAGAATGTTATCGCATTAGCCTTAGGGTATGGCCGTTCTGAAAAAACGGGCAAGGCGGCAGCAAACGTTGGACAAAATGCTTTCCCATTGGTTGGTTTTGATGGGAAAAGTTTTACATACAGCACAATAAATGTGTCATATGAAAAACTAAAGGAAACATATAAAATTGCATACACACAATCACACAATCAATACGAAGGTCGTGATCAAGTGGTTCGTGAATATTCATTGGAAGTGTTTAAAAAGAATCCAACCATTCTCTCAGATGAGCGTCATGAGATGGTTGAGACGTATGCAAAAAATACAAAAGATTTTGCTGCAGAAGGAACACTTTATCCAAGTCATCCTTACCCAGGACCTAAATGGGGAATGAGTATTGATTTAAATTCATGCATAGGTTGTGGTGCTTGTACGGTTGCATGTACATCAGAAAATAACGTAGCTGTTGTTGGTAAATCAGAGGTAATGCGCGCACATGAGATGCATTGGTTGCGTATAGATCGATATTTCGCTACATACAGAGATGATTCAGGTGCAGATAATCTTGATGATTTAAATGTTGTCTTCATGCCAATGCTTTGTCAGCATTGTGATAACGCTCCATGTGAGAACGTTTGTCCAGTGAATGCTACAAACCATAGTAGTGAAGGCCTCAATCAAATGACATACAATCGTTGTATTGGTACACGATATTGTGCAAATAACTGTCCTTATAAAGTAAGGCGCTTCAATTGGTCTGATTATATGGGAGCTGATAGCTTCCCTGATAATCAACGTGAAGTTCTTGGCGATGCAGTGATGATGATGAATGATGATCTTACTAGAATGGTTTTAAACCCTGATGTAACGGTTCGTTCTCGCGGTGTTATTGAAAAATGTTCATTCTGTGTTCAACGTTTACAAGAAGGAAAATTAAAAGCTAAAAAAGAAAATAGGCCTTTAGAAACTGGTGCTGATGGTAAGTGGGATATTAAGACCGCTTGTCAACAAGCTTGTCCAACCAATGCTATTGTATTTGGTAATGTACATGATAAGAAGAGTCCTGTTAGTGTGATTCGAAATGAAGAGCAGACGAATAGGTTGTTTTATGTACTTGAGGAGATTCATGTACTACCTAATGTAAACTACCTTGCCAAAATTAGGAATACAGAAAGGAATGTTGGTATTGTAGAAGAAGCTCACCAAGACGAAAAGAAAACAGAGGCCGCCCATTAATTAAAGTAAGAACGAATTCTCATAAATGACCATCAAATGAGTGCAACAAAGTACGAATCGCAGTTAAGAGAACCATTGGTAAATGGCAACAAGACCTACGGCCAAGTTACCCAAGATATTGTGCATACTATAGAAGCAAAACCTACCCGCTTGTGGTATATTGGGTTTTATATCTCAGTGGCCTTATTGATGTTTGGTGCTTATTCTGTTTACCGTGAGGTAACGTATGGTATTGGACAGTGGAACGTTAACCGAACCATTGGATGGGGTTGGGATATCACCAACTTCGTATGGTGGGTTGGTATCGGTCATGCCGGTACGTTGATTTCAGCCATTCTATTATTGTTTCGCCAAGGATGGAGAACAGGTGTGAACCGTGCGGCAGAAGCGATGACTATTTTTGCTGTAATGTGTGCTGGTCAGTTTCCAATCTTCCACATGGGAAGGGTTTGGATGGCATTTTTCACGCTCCCTTATCCAAATACACGTGGACCATTATGGCCTAACTTTAATTCGCCTTTGTTGTGGGATGTATTTGCAATCTCCACATATTTTACTGTTTCTTTACTTTTCTGGTATTCTGGTTTATTGCCAGATTTAGCAACGGTTAGAGATCGTGCTAAAACGAAAATTCGTAAGCACTTGTATGGTGTTGCTTCTTTCGGTTGGTCAGGTAGTACAAAACATTGGCAGCGTCATGAAAGCCTTTCACTTGTATTGGCTGGACTTTCAACTCCGCTAGTATTATCAGTACATACTATTGTATCGTTTGACTTTGCTACATCAGTTGTACCTGGTTGGCACACTACAATATTTCCTCCTTACTTTGTCGCTGGTGCAATTTTTTCAGGGTTTGCGATGGTGCAAACGCTTATGTTGATTCTAAGAAAGGTAATGGGGTTACATGATTACATTACATTAGGTCATATTGAGGCAATGAATAAGGTTATTGTATTAACCGGTTCAATTGTGGGATGTGCATACCTTACCGAATTGTTCATGGCATGGTATAGTCAAGTGCCATTTGAACAAGACATCTTCTTTAAATACCGAATTGCTGGTCCTTATGGATGGAGTTATTGGTTAATGATGACCTGTAATGTGGTTTCTCCTCAGTTGTTTTGGTTTACAAAACTTAGAAGAAATGTATTGTTCACGTTTATAATGAGTATCGTGGTGAATATTGGTATGTGGTTTGAACGTTTTGTAATCATTGTTTCTTCTTTATACCGCGATTACCTTCCTTCTTCTTGGTCAATTTATTACAGACCAACCATTTGGGAAGTTGGTTTCTATCTTGGAACATTTGGTTTGTTCTTTACATGTTTCTTCCTCTTTTCTAAATATTTCCCAGTTATTGCCATTGCAGAAATTAAGTATGTATTGAAAGGTACTGGAGAGAGCTTTAAGAATGAGATGGAAGGATTAGAGACTAAGCAACTTGATGCTTTTGTAGAAGAAATGCATCATGGACATCATGAGGAAGGAACAGTTAAAATTGCGCATCACTGATAATTCAATAAAGTAAAAAGTATAAAATGGCGTTGAAAAAATTTGTTGTAGGCTGCTTTGAGGATGAGAAAGTTCTCTTTCCTGCCGTTGCAAAAGTGAGAAAAGCAGGTTATAAGTTCCATGACATCTATACTCCTTTCCCTGTTCATGGTCTAGATAGTGCCATGGGCTTAAGAGAAACGAGTATCCATACTGCAGGATTTTTATATGGATTGGTTGGTACTACTACGGCTGTAACATTCATGACATGGGTTTTTACAAAAGATTGGCCAGTGAATATTGGAGGTAAACCCAATTTTGCATTACCAGCCTGGATTCCAATAACATTTGAGTTGACTGTATTGTGTGCGGCTGTTGGTATGGTACTTACTTTTTGCTATATATGCCAACTTGCTCCATTTGTAAAAAAACATACTTTCCATGCACGTGCAACAGATGATCTATTTGTGATGGTTATAGAATGTGGTGAAAAAACGAATGAAGATGAATTGAAAGCATTGCTTACTAGTGTTGGAGCTCAGGAGGTAAATACTCAAATAGCAGAAGAAGGATGGTGGATAGGCCGTTACGATCAAGAACAATCGCTTTACAAAGAACCAAATATTGCTTAACTAATTAAGAGAAAAGGGAAAGAGGAGAGATCATAAAATAACTAAAGAGATGAAAAGATTAACATTCGTTTTCTGTGGACTGACAACATTGCTTCTAGCGGTTGTGGGTTGCAGCGATGTGAAAAGAACACGTGGCAAAGTATATATGCCTGATATGTCTGATAGCCGGGCATATGAAACGTATTCCACTAATCCTGTTTTTGCTGATGGACGAACAAGTCAAGGCCCAGTAGCGGGTACCGTTAAACGTGGAGATGAGTATCCTGTGCACATTGAAATGGATGCAATGGGTGATACCGCTAATTATTATGCGTCAAATCAACTGCCCAATCCATTTACAAGTTTGACAGCTGATCAATTAAAAGAAACAGAGCGATTATATTTAATCAATTGTGCAATTTGTCATGGTGCCAAGTTGGATGGTAATGGCCCGTTATGGAAAGATGGAGAAGGACCATTCCCTGCAAAACCTGCTGCATTAGTTGGGGACAGTAAATATGAATCAATGTCTGATGGACAAATGTTCTATTCAGTTACATATGGTAAAAATTTGATGGGTAGTTATGCATCACAACTAAATGCGAAGCAGCGTTGGATGGTAATTAGCTATATTAAAATAAAGCAAGGGAAGTTGAAGCCAGCTGGTAATGCAGACACTACGGTTGTTGCATCAGCAGTAATAAAATAAACAACGCATTAAATAATTTGGGATGAGTAAGCAACAGTTTGAGATTTCAGCAGGGTATAAAAAATGGACTAACGCGCTTTTGGGCGTAGGTATATTGACCCTTGTGTTGGGATTCATTTTTCTGGCGACGAGTAAAGAAGAGCTCAATCAAACACGCTTTTGGGCTGTGCTTTTACAAAATAGTGTTTTCTTTTTATTGGTTGTAAATGCAAGTATGTTCTTTATTTGTGCTACCACACTTGCAATGGGTGGTTGGCAAATGGCTTTTCGTAGGGTGCCTGAAGCTATTTCAAGCCTCGTGCCTGTTTTTGGTGTATTAGCTTTGGTCGTGTTCCTCGGAATAATTTTTGGTCATCAATATGGTATCTACCATTGGTTGGATAAAGAACACGTTGAACATGATCCAATTTTAAAAGGCAAAAGCGCATTCCTAAATCCAACGTTTTTCTTGACTTGGACAATTATTTCACTTTTCATGTGGTCTTGGGTAGGAGCTAAGATGAGAAAACTTTCATCACAAGCAGATGAGAAAATGGATAAAGACCAATCAAAAAAATTCATCTGGACCAATACTGTTTGGGCATCAATTTTTATTGTATTCTTTGCATTGACCGTAGGCTCTACTATTCCTTGGTTATGGCTAATGAGTATTGACGCGCATTGGTTTTCAACGATGTATAGTTGGTATACTTTAATTAGTTCATTTGTAGCTGGGATGTCGCTTGTTGCCATCTATGTTATTTACCTTAAGAATCAAGATTATCTTGAATATGTAACAGAAGAGCATCTTCATGATATAGGTAAGTTCATGTTTGCTTTCTCTGTATTTTGGACATATTTATGGTACTCCCAGTTTATGTTGATTTGGTATGCTAATATTCCTGAAGAAACTATTTATTTCAAGCCTCGTATGCAAGGCGTTTACAGAGGTATTTTCTTCCTCAATTTGATTACAAATTTTGCAGTACCGTTCTTATTGTTAATGAGAAGAGGTTCCAAAAGAAATTATACTACTGTTACATTTTTGGCCGTGCTTATCATTTTAGGACATTGGGTTGATTTCTACCAAATGGTTATGCCTGGTACAGTACATGAACATTATACACTTGGTTGGTTTGAATTTGGAATACTTGCTCTTTATGCAGGACTCATTATGTTCTTTGTAGGAAGGGGGTTAGCTAAAAAACCATTGGTTGCAAAGTATCATCCTTTCATTAAGGAGAGTACAATTCACCATACCTAAGAAATTGATAAAAGTAGAAAAAATATTATTTAACATTATATACGAAAGCACATGTCGGGTTATTTCATTTTAGCAATATTGGCTCTCGCGTTTGTGGTTACATTTCAAATCGCAAAAGCTAGTGAATACGTTTCTGTGTTGAAGGGCGAAGAAAAGACATTCAAGCAGAATAACCGTATCAATGCTTTTCTGTTCATTGTATTTTTAGTTCTTGGATTAATTGCAGCTTGGTGGTGTAATAGCATGTATTATGGTAAAACATTATTAGCTCAACCTGCCGCATCAGATCATGGAGAAAAAATTGATTTCATGCTTTTGCTTACTATCGCTGTTACTGGCGTAGTATTTCTCCTCACTCAAATATTACTTTTTTGGTTTGCATATAAATATCAATATACTGAAAAGAGAAAGGCTTACTTTTTTGCACATGATAATAAGTTAGAATTGCTTTGGACAGTTGTTCCTGCAATATTTTTAACTGTATTGGTGGGATTTGGTTTATTTTATTGGTTTAAGATTACTGGGGATGCTCCAAAAAATTCACAAGTTGTTGAGATTACCGGTAAGCAATTCAACTGGATGATTAGGTATCCCGGCAAAGACAATGTTTTAGGAAGAAAAAATTATAGACTAACTGATGCGTCTAGTGGGAATGCACTAGGTGTTGATTGGGAAGATGGGGCTAGTCATGATGATATTGAAGCAACAGAAATGCACCTTGTTGTAAATAAGCCAGTTCATTTGGTTATCAATGCACAAGATGTAATTCATGACGTTGGATTAGTTCATTTTAGGTTGAAAATGGATGCCGTTCCTGGTATTCCTACAACAATATGGTTTACGCCAAAGTATACGACTACACAAATGAAAGAGATTACAGGAAATAAAGATTTCGTGTATGAAATCTCTTGTGATCAAGTATGTGGCACTGGGCATTATTCTATGCGGGGTGTAATTATTGTTGAAACTCAAGAAGACTATGATACATGGATGGCTTCTCAAAAACCGCAGTATGTAACTGTAAAAGAGACTGCAACTCCATCTACACCTGTACCCGACAGCACAACGGTTACTAAAGTAGCTGCAGCAAATAAACCTATTGCCCAACTCAATTAAATAATTAACGAGAAAACGAATTACAATGAGTAGCGAAACAATTTTACACGGACAAACAACAGAAGCAATTCACGTACATGAAGATCATGCTGATCATGGTCATCATCATGAGGAGTCGTTTTTGACTAAGTATATTTTCTGCCAAGATCATAAAATGATTGCGAAACAATTCCTTATTACAGGAATTATTTGGGCCATCATTGGTGGATTATTCTCTGTGTTGTTCCGTTTACAACTTGGTTATCCTGATATGAGTTTCCCTGTGCTTGAAGACGTTTTTGGTCGTTGGGCAAAGGGTGGCCGTATCAGTAATGAATTTTATTACGCATTGGTTACCATGCATGGAACCATATTGGTGTTCTTTGTATTGACAGCAGGATTGAGTGGAACTTTTGCGAATCTTCTCATCCCACTTCAGATTGGAGCTCGTGATATGGCATCTGGTTTCTTGAACATGCTTAGCTATTGGTTTTTCTTTTTAGCGAGTGTTGTTATGTTTGCTTCTCTTTTTATACAAACTGGTCCAGCAGCCGGTGGTTGGACAATCTATCCACCATTGAGTGCATTAGGTCAGGCAAGTGAAGGGTCGAAATTAGGGATGGACTTTTGGTTGATATCTATGGCATTATTTATTGTCTCTTCGCTTTTGGGAGGATTAAATTATATTTCTACCATTCTAAATCTTCGTACGAAGGGAATGAGCATGACAAGAATGCCGCTTACAATGTGGGCGATATTTTTTACGGCTGTGTTAGGTGTTCTTTCTTTCCCTGTGCTTTTATCAGGTGCAGTATTGTTGTTGTTTGATCGCAACTTGGGTACAAGCTTTTATCTTTCTGAAATTGTTGTAAAAGGTGAGATATTACCAAATGAAGGGGGAAGTGCAATCTTATTTCAACACTTATTCTGGTTCCTGGGGCATCCTGAAGTATACATTATCCTGCTTCCTGCTATGGGAATGGTTTCTGAAATCATGTCTGTGAATTCTAGGAAACCCATTTTCGGATATTTAGCAATGGTAGGATCTTTGTTCGCTATTACAATTTTAGCATTCTTAGTATGGGCTCACCATATGTTTGTAACAGGATTGAATCCATTCCTTGGTGCTTTCTTTGTGTTGTTAACATTGCTTATCGCCGTTCCTTCAGCTATTAAAGTATTCAACTGGTTAACAACATTGTGGAGAGGAAATATTCGCCTAACTCCAGCAATGCTTTTTGCTATTGGTTTTGTAAGTTTATTTATTTCAGGTGGATTAACAGGAATCTTTCTTGGTAATTCAACACTAGATATTCATTTGCATGATACGTATTTTGTTGTTGCACACTTTCATATAGTTATGGGTGTTGCTTCCTTCTTCGGAATGTTTGCAGGTGTTTATCATTGGTTCCCTAAAATGTATAGCCGCTATCTAAACAATACAATGGCTTACATACATTTCTGGGTTACGCTTGTTGGAGCCTATTTGATATTTTGGCCGATGCATTATCAAGGCTTAGCTGGTTTACCACGTCGTTATACTGATTTTAGTAACTGGCAGTCATTTAATCAATTTGCTGGTATGAATCGATTTATCAGTACAGTGGCAATGATTGTCTTTGCTGTTCAACTTTTATTTGTTTTTAATTTCTTCTATTCAATTTTTAAAGGTCGTAAAGTACAATCTCAAAATCCGTGGGGAGCAAATACATTGGAATGGACAACTCCAATTACACCTGGACATGGAAACTGGCCTGGAGAAATTCCGGAAGTACATAGATGGGCATATGATTATGGTAAAGATGGAAGGGAATTTATAGCTCAGGTTGAACCAGTGGGTGCAGATGAGTCAAAGCACTAATTAATATACGCCATCTCATTATTGAGAAGGTTAATATAAAACGATGCACATGAATGAAGCGAAGCAGGAAGGAGCATCACCAAGGCCTAATAAGCTAAAAGATTATTATCAGCTGATGAAGTTTACACTAAGCTTCACAGTTGTATTCTCTTCAGTAGTTTGTTATCTCCTTGTTCCTGGCATTGAATTTGACTTCATTTCAGTTCTTTTACTTTTTGTAGGTGGTATGCTTGTAACAGGAGCAGCAAATGCCATTAACCAGATCGCAGAAAAGGATACCGATGCGATAATGAAACGTACTGCGTCAAGGCCAGTGGCTTCAGGCAGGATGAGTATGGATGAAGCGGCTACATTTTCTGTAGTAGCAGCCGTATTTGGAATTTTCATTATTGGATTGTATTTCAATTGGACAGCAGCTGGTATATCTGCATTCAGTCTTTTTTTATATGGGTTCATTTATACTCCATTAAAAAAAATTCATTCGATTGCAGTTTTGGTAGGGGCTATTCCAGGTGCGCTCCCTTGTTTGATTGGTTGGGCAGCAGGTGATCCTTCTTTAGGAATTGGTGGGTGGATTTTATTTACACTCCAATTCTTTTGGCAGTTCCCTCATTTTTGGGCAATTGCTTGGGTCTCTCATGAAGACTATACTAAAGCAGGATTTAGATTATTACCCTCTGCCGGTGGTCCAACGAAGCACGCTGCAGTTCAAGCCATACTGTATTCGGTTTTATTGATACCAATTGGATATTTGCCTTTTGCATTTGGAATGAGTGGAATAGTAAGCATGGTTATTGTAGCCATTGCAAATGTTGTGATGCTTTGGCAGTGTATACGATTGTTTAGGGAAATGGATGTGAAGGCTGCTCGTAGGGTAATGTTTGGTTCTTATATTTATCTTCCTGTGGTGTTGTTGTCGCTTTTAGCAAATAAACTCGGGTAATAATATTAAATGATGATTGACGTGTTGAGTGATCAAAAAAGAAAAATACATCCACATAAATTTACCTTGTGGGTGGCAATAGGCAGTATCTTGATGATGTTTGCTGGGTTAACTAGCGCCTTCATCGTCAAAAGAAGTCAAGCGAATTGGATTATGTTGAATATCCCACTTATTTTCTGGTATTCAACCGTTGCAATTCTTACTAGCAGTGTTGCGGTTCAGCTTTCGTTGAAAGCATTAAAGCAACGAAATATGGTTGGGTATAGAAGGTGGTTGGTGATAACGGCAGTTCTTGGTATTGTATTTCTTGTTTTACAAATTATTGGATTTATCCAGTTTGGAGATCAAGAGATTAAATTAATAGGAGCGGGATCAAATGCTTCTTATTCATTTTTACTAGCTATATCGGGTCTTCACGGACTTCATGTACTGGGCGGGGTGATAACTTTGATCGTAATAGCAATTAGGGCAGTAAGTATTTCCAAGAGGAATTACAGTAGCGTGCCACTTGAAATTGCAGCAACGTATTGGCATTTTGTAGATGCATTATGGATCTACTTATTTATATTTTTTAACTGGATGAAATAAGTTCAGTTTAATTGAAACCTTAAAACAAGTTAACGACATGTCAACAGCCCAAGCACAAATGCAGACCAAATGGTGGAGTGGCGGTAAAAGCCCCTTCAACGTTGAATACGGTAAGCTAATGATGTGGTATTTCTTAATGAGTGATACCTTTACTTTTGGCGCATTCCTGATTTCTTATGGAACTATTCGTTTCAGTCAAAACTATTGGCCAGATCCAAACGAAGTCTTTAACGCATTTCCTTTTGCAGGCCATGCGAACTTGCCACTTGCCTTTGTAAGTTTAATGACTTTCATTTTGATTGTGAGTTCGGTTACTATGGTGTTGGCAGTGCATGCAGGCCATAAAAACGACAAGCAAGGTGTAATCAAATGGATGATTTGGACAATCATAGGGGGTATAGCGTTCTTAAGTTGTCAGGCTTGGGAATGGGCTCACCTTATTACTGGAGAGCATGCAGTTCTTATCAATGGACAAATTCAGCATATTGGAACAACTGTTACGATGAATCCATGGGGAGCAGCAGCTAATGTTCCAATGATTGATGGTCATCATATTACTACTACAGGGCCAGTTGCATTTGGTGGATACTTTTTTGGCATCACCGGATTTCATGGATTTCACGTATTGTCAGGGGTAGTAATAAATATTGTGATGTTAATTATGGCAATCAATGGAACTTTTGAAAGAAAGGGACATTATTGGATGATCGAAAAGGCTGGTTTATACTGGCACTTTGTGGATTTAGTATGGGTATTTGTATTTCTTTGCTTCTATCTGATTTAATTTAATTTTTAAAAGTCTTACTATGGAACATAGCGCTAATTCAGAAATAACATTTCATCATGAAGCCGGTGGAGATGATTTTGTAAAAAAAATCATTAAAACAACGGTACTTCTTTCAGTGATCACCATGATTGAATTGGGCCTCGGTCTTACCATGTATGCATTTCCGATGGCAGAAGGATTCAAATTGTTTTTGAAAGGAGTTATAGTAATTTTATCCCTTGCCAAAGCATTTTATATAGTTGGAATCTTTATGCATCTCGGCGATGAGATTAAAAATCTTATCATGACGATTTGTGTTCCGTTGATGCTTTTCATCTGGTTCATTGCAGCATTCCTGATGGATGGAAATTCATGGAAAAACTTGAGAAATTCTCGTGGAAAATCCATTGTGCCAACAGAACAACATAGTACTGCACCAGAAGGGCATCATTAGAAATTAGTTTAATTTCACTTGAAGCATCGTTATGGATTAAACCTTAATGATGCTTTTTTGTTTATTCGTTACACAAAATGAAAAAAATAACATTAGTCGCTTTTCTGGTAGTACTAATATTGCCCGTTGCCAGCTATTTTATAGTTAACAGCTATAGCAAAGATGCAATTGAGATGCCTCGTCATTATTTTTATGATACCGTGGTTACCAAATTGCAAAAAGGTAAACCAGTAGATGACACGATTTGGCATAAAATCAAGCCCTTCAAGTTATTGAATCAATTTGGCGACTCTGTTGGTATAGATGATTGGGGAGGCAAAATAATTGTAGCTAATTTTTTCTTTACCTCCTGCCCTTCAATTTGTCCAACCCTAACCCGTAACATGAAAAAGCTTCAGACGGCTTTCATAAAAACAGACACGATAGTTCGATTTATATCTTTTACTGTAGATCCCCTTAGGGATACAGTTCAAAAAATAAAAGCATATGGCGACAAATATGGTATCAATCACGATACGTGGTGGATGTTAACGGGACCGAAAAAAGAAATTTATGATTTAGCCTTTAATGAATTTAAAGCGTCAGTAGCTTCTGAAGGAAAAATTGATACGAACTTTATTCATACTGAAAAATTTTTCCTCTTAGATAGAGACAAAGTAGTTAGAGGTTTTTATAATGGGCTTGATAGTAATAATTTAGATCAATTGATTAAAGATATTGTTTTGCTTAATATGGAGCGAGACAAAAAAAGAAAACGAAATTTATTCAGAAAATAAACATAAAACCATGTTAGAAGCAAGCATCAAAAAAAACGACAAAAAAGCTAATATATTAATTATCATTTTTTCAGTGATTGTTTTTGTAGCAGTTGTTTTTTTGTCCAGGATTAAGCTCGAAATTGAATTACCATTTAATGTACATTTATTTGCAAAGATTAATGCTGTGATCAATTCTATGGTTTCATTTTTATTACTGGTAGGTTTGTTGGCAGTTAAAAGGGGCAATTATAGACTGCATAAAAAAGTGATGATCACTGCTATGGTACTTTCTTTGCTATTTTTGGTTTCATATATTTGCCATCATCTTTTTTCAGATTCAACCTCTTATGGAGGTGATGGTTTTGTGAAAGGGGTATATTATTTTATTTTAATAACGCACATTATACTAGCCGCAATAATTTTGCCATTCATTCTTTTTACTTCTTATAGAGCTTTGATAGCTGAATGGCCTGGGCATCGTAAGCTAGCAAAAATCACTTGGCCTATTTGGTTTTATGTATCTGTTACTGGTGTTGTAGTATATTGGATGATTAGCCCATATTATCTATAATATCTATAGGCTCAAAACGGGCAAGGCTTATTATAATTCATGTTCTGGATCCCAATACCTCGATTTAAATTCAACAACTTTATCATCTATTACTTGTACTCCTTCTTTTTCAAGTAATTCTTGCATCTGTGTTGGGGTAGCAAAATGATTTTTTCCTGTGAGTAGTCCGTTTCTATTTACGACACGTTGTGCAGGTATAGCAGGGTTTAAACCGTGGGATGCATTCATAGCCCATCCAACCATACGTGATGAAAGTCCAGAACCTAAATATTTTGCTATGCTTCCATAGTTTGTGACCCTTCCTTTGGGTATTTGTCGAACGACATCGAAGACATCTTCAAAGAAGTTTCTATTATTTGGGATTGTAGTTTTATCGATTTTGTTCGATTTTGATTTCATCCCTCATAGTCTTTTTAAGTTTAGTACGTTTTGGTTCAGGAACATTTATATGATCATATGGGCAATTCAGACATCCATTTCCACAGCATTTTCCATTTTCTAAGTGGTATTGAGCAGTCAGTACCATATAGCCTTGTTCGTTGTAATTAAAATGCTTACCCTCAATTAGTTTCATAATCTGTCTGTTCGTCAGTGGTCTTTTTCTCTATTAATTTTACCTGTTCTAAAAGCCAGTCATCTTTTGAAGTATCAAGATCATCTATTATTGAAAATTTAAGATAGTGAACCCTGTTGCTATTCGCTATGTCTAAACTCTCATAATGTGTTCTAATTTGCAGTGCTTTATTGTCTGATAATTCCTTGTTTACATCGTTGCTATCTTCATGCAATATTAACCCATAGGCCTCAATCACTAATTTTGTAAAGGTGTACAAAACAGGTGAATCAGTCTTTAGATGTATATAACCACCAGGGCGCAATATTTGTTTATATTTTCTAAGAAAAATTGGATGTGTCAGTCTATTTTTTGTTTTTGAAATTCTAAGTTGAGGGTCTGGGAAAGGTAGCCATATTTCTTCTACTTCACCTGGAGAAAAATAGGCATTAATCATACCGATTTGGGAACGAAGGAATGCGACATGTTCCATTGATTGCTCAAGTGCCTTCTTTGCTCCAACCCAGATTCTATTTCCTTTAACATCTACTCCTATAAAATTCTTATCAGGATATTGTTGTCCTAGCCCTATGGAGTATTCTCCTTTCCCACAAGCTAACTCTACTATTATGGGATTTGAATTATTGAAATATTCATGCCATTTCCCTGCAGTCCCCTCCGGGTATTGAAGAACATTCTTAAACGTTGTGATCTCGGCAAAGCGAATAAGTTTTTTTTGTGCCATAGTGCTTACGAAGTTAAAACATGATAGGCTATTCCTCTCGCTTTTTGTATTTATAATAATATATTCTTCCTTGGTGATTTGCGCGTTTTAGTAGAGTGTTAATCTGTATTAATTCAGTTGTATTCCACTAAGTTATTTTTTCAGCCTGCTCTACTTTCATACTGCAGGAGCCCGTAAGCTGTTGCCATGATTAGGCATAACACCCGCCGGTCTATTATTTAACTTTTAAAATCATCATTATGAAGAGATTAATCATTGTATTGTGTTTTTTAGCTACAGGACTTATGAGCTTTGCTGCAGAGAAGTCTGGAATAAAAAATCATTCC
>CAJBBV010000099.1 GCA_903951405.1 uncultured bacterium
CGACTATTTTAGTGGTATACACTATCAGCATGTATTAAGACAGTATAATAACCATCAAGTTAAAGTGGGGGATGAGGAAAAGACTAAGGTTGAGATGGAAGCATTTTTTGAGGTTCAAAAGAAGGACTATCAATTGGTTTCATGGAAAATGACTGCAATTTATTTGCTCATGCTTTCTGTCATCATTCTCTTTTTTAGATTTACTATAGGGAATTATACCGTTTTAGAGCCAAGATGGAATCCGATCAAAGCAACTATTCCAGCTGCATCATACACTATACCTTAACTATTTTTAATGCACGTACAAGATTGTTGTCCGGTTTGTGGGAATACAGATTATAAAATGATCTTTTCTGTAAAGGATTATACGGTCTCCCTTTCAATGTTTGATGTAGTAGAATGTACTCAATGCTCCCACCGCTTTACGCGTGAAATTCCTATGCTTGACGAAATTGGAACGTATTATAAATCTGATCAATACATTTCTCATACGGATAGCAATCAGGGGCTATTGAATAAAGTATATCAATTTGTTCGAAACATTTCATTGGTTTCTAAACGAGAGTTAATCGAACAAACTACTAGTCAAAAAAAAGGAGAGCTATTAGATTACGGATGTGGAACAGGTGCTTTTTTAAATGAAATGAAATACGCAGGATGGCATATAGCTGGCATCGAACCTGATGCAGGTGCTATGGATAAGGCCATTCAGTTAACGGGAGGAAATATCCAATCCCCTGAATTTTTAGCCTCGCTAGAATCTGAACGATTTGATGCGATTACTCTTTGGCATGTACTTGAACATGTACATACATTGCATGAAACCATTGATCAACTTAAGGCTTTATTGAAGCCTGGAGGAACGTTGATCATTGCTGTGCCCAATTATACTTCGTATGATGCTCGCTACTACAAGAACTATTGGGCGGCTTATGATGTGCCTAGACATCTATATCATTTCAGTCCAATGTCTATGCAGAAATTCATTTCATCTCATGGGATGACCGTTGTGAAGATTCTGCCAATGTGGTTCGACTCATTCTATGTGTCACTGCTTAGTGAAAAGTATAGAAAAAATATACTTGGACCACTTTATGCCTGTTTAATAGGACTAGCATCCAACATCAATGCGCTTTTTAACAAGCAGCAATGTAGCTCACAGATTTATGTGATCAAGAAATAGGACCTTATTGAATTGATTCTAATCCTTTTTTCAACGATGGGTCTACACTATTTAAGACCTGAAAATATCCTGTTTCACCAAATAGTATTCTCGCAATCATCGCTTTCAGTCTGTTATTCAAAAAATCTTTTGAATGTTCGTTTTTGATAGAAAGGGTTTCTCCATCCTTTTTGATAAAATCCATTAACAATGACATATAGTTTTGTGGCAAAATAAATTGAAAATTGAAGTCATTGCTATTTTTGTAATTGTCTAATGAGGCTTTGTTTGCCAAGTAATAGTGGTATGCAAAATTAGACAGATTATTTTTTGTATAAAGCTTGTTTAAGCTGGTGTCAAAGAGAGCACTATCTATTGCTATAAAATAATCTGGTGTGATGCCACCACCTCCATAAAGTAATTTTCCTGAGGCTGTCTTATATTTTTTACCATGTTCAATAGCTGCAGTATCTTTTGCTTCTTTTGTTCGGTTATGTAAGCGGTTTACAATTTCCATATTATATTCATCGTTGCCATTTTCATAGGATTTTTGTATGCTTCTTCCTAATGGCGTATAGTATCTCGCCGTGGTTAATCGTAATGCTGAACCATCTGAAAGTGTATATTGTTCTTGTACAAGCCCCTTGCCAAAACTCCTTCTCCCAATAATTGTTGCACGGTCTAAGTCTTGTAATGCACCTGCCAGCACTTCACTTGCTGAAGCGGATCCTTCATTCATTAGAATCGCTACTTTCCCTTCTTCGAATAAACCAGGTCTTTTGCAGATATATTCCTTTCTGGGGTTGTTTTTACCTTGTGTATATACGATGAGTTTATTGTCTCCAATAAATTCATCTGCAATATCAACAGCTTCTTCCAAAATACCACCGCCATTGTCTCGCAAGTCGAGTATCATACTTTTCATTCCTTGATTCTTCAATACCTCAAGGGCTTTCATGAATTCCTCATAGGTCGTTCCAGAAAAACGATTTAATCGAATATAGCCTGTGTTCGCATCAAGCATGTATGATGCGTCAACCGATTTAAGGGGTATTGTGCCTCGAGCTAGTTTTTTAATGAGGATGTTTTTATCCCGTTGAATTTTGAGCGTCACTTCAGTGCCAGACGGACCTTTAACCCATTTCTTAAACAGTTCGGTGTCCTTTATACCAATTGCAGTGGAATCATTGACGGCTAAAATACGGTCGCCAATCTTTAGACCGGCTTTAAAGGCTGGACCATTCGGAAGTACAGCCAGGATATGGACACTGTCTTTGATTATATTGAACTCTACGCCAATACCTTCAAATTGACCTTCCAGGTCTTCATTAATTTCTTTTAGCGATGATATCGGTATGTATACACTGTGGGGATCAAGAGCACTCAATACTTTTTCTATTCCGATTTCAGACACAGAATCGATATTTACTTGATCTACATAGCGCTGTCTTACCAATTCTAATACTTCTCCCATTTTATTTTTACCAGCTGAGCTAAAAATACTTTTCGCATTTGGCATATTGCTATGTAATTTGTAGCCAACAAACATGCCAATTATAACGGCAATAGCAAAAAGCAGCGGAAGTCCTATGTTGATTTTTTTGTTACTCATAAACCATTTAGATAATAATTTCGTAAAGTTCCTGAAATTACTTGATATATGATTGGATTACAATTGATAGTTGATGCTGGCGCTACGAAAACGGAGTGGCGCATTGTGGGTAAAGGTCGATACAACTCGATTTTCACCATAGGAATAAGTCCTTATCACTTCACTCAAAAGCAAATTGAAGAAACATGGCAACGGGAATTGCCAAAATCTATTTTTAAAAAGGAATTTTCTGCCATTCATTACTATGGAACGGGCTGTTATGCCACTAAAAATTCCAATATGGTCAAGAAAGCACTCAACAATACCCTTAAGGCATCAAAAATCAATGTTACGCACGATACGATGGGTGCTGCTTTGGCTTTATGTGGAAGAGAAAAGGGAGTCGTAAGCATATTGGGTACAGGGTCAAATTCCTGTTATTTTGATGGTAAAAAAATTGTTGCTAATTCTCCGGGACTAGGTTATGTCTTAGGTGATGAAGGAAGTGGTGCGTATTTAGGGAAAAAAGTGATTCAACATTATTTGTATAAAATGTTTGATAAGCAGTTGATGAAATCTTTTGTTGATACATTTCAAACGGATGGGGATCAAATTTTACACCATACTTACCGCGAACCACTTGCTAATCGATACCTCGCTACTTTTGCCAAATTCTTATCCTTACATAGAGGACATTTTATCATTGAAAATATCATTGAAGACGGATTGCGTGATTTCTTCAATCAGCATCTATTAAGTTATCCTCAACACAAAACATATCCAGTTCATTTTGTGGGCAGTATTGCCTATTATTTCCAAGATAAAATAAGCGATCTTTGTATCGATTTTGGTATGACAAAAGGGAAAGTCTTAAAACAGCCGATGGACGGACTGGTTGCATACCACTCTAGTTGAGTTTAAATTGAGAGATGACTGATTTTATAAAAACTACTGAACAGAATTCTACCTATAGGCACCTTGAAAAAATGAGTGTGCATGAACTTCTGCTGAATATAAATCAAGAAGATACTAAAGTAGCGGTGGCTGTTTCCAAAAGTATTCCTCAGATTAAAGTCTTGATTGAAGCCATTGTAGATAAGATGATTCTTGGCGGTCGACTCTTTTATATTGGTGCCGGAACAAGTGGGCGATTAGCTTTAGTTGATGCAAGTGAATGCCCACCTACATTTGGCGTTTCGAATAATGTTGTCATTGGTGTTTTAGCAGGAGGCAAAGAAGCCATGTTCAGTGCCATTGAATTTGCTGAAGATGATCTTGAACAAGCCTGGATTGATTTACAACAATACAATATAACGAAAGAAGATGTGGTAGTAGGCATTGCTGCCAGTGGAACAACACCCTATGTAATTGGAGGATTGAAGAAATGTAATGAGCAGGGTATCATTACAGGTTCTATTTCATGCAATGAATATTCACCTTTGTCCGAAGTAGCACTATATCCCATTGAAGTTGTTGTTGGGCCAGAATTTGTGACAGGAAGTACACGAATGAAAAGTGGTACTGCTCAAAAGATGATTCTTAATATGATTTCTACTGCTGTAATGATTCAACTAGGTCGGGTAGAAGATAATAAGATGGTCAATATGCAACTAACCAACGAAAAGCTTTTTGATAGAGGCGTTAAAATGATTATTCAACATCAAGCTACTCTTTCTTATGAAGAGGCAAAGGCTATTTTAAGTAGAGTAGGAAGTGTAAAAAAGGCAATTGAATTTCTTGATGAAAAATGAGTTGATACATGCATGAGTTAGAACCATTCTACAATTGGAAACATATCTATTCTGCTGACGAGGATAGTCGATCAGTATTTTTTGGAAGAGAATATTCGGAATTTGAATTCACTCAAACGGTCTATAATTATTTTATCCATCCACAATGGGATGATATTGGGACACAGACCTTATACCTTAAAGTTTTAATGGCAGATTATGACCTTCAGTATGCTATCATTGAATTGATAGGAGAGTGGAATGATGCGATCGAAAATGACATTATGACGTTGAAGCGCGATGTAATCGATTCATTGATTACACAAGGAATTACAAAGTTCATTTTGATTGGTGAGAATGTGCTTAATTTTCACAGCAGTGATGATTGTTATTATGAAGAGTGGTATGATGATATTGCTGATCTTGGTGGCTGGATTCTTTTGTTGAATATGCCTGAACAATCGACCTATGATTTTTTAAAAGTGGGTAACGATCGATATGTTCAATTGCTAAATTTTCCAGAGTGGAGGACCTATACTCCAAACAATTTGTTCATTAAGCTTGACAACTACATCCTCAAAAAATTAAACAATTGAGGAGATAGATGCTATTATATGGCATTTTGGCTTCAGATTTTATGAAAAGAGCCTAAACAATCGTCCATTTTATGCCTTCGTTGTGTTAAATTTGCACTCAATTAAAAATTCAGTAAAACTGCATTATGAACTGGAGTCAATTATTTAGTTCTTCGATCGGTAAAAAGATCGTGATGGCCTTAACCGGAATCTTTCTTATTATCTTTCTTGTTGTCCATTGTTACGTAAACGCAAATGTATTCTTCCCGAACGCTCAGGAGAATTTCAATCGAGCTGCTCATTTCATGGGAACAAACTTGTTGATTAGGGTAACTGAAATTGGTTTATTTGCTGGGTTCATTTTGCACATCATCCAAGGCTATAAACTTGAATTGCAAAATAGAAGCTCACGTAAATCACGCTATGCAGTAAATGCAGGAAATAAAACATCAAAATGGTACTCCCGTTCTATGGCTTTGTTGGGTACATTGATTCTGTTGTTTTTAATAATGCACCTGGTTCACTTCTGGGTACCGTCTCGCTTTGGAGGCTTAACGGAAGTTCAATATGGCAATGATCCTATCGTTTTCCATAATCTATATGCCCAAATGCAAGACACATTTGCTCCAATGTGGGTAGTAGTGGTGTATATCCTAGGTTGTATTTCCCTCTCATGGCATTTGCTTCACGGCGTGCAGAGTGCAGCACAAACGCTTGGGTGGACAAACAAAAAATACACCTCGATCATTAAATCAATAGGATTTGGATTTTCAATTATTGTCCCATTGATTTTTGCCTTAATGCCTATTTTCATTCATTTTGGATGGGAACTTAATCTTGGCAGCCTAACCTTGTTATTCTAATTAAATTTCAAAAAAAAGTCAACATTATGCTTGATTCAAAAATACCTGCTGGTCCACTCGATGACAAATGGACTACGTATAAAGGAAAAGTAAAACTGGTTAACCCTGCCAACAAAAGAAAGATTGAAGTGATCGTCGTTGGAACTGGACTTGCTGGAGCCTCTGCGGCGAGTAGCCTGGCTGAAATGGGCTATAAAGTCAAAGCTTTTTGTTTTCAAGATTCTCCACGTCGTGCGCATTCTATAGCAGCTCAAGGAGGCATCAATGCGGCAAAGAATTACCAAAATGATGGTGATTCAGTCTACCGTTTATTTTATGATACTATCAAAGGGGGTGACTACCGTGCTCGTGAGGCTAACGTCCACCGTTTAGCAGAGGTAAGTACAAATATTATCGATCATTGTGTGGCTCAAGGTGTTCCTTTTGCTAGAGAATATGGTGGATTATTGAGTAACCGATCTTTCGGGGGTACTCAAGTTCAACGTACCTTTTATGCTGCTGGACAAACCGGACAACAGTTATTGATTGGCGCATATCAATCTTTAGAAAGACAAGTAGCACTTGGTAATGTAGAAATGCATACAAGGCATGAGATGATTGAGTTAGTGATCATTGATGGTAAAGCCAGAGGTATTATCGCCCGTAATCTCGAAACAGGTGAATTAGAAAGACATTTCGGTCACGCTGTTTTACTATGCACTGGTGGTTATGGCAACGTATTTTATCTTTCTACCAATGCAATGGGTTCAAATGTAACGGCTGCATGGAAGGCACATAAAAAAGGAGCGTATTTTGCTAACCCTTGTTTCACTCAAATACATCCAACCTGTATTCCTGTTTCAGGCGATCATCAATCCAAATTGACCTTGATGTCTGAATCCCTCAGAAATGATGGAAGAATTTGGGTACCTGCTAAAGTTGGTGATACAAGAAAGCCAAATGAAATTCCTGAAGAAGAACGCGATTATTACTTAGAAAGAAGGTATCCTGCCTTTGGAAATCTTGTTCCACGCGACGTAGCGTCAAGGGCAGCCAAGGAACGTTGTGATGCTGGCTTTGGTGTTGGTTCTTCAAAGCAAGCTGTTTACCTCGATTATGCCGATGCAATCCTAAGATATGGTAAAATCGAAGCAAGCAAAAAGAACCTAGGTGATATTGGAAACGATGCCATTATAGCATTAGGAAAAGAAGTGGTTAAAGAGAAGTATGGTAACCTCTTCAATATGTATGAAAAAATTACCGGGGAGAATCCATATGAAATTCCAATGCGTATTTATCCAGCTGTTCACTATACGATGGGTGGCTTATGGGTTGATTATGAATTGAAAACAACGGTTGATGGATTATATGCTTTAGGTGAAGCGAACTTCAGTGATCATGGTGCAAACAGGCTTGGAGCCTCTGCGTTGATGCAAGGATTAGCGGATGGGTATTTTGTTATACCATACACACTTGGAAATTATTTAGCAGAAGAAATCAGAACAAGCAATATATCTACCGATCATCCTGCATTCATTGATGCAGAAAAGGTAGCTAGTGATCGCATCAATAAATTAATGACTATCCAAGGAAAGCAAACTGTTGAAAGTTTCCATAAAAGATTGGGTAAAATCATTTGGGACAAATGTGGTATGGCCAGAAATGAAGAGGGATTGAAACAAGCCATTGCAGAAGTTAGAGCCCTTCGTGATGAATTTTGGTCTGATGTGAAAATACCTGGTATCATTAATCAAATGAATCCAGAGTTGGATAAAGCAGGTAGGGTAGCCGACTTTCTTGAATTGGGTGAATTGATGTGCTTGGATGCATTAGAACGAAAAGAAAGTTGTGGCGGACATTTTCGCGAGGAGTATCAAACGCCAGATGGTGAAGCACTTCGCGATGATAATGATTTCATGTATGTAGCCGCCTGGGAGAGCAAAGAAGTAGGTAGCTGGAACCTTCATAAAGAGACCCTTGATTATGAAGTGGTGAAACCTAGTCAACGTAGTTATAAATAATTAATTTTCTTATCCGTTAATTCGATCCATATGCAGCATTATACAATGAATTTGAAACTTAAGGTTTGGCGCCAACAGAATAGTAAATCTGAAGGACGTTTTGAAGTTTATGATGTGAATGATATTTCATCAGAGATGTCATTTCTAGAAATGATTGATGTGTTGAATGAGAAACTCATTAAAGACGGTGGTGATTCAATTGCATTTGATCATGACTGTCGTGAAGGTGTTTGTGGGATGTGTTCTATGGTGATTGATGGCCGTCCACACGGTCCTTGGCAAGGAACTACGACCTGTCAGTTGCATATGCGTGCTTTTAAAGATGGCGATACCATTACCATTGAGCCATTTCGTGCAAATGCATTCCCTGTGGTGAAGGATTTAATGGTGAATAGAGGCGCTTTTGATCGAATTATACAAGCGGGTGGATACATCTCTGTTAATACCGGAAATGCCGTTGATGGTAATGCTATATTAATCGATAAGCAAAATGCTGATGATGCATTTGCTGCTGCTGCCTGTATTGGTTGTGGCGCATGTGTGGCTGCATGTAAAAATGCGTCTGCTATGCTGTTTGTTTCAGCTAAAGTCTCTCATTTGGCTTTATTACCACAAGGTCAACCTGAAAGCAAACAACGTGTTGCTGGCATGATCGCACAAATGGATAAAGAAGGATTCGGTAGCTGTACCAATACCTATGCATGCGAAGCAGAGTGTCCTAAGGAGATTTCTGTGATGAACATTGCTAGGTTGAATAGGGAATACTTGCAGTCAAACTTAGGTTCTTAGTCCGTTTAATTATATTGTGCTTCTAGTCCTTTCGATTTAATGAGGTAAATGGGTTGAATTAATCCCCATTTTCTTTTAATTCCTGCGTAAATCAATGATAATGGATAATTTTATATCATTCTTACCAGAAATTCAAACTATTGTTATTTAAACGGTTAATACCACTTCTTTTATACCTATTCCTTGTTGGGTTTGTCTCCGCACAACCCCTTACAACCTTGCGCCAAAAAACCATTTCAACATCCCCAAGGATTTTTAAAATTGATACCCTAAGTATTGAGCCCAACTCCTTTTTGATAAAAGGCATTTCGAGTCAAGAGTATAAAATTGATTTTGCATCATCAACGCTTACGTGGATTAAAAAACCAGCTTATCCAGAGGTTGAAATTCAATACCGTGTACTATCAATCAATTTAGCTTCTGAAACCAAACGGATGTCGTTTGATTCAGTGATGTATCGTTTTGGGCTACCTCAAGTGAGGATTAGTAATAAATCGAGTAATCAAAAGCCATTCGATTTTGGTAAAATAAACTCCAATGGTAGTCTAGGACGTTCGCTATCCTTTGGAAACCGACAAGACGCTGTCTTAAATTCAAGTTTGAACTTACAACTGAATGGATACATAGGTGACAGCATTTTGCTAGCAGCTGCCATATCAGATAATAATATTCCCATTCAACCTGATGGAAATACGCAAAATTTAAAAGAGTTTGATCAAGTATACATTCAGTTTTCAAAAGATAAATGGAAGCTTCTCTTAGGCGACTTTGACCTAAGAAGAAATGATTCCTACTATTTGAATTTTTACAAACGTGTTCAGGGAATTTCATTTGAATCTGCAGATAAATTTTCATCCTCCATCAATAATAGACTTCAGGTAAGTGGAGCTGTGGCAAAGGGTAAATTTACACGAAACGTTTTTCAAGGTTCAGAAGGGAATCAAGGCCCGTACCGACTAAAAGGGGCAAATCAAGAAATGTTCTTCATTGTCTTGGCTGGAACAGAGCGGGTATTCATAGATGGTGTGTTGATGGAAAGAGGAGAGGACCAAGATTATGTAATCAATTACAATACCGCAGAAGTTACGTTTACTCCAAAGCAAATGATTAGTAAAGATAAACGTATTCAAATTGAATTTGAATATGCTGATCGAAATTACTTGAACTCTCAAGTCTACCTGCATGATGAAGTATCTATTGGGACTAAGTTCAAAATGAATATCGGATTTTTCAATAATGGGGATGCTAAAAATTCACCTATTAGTCAAACGCTAAATACAAATCAAAAACAATTTTTATCTACCGTTGGTGATAACCTGAACAAGGCATACTATAGCTCAGCAATGGCAGATACATTTGCCAATGGAAAGATTCTCTATAAACAGGTAGATACGATATACAATGGAAACAAGCGAGACACCATATATCAGTATACGAATCTTGATCAATCTGATTTATTCACGCTATCCTTCATTGACTTAGGAGATGGAGGTGGAAATTATATACAAGACTTGGATGCCAACGTGAATGGAAAGGTATATAAATGGGTTGCTCCCGATATATCTACCGGTTTGAAGTCAGGACGATTCGAACCAGTTGTCTTACTGGCTGCCCCTAAAAGTCAACGGCTTATTTCAATAGGTACTGAATGGGATGTGAGTAAGTCCTCTCAACTCTTTACGGATCTTGCGTTTAGTAAATTTGATCTCAATCGATTTTCTTCAAAAGACAAATCGAACGATGATGGTATAGCGGGTCGATTAATTTTCAAAAACACAAAACGTATTTCAGCTGATAAAGGCATTTCTTTAAACTCCGACTTCAACCTAGAGTATACTTCATCAACCTTTAAGCCGATTGAGCGACTTCGGAATGTGGAATTCAATCGTGATTGGGGGTTGGATCTTGTTACGCTGCCTGCAGATGAAAAGTTGGCATCAGCAAATTTCAAGCTGTTGAATGAAAAGGGACATAGTCTCAAATATTCTATAGGATCCTATGCTCGAAATGAAAATTATAAGGCTACTCGAAATTATATAGAGCATCATTTTAATGAACGATCTTGGCGGATCAATAATATTTTCGGCTATACATCCTTCAATGACGGTATGACTAAAGGATATTTCTTGAGGCCCTCACTTAACCTAACCCGCATTATCGAATATTGGTCAAACCAAGAATTCGGCCTTAAATATTCTCTTGAAAAAACAACGTCATCATTCATACGTTCAGATTCAATTAAAGCGGGAAGCTTCGCATTCAATACTTTTCAAGTGTTTACACAATCTGACCAATCAAAAATGAATAGATGGGGCTTGAACTATTTTACGAGAACAGATCAAATTCCGTTTGCCAATAAACTGCAGAGAACTGATAGAAGCCATAATTATAGTATTACTTCTGAACTACTCGCTAGTGAACATCATCAAGTAAAGTTTAGTACTACGTTTAGGCAACTTCAAATCATCAACAGCCAAGCCACAGCGGTAAAGCCAGACAAAACCCTGTTGGGTAGGGTTCAATACCTTGCAACGGTTTGGAAAGGCGCTATTAATGGAGATGTGTTGTATGAGCTTGGAACTGGACAAGAGCCGAGAAAGGATTTCGCTTTTTTTGAAGTTCCTGCTGGACAAGGAGAATATACGTGGATTGATTATAACAATGACGGCGTTCAACAACTTAATGAATTTGAGATTGCTAAGTTTCGTGATCAAGCTAAATTTTTCAGGATTGCAACGCCTACTAATGAATTTATTAAGGCTGATTATCTTCAATTTAATTACAACGTTGTAGTTAACCCATCTCAAGCGTTATCAAATTCCACTTCTAATGCATCTATTAATTTTATTAAAAAAATATACATTCAATCGGTACTTCAAATCAATAAAAAACAAGAAGCAGGGCATGCTAACGGCTATAGCCCGTTTGATAAGTTTCTAATTGATACGTCATTGATAACTTTTGATCGAATTTTCAGTAATTCATTTTCATTCAACAAGATGAGTCAGGTTTGGGGACTAGATATCAATACCTTACAAACAAGCAATAGAGCTTATTTGTCTTATGGTTATGAAACCCGTTCTATTGAAGGTGTATCACTCAAGATCAGATCGAATTGGTTCAAGGTGATTACATTCGATTTAATAACTAAGATTAATCGAAACATCTTAGAGACACCAAAATTCAGCAATAGAAATTATGATGTTTCTTCTTTAGCTGTTGAGCCAAGAATAACATTTACACAAGGAACAAATTTGCGTTTGATGGCAGGCTATAAAATAGATGATAAAAAAAATAAAGGACCAGATGTGTCAAAAATAAATGCCATGCTTTTTGAAGCCAAGTATAATCTAGTCTCTAATACAGCTATTTCAACTTCAATGAATTTTAGCAAGATCAGTTTTAATGGAAATGCGAATACCAGCGTTGGGTATATTATGCTTGAAGGCTTATTGCCAGGAAAGAATTTCATTTGGACAATGGATTTAACAAAAAGACTTACTCCTTATCTTGAAATGACCATCCAGTATGAAGGAAGAAAAGCTGGCAGCTCTGGCATGGTTAATATTGGCCGTGCCCAAATTCGAGCAATATTATAAAACAGGGGACAGTGTATACCACCGTCCCCTGTTAATTATGTATTCAGCTAATCTTATTTAAGAACAGCTATACCTTGTCCGATTTTGAAACCATTTTGATAAACAACGATACTATAGCTTCCTTTAGCATAGGAATCAGTTTGTTTAAGGTCAAAGTTTATTGATTTAGACTCACCTTGAGTATATTCTGTATTTAACTTAGTCGTATAATCCAGTTGTCCATCTTGACGTGTTTCAAAACTTCCAGAACCAAGTGCTGTTTCTTTAATGATTTTTCCACTAGGATCTTTTGCGATAATAAATAGCATTTTCGTTCCGCTAATTGCAATCCTATTTTCATCCAACATAAACGAAATACGTAGTTTGTCAGCACGTTTTGCCTTTGAGGTTGATTTTTCTTTACCAGAATTCGTTTCGTTTATAGCTGCAATTTGAAAGCTTGATGCATGAAGGGTAGAGCCTACATCAACTTTATCTTCAGCGTCTTTTTTTGCCACTTCTGTGGTAGCTAAGTTTTTTTCAAGATTTTGCTTATCAGCGGTCAATCCAGCTTTGTCAACAGTCAGTTGTTGGTTCTCAGCTTGTAATCTTTCTATTTCTCTCACATAGTCATTTATTTTACCATTCAATTCACCTACCAATACTTTTGCTTCCGCGAGATCTTCTGCTGTTGCATTTTGTTTACTTACTAATGTTTTAAAACGAGTTTTTAGTACTTGCATTTCCTTGTCTTTGGTTTTAACCAAGCTATCAAGTCCAACATTCGTTTGAGTCATTTCTTCTAAACGAACCATTGCGTCATCAAATTCTTTCTGAACTGCATTTTTAGAAGAATCCAGCGTCGAATATTGGGCATCTTTGTCCGAGATGAGGTTATTTGTTTGATTCTTGGTATAGAAAAAATATACCCATGAAATAACCAATGCAATGAGCAGGACAATGATAATTGTTCCTTTGTTGTCTTTTTTTGGTTCTTGGCTAAAACTGCCAGATGTAGGATTTGTTGTCATGATTTAATGGATTGTTGAGTGTTATTCAAAATTGAATTGATATTTTTGATGTCAACACAAAGGAATAGCATTTTTTGTCTTTAAAACCTTGTAACTATGTTAAAATGTAGCATTCATGTGTTAACATAGTAATTAATGTGTACCCAAGAATGCCAAAACAAAACGGAATATGAGCGTTGAACAAATACAAGGAGATTGGGAGAAAAAGGTGTTTCAGCCTATTTATTGGCTTCAAGGGGATGAGCCTTATTATATCGACTTGTTAGCGAATTATGCTGAAACCAACATACTTACGCCGGACCAAGCTTCTTTCAATTTGAGTGTTTTTTATGGAAAGGATTCGAAAGTAGAAGATGTACTGAATGCCTGTAGAAGGTATCCCATGTTTTCTGATTTACAAGTAGTTATTCTTAAGGAGGCTCAACAACTTCGTGAGATAGAGAAATTGGAGCATTATATTGAACATCCTCTTGCTTCGACTATTTTTATTATTGCTTACAAAGACAAAACATACGATAAGCGTAAGGCATTTGGAAAATTGATTCATAAAAAAATTGAGGTACTGACTACCAAAAAGTTGTACGACAATGAACTGCCTGAATGGGCTAGTCAGCTTGTTAAACGCAAAGGCTTGGATATAAAACCCAAAACATTACACATATTAGTAGAACATATTGGAAACGATTTACAACGAATTGAAAATGAAGTTGAAAAAATAATCATTAACCTCGATGGTCGTAAAACCATTACGGATGATGACGTCGAAAATTTTGTTGGTGTCAGTAAAGAATTTAATGTTTTTGAATTGCAAGCCGCAATGATAAATAAAGACTTAGCTAAGTCATTAGCTATTTTGAATTATTTCGCTTCTAATCCAAAAGCTGCACCTATTCAGCTTTTGCTGCCGACTCTTTACGCATTCTTTAGTAAATTATATGTTGCTTCGTCAAGCAATGTGCGTGATGAATATGCTCTCGCTTCATTACTTGGAATAAATGGGTTTTTTGCAAAACAATACATCTCGGCTATGCAAAAATATACACCAGCAGAAGTTGAAAAGGCACTGCTTTTATTGCACCATTATAACTTGAAGAGCGTTGGTATTGGAAAATCTGACGTCTCTGATGCAAGCCTTATGAAAGAGCTTATAGCAAAAATCATTATTTAGATTGGGCTTCAAAAAAAGACAAAACGGTATTCTTGTCTTTTTCTAATTGAGCTGTTAGCTCTTCGAGTCCTGAAAATTTAATTTCATTTCGAATAAAGGCCTTTAATTCTACACAGAGAGAAAGATCATACAAGTCTTCTTTAAGATCGAAGATGTGTATTTCAATTCTTCTCTCTTTGCCACTCACTGTTGGCCGATAGCCGATGTTCATCATGCCGTTTTTCTCGATAGCCTGATTCCCTTTTTTTATAAAAACCGAGACTGCATATACTCCTGTTGCTGGGATGAGCTTTTCTGTTTCGGTTATGGCTAGATTTGCTGTAGGGAATCCAATTGTTCTCCCCAATTGATCTCCTCGGATAACAATCCCTTCGAGTTGATATGCATAACCAAGCAAGGAATTGGCAGTCTCAACTTTACCGGCTAATAATGATTCTCGAATATGCGTTGAGCTGATTTTTGAGTTATTCAGGATGAATTCCGGAATTTCTATTACCTCATATCCATAGATGCTTTCTTTACTTTTTAGCAAAGTATAATCACC
>CAJBBV010000100.1 GCA_903951405.1 uncultured bacterium
AATGTACGGAAAGATCGCCTTTATTGATATCGAAACCTACCTCTCGACTGTCATCGTCATTATCAATAAAATACTTTTTCCCAAATAACATTTTAAATACGCCTTGTTTATGGGTACCAGGTAAAACACGCAATCCACCATTCTCGGCTAGACAATCATCAAGATGAATTCCGATATTAAGCATTGGCATAATACGTTGACCTAAAAAAATATCTCTTGGACAATCGGTATGCCATCCCATTTTAGAAAATGAACTTCCTTGGGTACGGATATAGTTATTTAAAACTAATCCATCTTTTTCATGTTCATTAATTCGCGCATCAAATGGACTAAGAAAATCTTTTAATAAAAGTAGACGGTTATCTCCAACAACTTTTTTTAGAATATCACTATACAGTGATGAAAAACAGATGCGCTGAATACTTATTTCTCCATCTGCATTTTTACCAAATTTAAGGGGGACACCATTTATCTTTTGTGTTCCATCTTTCAGTAGTTGCTCTTCAATTCTCGAAATTTCATGAAGTATGGATTCAACATGTTGTGGTGACAAAAAATTTCTAAAAACAATGAAACCATTATCTTTAAAGAAATCAAGATGAGACTTTTCAAGTTTGTCATCTAGATAGAAACTGCTGTTAAATTTATTCATGGTAAAGTCAATCTTCTTTTTCCTCAATTCACTTAAAAAAAATATATACTCCATCAATTCATCATTTAAAAAAATGAATTAATAAGTATGTTTGATAATTAACGGCGAAACAATCGGAAACTCATACTTAGAAACAAGAAATGAGTATTGGATATTGCCTGCAAAGATATATTGGAATTAGCGCAAGTACAATAATTGTCATGTATTTATTTGTACACAACATATATCGATTTAAAATCGTTACTATACAGAACAAATAAAAAAGTTACATTAATTATACTACACATGGAAAATGAAAAGATTGTGATTTTTGAACCACTTAGTCAAATTTGGTGGACTTCAAATCTTTCTGTGTTTGCTATAATCCTTATTCTTGCGCTACTTCCTTATGTCTACAAACCTGCTCAACGAAAAATATATCCTTTTATAATTGGAATACTTTTACTACTTAATCTCATCATTGAAAGCTTAAATGGTTACCAAGAGGGAACTTGGGCTGCTAAAGATTACTTGCCATTTCACCTTTGTTCTATAGCAAGTATTATTGCGATTGTACTTTCTATGAAGTATCATGAAAAATTAGCTCAACTTTTTTATTACTGGGGACTTTTGGGAGCAATCACTGCCTTAATGAGTCCAGTGTTTCTTTTTGGAGTATATGGCTACCACTACTACGCATTCTATATTGCCCATGGCGGTATACTTTTTGTTTGTTTGTACATGATTTTACACCTCGATTTTAGGCCGATGAAATCATATTGGTGGAAATCATTTTTATATATTCAATTGGTAGCCATCATGGTGATGGGAATTAATAAATTCTTAGGGGCAAATTATATGTTTTTATCAGAAGCCCCAGTGGTACCCAATCCTCTACTACAATACCCTTGGCCTTGGTATATCATTACATTTGAAGTATTTGCGCTATTTAGTTTTTGGGCACTATTTATCCTTTTTAAGCATGGATCTAAAGCCATTAAGCAAATTCATATAAGGATAAAAGAAAAAAAGGCTACTCACAATAAATAGAAGCTATATTCTTTTCAACAAGTTTTTTAGGTAAAAGCCATGTGAGTAAAACGCCTAGTTTATTGAGTGCGCCGGTGATAATTTCAGTCTCTCCTCTTAACATTCCTTCTACCGCAATTTTAGCTACTTGCTCAGGGCTCATATTAGTCGCTTTTGCCAATCGAATTGCCTTTTTACTCGTTACTCTCGCTCGGTCTGGAAATGCAGTATCAGTAGCACCAGGACTAACAACAGAGACTGATATAGCCGTTTTTTTAAGCTCTTGACTTAATCCTCTGCTGAAACTAAGGATGAATGATTTAGAGGCAGCATAGATATTCAACCCTGGAATCGCCTGATATGAAGCACAACTTCCTACATTCATGATATATGCCTTTTCTTGTGCGCTTAGCATGGGTAACAAAGCATAAACTAATCTTACAGGTACATTCATGTTGAGATGCATCATGTTTTCGTGTTCCGATAAAGAATATTTATTCATTTGACCGCTTAGTCCATACCCTGCATTGTTAATCAGCATGTTTACTTCATAGTTTTTCTGACTTAGCCAACTCAGGATTGTTTCGACAGATTGCTGTTCAGTTAAATCAATGGCTAGAATATCTACTACAATCTGGTATTTTTCATTTAGAACCCGAGCATTTTCCTTGAGGGCTACTTCATCCCTTGCAATTAAAATTAAATTTATGTTGCGTTTTGCCAATTCTATTGCAATTGACAAGCCTATTCCCCTACTAGCGCCTGTTATTAATGCATAAGCCATACAATCGGGTTAATTTGATTCAGAAAAACCGTAAATTTTCAATAAAGAAGTGATCAAAATACTTGATTCCAAATATACATCTTTATTAATCCGTAACTTTGCCCCGCAAAAGGATAAAAATTTATGTTAGCAGGATTACAAAATTTGACATTTGAATTTGGTGCGAGGGCAATTGTGGAAGATGCAACATGGCATATTCATCCAGGAGAACGCATTGGGTTGATTGGTTATAACGGAACTGGAAAGTCGACATTGCTAAAGCTGTTTGCTGGAGAGTACCTTCCTAACAAAGGAACAGTTGAACGAAGCAGAACCACTACCATAGGATATTTACACCAAGACCTATTAAGTTTTGACACCAATGAGAGCATACTGCAAGTTGCCATGGGTGCTTTTGAGCGTGTGATGCAAGTGCAGAGGGAAATTGATGAACTTGGGAAAGAACTAGAGGTAGAAGAAAACGAGGAAAAGTTAATTAAGTACACAGATCTTTTGCATGAGATGGATCTGTTAGATGGCTATGATGTTGAGCATAAAACAGAAGATGTATTGCATGGACTAGGGTTTAAGCAAGAAGATATTGTTAGGCCTTACAAGGAATTCAGTGGGGGATGGAGAATGAGGGTGTTGCTCGCTAAGATGATTCTTATGAAGCCTGACCTGTTGATGCTAGATGAACCTACAAACCACTTGGATTTACCTTCTATTGAATGGTTAGAAAAATACCTGATCCATTATCAGGGTGCGGTTATTATAGTGAGCCATGACAAATATTTTCTGAATAGAATGGTGAATAAAATTGTTGAGTTATACCAACGAAAACTCCACATTTATTCAGGTAATTACTCATTCTATGAGCAAGAAAAAGAAGTTAGGCTTGAATTGCAGCAACGCGCTTTTGATAATCAACAAGATTTCATTAGACAACAAGAACGTTTCATAGAACGATTCAAGGCAAAAGCGTCAAAGGCGGCACAAGCACAAAGTGTTCAAAAAAGATTAGATAAAATTGATCGTGTAGAGGAAGCTTCTATTGAACGCCCAAGCATGAAAATCAATTTTAGCATAGAAAAAGTACCCGGAAAAATTATTTGTACCCTAAAAGAAGTAAATAAAGCGTTTGGCCCAATTGAAATTCTCGACATGGCCAATGCAGAAATTGAGCGTGGTGATAAAATAGCCTTAATCGGCGCAAATGGAAAAGGGAAGTCAACTTTATTACGAATTATAGCCGATCGAGAAACGTTTAATGGTGAACGTATTTGGGGACATAATGTAGATGAAAGTTTCTATGCACAGCATCAGTTGGAACACCTAAAACTTGACAATACCCTTATTGAAGAGTTGCAAACAGCAGGTAGTAAAAAAACTGACCTTGAATTAAGAACAGTATTAGGCTGTTTCCTATTCAGTGGTGATGATGCAGACAAGCGCATTCGTGTATTGAGTGGTGGAGAAAAAGCACGAGTTGCACTTGCCAAAACCATCATCAGCAAATCAAATTTCCTAATGCTGGATGAACCTACGAACCACTTGGACATGCACTCTGTAGATCTTTTAGCTGATGCATTGGACAAATATGATGGAAGTTTAATCCTAGTAAGCCATGACCGTTATTTTATTTCCAAAACTGCCAATAAAATATGGGAAATTGTTGATGGCAAAATAGTTGAGTTTAAAGCAGGTTACGAAGAATGGGTATCCTGGAAAGAACGAATGGAAAAACAAGCTAAACAAGCAGATTCAACTAACAACAATAAAAAATCAGCACAACAACCTGATAAAAAAAAAGTAAATCCAGCTGAAGAAGCTACTCCTGTTGTATCTAAAAGTGCTCCAACCATAGACAAAGAAAAGCAAAAAGAAAAGAAGAAGCTTCAGCGTCAATTCGAGGAACTTGAATCTAACATATCGAGATTAAAACAAGAAAAAAACAAAAGTGAATTAGCGCTCGCCAATCAGGAAATCTATTCTGATAAACTTAAATTTCAAGAAGCCGAAAAGAAATACAATGCGATAGTGCTGGAGTTAACAGCTTCTGAACAAGAGTATGAAAAAATATTTGAGCTTATTATGGAAATGGGCGACAACTAAATCATGCTCACTTTCCCTTATACTTCATCGCCTCGGGCAAAAATGATTTAATTTTTTCTTTGCGCTTTACATCAGACGGATGTGTACTTAAAAACTCGGGTGGCGTATTCCCGTTGCTACTTTTTTCCATTCGATCCCAAAAGGCTAACGCTTCAGTTGGGTCATAGCCTGCCATGACCGTCCATATCAATCCATACTGATCTGCCTCCAGCTCGTGTTTTCGAGAAAAAGGCAATGTGAATCCTACTGCTGATCCAACACCATAAGCTCTTAAGAACATATCCTGCGTTTCTGATGGTTTAGTGGACAAGGCAACAGAAAGGGCCACCCCTCCTACTTGTTGTATCATCGATTGACTCATGCGTTGATTTCCGTGTTGTAACAATGCATGTGAAACTTCATGTCCTAACACTATTGCCAAGGCATTCTCATTCTGAGTGATGGGTAGAATTCCCGTATACACCACGATTTTACCGCCAGGCATACACCATGCATTAACTAATTTATCATTTACTAAATTATATTCCCAATTATACCCGGTTAACGCTCCACTATTATTGGTGTTTTTGAAATAGCGCTCAATGGCTTTGGTTATCCTTGCCCCTACTTTTTGAACCATAGCAGCATTAGCATCTTTTTGAGGTGATAATACTTCATGGGTTTTTAAAAAATCTTTATACTGAGTATAAGACATCGACTGCATATCTTTCTCTGGGATGAATGAAAGTTGAGATTTACCCGTCAATGTATTTTTGGAACATGATATAACAAACACCAAAACAACTAAAAAGAAAGCGACTAATATGGGCCTTGAATTATTCATGATACAAATTTTATCAAATGATTTGAAACATCACTTCATTTCAGTGCATATTTTTGTTAAAATTGACATCTACTATTAATTCGTAAAAAGAAATAAATCAAGGGAAGTAATTAACCACTCTGATTTCGAATGATTTTAACAAAGCAAAATTCAGCCTATCTAGCATTAAAAATGATTAGAATCAAAACCAATTATTCAATTGCTGTTTTCTTCTCCGTTGTATCTCCTTTAATTGTAGGTACTTTATAGCCTCCAGAATCTAAATAAGCATTGGGGAAAATGATTTTTAGCTCTTTCCATTGATCAGGAGAAATACCTGACTGAAATAAATATATCTGCTTTAAGTTTTTCAATGAAGTCAATTGCTTAAGTCCACTTACTGTAACTTTTGTTCCTACCAGATTAAGGTATTCAAGTGAGTTATTGTTTTTTAGGTAAGCCAATCCAGCATCAGATATAGAGGTTCGATCTAGCGATAGTCGAGTTAAAGCAGACAGCCCGGAAATGATTTTAAGATCAGCATCTGCAATAGGAGTATTGCTCAACTTTAACCATATCAATTGCTTTGATATGGGGGTTAATATAGATAATGACTTACTTGAAAATGTATCTACTGCAAGGAAGTTTACCGATAGATAATTTGTTGACTGAGAAACCGGGAATACAGCAATTCCATTTGACTGAATTTCGTTTAACAATCTTGGGTCTGCTTGAGAAACTGGAGCAGATGGGATGAATGTTGTTTCTTCCTTTTCAACCTTAGCTCCTGTTTGCAATGCCAAGAGCACTGGTTTAATACTAGCTGGCTGATTAATTTCGTTTACTTTTTGACTGAAATCAGCACCACTACTCACCCACCATTTCAATAGCTCTAAATCATGTTTAGACAATTGAGGTTTTTCTTTGGGCGGCATATGATCTTTATTATCAAGCGGCAAGAATAAGCGCTTGATGAAGGCGCATTCTTCAACATGTTTTGGGTCAATAATCTTTCCATCTTTGCTGCCTTTTAGAATATAATCAGGCAAATCCAATCGCAACTTTGCTTTTTGCTTATTGGGTCCATGACAATCGTAGCAATTAGCCTGAAGAATAGGTTTGATGATATCAGTATATAAAATAGCTTCCTCTATATTTGGAATCGGCTTCTGTGTAACTATTTTTTCTTTGGGACTGGTAAGAGCAACCTCAGTTAGGTAATCAGAACCATGTGTTAATGAACCACCGAGGTGGCCTGTAATGAAAATCAATACGACTAGCAATGCCATGAATAATTTCGTGTGTGCATGTTGTTTTTTATTTAGGAAATATCCTAAACCTGAAACAATAGCTACCGAAATACCAAACCACTGATGGGATGAAACCAATGATTCATCATATTCACCAGATTGCGACAACAGATATCCAGTGATTACTGATCCAATGGCACCAATTGTTCCCCAAAACAACGCAATGGTTATTGCATTATTTATGGAATCTAGCTTTGCTTGTTTTAGAAACAACCTCAACAATGCTGCAAAAAGTAAAATACCTATTGGGAGATGGACTAACAAAGGGTGTAGGCGTCCAATCAGTTGCACAAAATCAATCATTAATAAAGTGGCCATAATCAATATTCACGGGTTAATATCAAGCGTAGCGTTTTCTCAAAAGATTCAACATATGCACATTGATAGCCCATTGATCACCAAGTGGTTGTTTTGTATAGGGCATGGTTGGCATATAGTCTGGCGGGCCAAATTCTGTCAAGAAAGTCATTCGCTCTCCATTGGCTTTTTTTCGTTCAACAACTTTATCCCACCATTCAACATGTTGTTTTACCACCTCATCCCATTCAGGTGCACGCGGATCGTTCACTTGTGGTCCTTCAGGATGTCCTATACGTGCATGAATATGCTCTGTTCTACTCAATGCTAAAAGAACAGATTCTTTTTGGTCTGCCAATAAACTCTCGTGAACGGCACACCAATGTGAAATATCCAATGTCAATCTTAGGTCAGGACATTTTTCAATAAAATTTCTAGTGATGTGTGATGCAAATAACATTCTTCCCCTGTGTGTTTCATGCAAAATTGAAATTCCCGTTTCTTTTGATAATGCGGTTGTATGGTCGATGAATTTTTTGTTTTGCTCAAAACTAAAATGATCTCTTCCGGAATGGTTATTTATGTAAAGAGGACGCTGGATTGTTTGTCGCGCAGCAGCATCAATCATTTTTTTATAGTATTCGAAATGAGCTGCTGGATCTTCCTGAGAACCTCCGCAGAGTATTCCAAGCGAGAGATTGTATTTCTTTAATGTACTAAACAATTCATCTTGCTTGGCTTTATTGTCAGTAGGCCACCATGCTTCTACACCATCATAGCCAGCGTTTTTTGCCTTTGCACAAAAGGCATCAAAGGTTCCATCAAAACCCCAATCAGTAGCCATGATTTGAAGTTCATAATTTTTATTTCTATCCATGTTTGGGTGTGTTTGAAGTGAAAACGAATCAAGTGAAGACATAAGCAATGCAGCAGATCCTGCTGCTGTATTCGTAATAAATTTCCTTCGATTTTGATTCATCTTTTTTTGATGTGTTAACCTTACTAAGCGATGATATCTGAAAGTACTCTACCACCTACGTCTGTCAGCCTAAACGGACGGCCTTGAGATTCATACGTAAACTTTTCATGATCAAAGCCTAATTGATTTAGTATCGTAGCTTGTATATCAAATGCTTCCGTTTTTCCACTTACTATATTATAGCCAATTTCATCAGACTCTCCATACGATGTACCCCCTTTAATACCACCTCCTGCCATCCACATACTGAATGCACCAGCATGATGATCTCTTCCTTTGAAGTCCATCTTTCTACCTTCCCGATTTTCTTGCATTGGCGTTCTGCCGAACTCTGATCCCCAGACAATTAGCGTTTCATCAAGCAACCCTCTTTGTTTCAAATCAAGTATTAAGGCCGTGATTGGTTTATCAACCTTGCGGCATTTATTTACCAATCCAATATCTACTGCATTGAATGCTGAATCTCCATGATTGTCCCATCCCCAATCAAACAGTTGAACATAGCGCACACCCTTTTCAACAAGCTTGCGTGCAAGTAAAACGTTATTGGCAAAACAGGTCTCACCGGGTTTAGTGCCATACATTTCATGAATGTGTGCAGGCTCATCGTTGATATCCATCACACCAGGAACTGAAATTTGCATCTTATAGGCCATTTCATATTGTGAAATGCGGGAAAGTATTTCAGGATCCTTGTATTCCTGATATTGTTCTTGATTTACTTTATTGATTGCATCAATGGAAGCCTTTCGTATGTCACGATCCATTCCTTTGGGATCATTAATAAATAACACTGGATCACCTTCACTCCTACACTGAACACCTTGGTATACACTAGGCAAAAATCCGCTACCCCAAGCACTCTTTCCTGCATCTGGATCATTTCCTCCAGATGTTAGTACAACAAAGCCAGGTAAGTTTTTATTTTCAGAACCCATACCATAGGTAACCCAACTTCCGATACTGGGTCTGCCTAATCGTGCAGAACCCGTATGCATTAACAATTGTCCAGGCGCATGATTGAATTGATCAGTGGTTACTGCATTGAGCATAGCTATATCATCAATAACAGTCGATAAATGGGGTAAGTTATCAGATAACCATATTCCACTCTGACCATGACGTCTAAAGTTTGCTTGAGGTCCCAACATCTTTGGAACTCCTTGAATGAAAGCAAATTTTTTACCAGCAAGCAATGAAGGAGGACAATCTTGTCCATCTAACTTTGATAATTCAGGTTTATAGCTGAATATTTCAAGCTGCGATGGCGCACCTGCCATATGCAGATAAATAACAGATTTAGCTTTACCTGGAAACATTGGAGGCCTAGGCGCTAACGGATTGGTAGCATCAAATAGATTTGCGCTAGCCGATGATGAATTGCCGAAACAACCACCAAGCATCGAACCCAATGCAAGAGCACCAAATCCCATGGCCCCTTCCTTAAGAAAATGACGGCGGGTTGATTGCTGAAGCATTGTCTTATTTGCTTCCTTTACTAACTTTTGATTATGTATATCTTTTTTCATAACAAAACATTCAAATTCAATAAATCAATTTTTATTCAACCACTCATCCATATTTAGCATTGCGCTGGCTACAATAACCATTGCTGCATCAGATGGATTATTTTTAGCTAAGTCTCCTGCTATTTCATCACGTGCCATTGCATTTTTTTGATACTTCTCCAATGAGTTATTATATAACTGTACGAGTGCATTTAGTCTTCCGGCTGAAATGGACTTATACATCATGGCTTCATAGCCCTTACCAATTTTGCTGTTTATATCCTTCCCTCCTATTTCATTCATTCTATTCGCGAAGAATCGTGCCATGACTAAAAAGCTTGAATCATTCAAGATCGTCAACGCTTGAAGTGGTGTATTGGTACGAATCCTTCGTGTAACACATACATCCCTTGTGCCGCCATCAAACATTAGCATCGATGGATAAGGAGCAGATCGTTTCCAATAGGTATAGACTGCACGCCTAAATAAATCTTCACCTTGACTTTGAATCCAAAATTCAGAAGCGTAAGGTGATTTCCATACTCCATCAGGTTGAAAAGGCATTACACTTTTGCCATACATTTTATGGCTCAATACATTACTCACACTTAATGCCTGATCTCTTATTTGTTCACCACTCAATCTGACACGAGGGCCTCGAGCATATAACCTATTATTGGGATCCTTTTCAATCAACTCTTTTGTGAACTTAGAATCTTGACGATATGTTGAAGAAAGAACCATTTCCTTGAGTACTTTTTTTATGCTCCAATTATAGTCATTTGCAAATTGAAATGCCAGGTAATCAAGCAAGTCTTTATGTGTAGGGGTTATTCCTTGTGTACCCAAATCTTCTAATGTTTCAGCAATACCATACCCAAACAATTGTTCCCACAATCGATTAACCATGGTTCGAGCAACCAGTGGATTCTTTTTATCGGTTAACCACATGGCTAAACCAAGTCTATTCTTTGGTGCGTTAGCAGGCATAGGATTCATAATGTGAGGAACGTCTGGTGTAACTTCTTTTCCTTTGGACAATCGATTACCTCTTATAAATACGTTGGATGTTCTAAACAGCTCATTATTATTTTCAACCATCACTGGAGTAGTCTCAACTTTTGCATTTAAGAGCTCTTCATATTGTTTCTTGGCTGAAGCATACCCAAGTTTATCAGCTCCTGGAAAAGGATCTGAAAATCTAAACCAATCGAATGTTAATGCTGTTACATCATCCTCTGATTGTGGACTACTTAATTTAAAAAATAAATTATGTCGACCCGCAATTGGATTTATATCTACTGTAGCTATTTTCCATCCATTCGTTTTTGATGATGAATAAGAAGCCACTTGTGGACCATTAGCACTATCAAGATAAACAGACAGCTTTATGGTATAATCCGAATAATAACGAAATGAAAATTGCGTGTGATTATTTAATGGAACATCCTTTAATCTGCACGTACCATTATTTCTCAAATTAGTTAGTGCAGCTATAGAGCCATTATTCACACTATCGCATTTTAAGGAATTGATGGTAGGCTGCCACGTCTTTAAAAACAAATAATATTCCTTAGCTTTTTCTTTAGATGCATTATCATTCAACCAATGTATCAGTTGAACAAACTTTGCACTATCCGATGAGTTGAATTGTCGCAACAAAGGGTAATCAGACTCTGTATCTTCATCCCTGCTATTGTTAAAGAAAGCCATGAATTTATAATACTCTTCATGCTTAAACGGGTCATAGGGATGACTATGGCATTGAACACAATTAAAAGTTGTTCCCATCAATGCACTCCATGTTGTGCTAACTCGATCAATTACTGCAGATGTTCTAAATTCCTCATTATCGGTTCCGCCTTCATCATTAGTCATCGTGTTTCGATGGAAGGCCGTAGCGATATACTTCGTATCATCAGGATTAGGTAGTAAATCCCCCGCAATTTGTTCCGTTAAGAATTCATCATATGGTTTATCCTTATTAAATGCTTTTATTAACCAATCACGGTATTCCCAAATTGTTCTACCCATGTCTTTTTCGTATCCCTTGGTATCTGCATAACGTGCCAAATCGAGCCACATGGAAGTCCACCGTTCACCATACGCCGATGACGACAACAAATCATCCACTAAATTTTCATAGGCCTTATCTGAATGATCATTTAAATAACGCGTGGCCACTTTTTCGGAGGCAGGCATTCCAGTTAAATCAATACTTACTCTCCTTAGGAGAACAGGTTTTTCAGCTTCCGCAGAAGGATCTATTTTTTCTTCTTTTAACTTAGAGAAAATATATTGATCAATATTGTTCTTAATCCAAGAATTAGAATTACTTGGCACATCAGGTTCTGTAACAGGAACATAAGCCCAATGTTCTCCCCACTTTGCTCCTTGTTTCACCCATTTAGTCAAAATTGAAATCTCATCGGAGGAAAGTGCAGGGTGTTTATATGGCATTCTTTCTTCAGGATCTTTGGCATTGATTCGTTTAATAAATTCACTTTGCTCGGGATGACCAGGAATGATTGCAGGTTTACCTGACTCTGTATTTCCCAAAGCCTCTTCACGAAAAAGCAAACTAAATCCTGCTTTCTGTTTTACACCCCCATGGCAAGTGATGCATTTTTTATTTAATATGGGTTTTACCTCTGTATTAAAATCAACATTGGAAGAAGGCATTGCTATGAACGTAATAGCAATTACTAAGACAAGTATGATAGAAATCAATATGAATTTTCGAGAAACTATCCGTCCTTTAAAAAGTGTCATGTTGGTTAATTAAAATCAAGAAATCATAGATTATCAAACTCTTTATATAGGATTAAACCAAGCGCTCAACACGCTGAAATTTAATATGATACAATTAACTGAATATTGTTAACAGTACGCTGCTTAAATATAAACTTTTTTACGAAAACGATTCAGCATATACCATGCCAATTATTAAAAAACCTCAGTATTTTAACCTGATAAACCTAGGCCTTAAATGAAACGGGTGTTTAACGATTTGATCTAGAAAGTTGAATGAATTTACATTATAGCTTATCAGTAACTCTCCTGGCTTAGAAAGATGGGGGTGTGCTTTAGCATTATAGGTGTAAAAATCAATAGAATCAAATACCTCAGGGGTTTCCCAAATCTTCTTGGCGGGCTGAAATGGCCCATATGGCGTTTCAGCAGCTTGAACCATTACATTTGGAGAATTGGTATCCAGTTGATATACGGCCAATACACGTCCATCTTCCATATAACTCACACTCATTTCATTGGAAATACGATCAGTTAAGGCAGCGGCCGCATGAATACTTTCATTCCATCCTGCACCATCCCAAAATCGCCATTCGCTGAATTTTTCGAAATCAACATCCTTCACGCGAGAAAGTAGTAATTCCTTCTTACTCCCTCGTACTCCATATACATAAATATACCCATCAGGCTTTGGTGCGCCAGCTCCAACTGTATTAGAAAGAACCGCAATGCCGAAAACAACCTTACCTCTACCCTGACTGTCTTTCAAGAAAAAGGGCGTATCATATTGTCGTTGATCTGCATAGGGGGGCTTACTTCCCTTCGGAATAGCAATCAGCGATAGTCCTACATCATCAAAAGGATAAATTCCTCCAGGAACCGTTTTCACTAAATATGAAAATATATAGATAGTACTATCCAAGGCATGATTGAAAAGTCCATCGCCAAGCCAATAGTAGTTACCTGGAGCTGACTTTGGTGTATGTGGTTCAAACATGGATATTGAATGCCCCGCGTTATCCTTTCTATAGTAAAATTGAATACTATCTGGATTAGGGTTACTTCCATTCACAATTGCCACTGAATTATGCAGTAGGTCCCACCCATCTTGTAAAGTATCTGCGACAATTCGACCAGTTATACAATCGCTAAACCAAAACATGGTATTTGTTTCATTGGCTTGACCTGGTTTCTCAACCCCATTCATCGCAATACTATAAATACCATCTGCTCCAATCCATCCTTCTTTATGACGGAGCATTTCAGCCCATTCGGGGGCTGATTCGGTATGCATTTTGCTTTGAAGGTCTCTTGAAGTATACCCAGATAGATCAGCCTTTTGTTCCCCACTGGTATTTTTAACCGAAGAGCAGGAATCAAGAAAAAAAGGAGCCAACGCTAGAAATAAAATAAGTACGCTATTTTTTTTCATTTGAGTTTATTCTATGTGATTAGAGTTCAACATAAAGTTCATTCTATTTTTGAAAAGAAATCGACATTTATGCAATCAATTGAATAAATTTACTTCATAAGAATGTATACTTGATGTATGATTAGGATTTTTTTTCGAAACGTTTAAACACATGCATACATCAAGCGTATAAAACACAGAATTAAACATAGAATTTCATGAATCAGAAATTATTTACCCTTGTTCTTTCAATCTGTCTAATAACGACCTTTTTTTCTAAGGTTACAGGACAAACAGGAAAGCCCTCCCTTCCTTTCACGTATACTGTAGAGGCAGCTCCTGAATGGACGTCTCTTTTTAATAGGACAGAGGGATGGTTTGGCGCAGATGGGATATTTTCTATTCCACTTAGTGGGAACGATTATAAACGACATAAAAAAAGTGACTCCATCCTACTTCTATTTAGTGATACATACATAGGTAAAGTGGAAAACAAGAAACCCTTACCTGGAAACACCATGGTGAATAATACTATTGCCTATATAAAAGGCATTGAGCCTAATCCTGCCTCAATTAACTTTTACTATAAGACTAGCGTTGAGGGGAAACCAGAAACTTTTTTTGTACCAACATCCACAACAGAAAAAAAACCGCAACTGTTTTGGCTAGGCGATGGATTTGTCAATAAAGAATTGAATAATAACTTGAATATCATTGGTTATAAAGTTGAACGAACTGGTCCAGGCGTATTCGACTTTATTGAAACTGCCGTATCCATAATATCAATTCCTGGTGGAGAAAGAGCTCCCTTTGAACATCAAAAACAAATTGAAACTTCACTCCACATCAATAACGCTAAATTAGGAGAAGGAAATTTTGGATCAGGTATTTTTGTGAATACAAAATGGGCAGGAGCTCAACACCCTGATGGATTTGTTTATATATATGGCTGCCTCGGAAAAGATAAAAACCTCGTAGTATCAAGAGTAAAACCGGCAGACTTCGAAAACCTTAATGCATGGCGCTATTGGAATGGAAGTGATTGGAGTGAAAATTCAACAGACCTCAAGGCATTAACCAATGCAGTGTCTGACGAATTAAGCATGACTCAATTGCCCGACGGAAGATTTATTTTAATATTTCAAGTGTTAGGACTATCCGATAAAGTGGGAATGAGAATTGCAGACAGTCCAGTGGGGCCCTTTTCCGACATCATAGAAATTTGGTCAGCTCCAGAATGGAAAGAAGGACTTTGGACATACAATGCAAAAGCACATCCTAGTTTATCTAAACCTGGCGAACTACTAATCAGTTACAATACCATTACACCAGATTTTTGGAATGATATTGAGAAAGACGCGACAATTTATCATCCCCGTTTTATTAAACTAAAATATAGCTTGAAAGAAAATAATAAGTAGAGGAACATCTATTTATGACAAGCTAATTTTTGTCCTTTGGCATCAATGTTTATTTTACTAATATGCCAGCGCCCTAAGTTGGCCGTATATAATTCATTGAAATCCTTACCCCCAAAGGCCAAGTTGGTCGGATTTGATAACGTATGTGCTTCCCAATCATCTATGAGTAAACTAACTTCTTTGTCTGCAGTTACTTTATAAATACAATTCGGGGCATAGCAACCAACATATAGATTTCCTTCTGCATCGAATGCAAGGCCATCAGGACAACTTTGAGGTAGTGTACAATAGATTTCACGCACCCCTGCAGAACCATCTGCATTGATTGCAATACGTTCAACACCGGGCAACCAAGTACAAGCAACATATAGCCAATCTTCTTTTGCAGAAAGAGCTAAGCCATTGGCAAAATTGAACGGTCCATCGTGCCAAATAACACCATTCCCTTCTTTATCAAAACGAAATAACTTTCCAGTAATTTGTCTAAATGCACCACTTTCTGATACCCATAGATGCCCGTCTTTACTGAAACAGGGGTAGTTTGGAATATTAAATAAAACCCCTTCCGCCCCGACTGCAAATTTTATAAGCGACATACTTTGTAAATCTAATTTCCATACACAATGGTTTTTCAAATCGCATATCGCCAACCATGACATGTCTGGGGAAAATGCTAATCCAAGATTGAATCCACCGGTATTAACCACCTCCTTTATTTCACTCCCATCTGCAGATACTCTGTAGACTTGACCGGCCTCACCACCTGCCCAGACAGAACCGTCAGGGTGAACAGCAATGCATTCTGGATGATCTAAACCATCTGCAAAAATTGCTACATCATCAATCGTTAATGCCATCGTATATAATTGAAATGTTGAAAGGAATAAAGGGTTTTTATTTTTAGATGCTGAACTTATTTCCCTTTAGGCGTAGCCCATCTTTTTTCTGGCATAATGCTATACCATTCAGGTCTGTTGGGATCACGGTCATATGTATATCCACCAGCTTGTTTATAAAACTCAGCATAGTGATTTAATTTATCACGATCGATCTCAACGCCTAGTCCATGCCCTTGCGGCACTTGAATACAGCCATTTATGTATTTCATTTTACCGCCCTTTATGATATCATCGGTTAGGTGATGGTAATGGGCATCAGCTGCAAAAGATAAATTTGGAACAGTAGCGCCTAGATGAAGCATCGTAGCCAATTGAATACCTAATTCACCTGAGCTATGTACGGCTACTCCCAACTGAAACTTTTCACAGATTACACTAGCTTTCCATGCCTGACGTAAGCCACCCCAAAAAGTAGTGTCCAATAATATTACATCAATCGCTTCATTTCGAATACATGAAGCGAGTTGTTCGAAATTTACTACTACTGTATTGGTTGAAGTTGGAATACGAACTCGACTCTTCACTCTTCTCATGCCTTCCAAGCCCCAAGTAGGGTCTTCGAAATAATCATTATTCAAATCTTCTATGGATTGACCTATTCGAATTGAATCTTCCACACTCCAGGCTGCATTGGGATCAATCCTTACACGATGACCAGGGAATGCATTTGCAATGGCTCGAAACACTTCAACCTCATGATCAGGATGAAAAACACCTGCTTTTAATTTATGAGAAGTGAATCCATGCTCAGCTGCTAATTGTTTTGCATGCTTTACCATTTCATCGGCTGTTTCTTCTCCTCCAGCACCTGTTTCCAAATTAGGATAACGAAAAAATAAATAGGATGCAAAGGGAATATCTTCTCTTAATGCACCTCCTAATAAATCACAAGCACGAACACCTAATTTTTTCCCCATAATATCCATGCAAGCAAATTCTAATGCTGCATGAAGCTGGGTTCTATTGTTATACAAAGATGCCGTTGGGTTACAAATCTTCCAATACATAGATTCCAACTGAAAAGGATCATGCCCAACCAAATAACTTTTTAGTCCTTTAAACGCATTTTCAGCAGACTCACCTCCACCTCCCATTTCACCCAATCCTGTAATGCCCTCATCCGTTTCAACTTCAATAATGGTGCGAATAAATTTCCCCCAATGGGTACCATTGGCATGGCGAATAGGTGCTTCTAATGGAACCGCAACTGTTGTGACTTTAATATCTGTAATTTTCATTGTAGCGTTTAAATTATATAATAAATAAAAATACTTTATTTGATTCAATATGCTGACAAAGACAAACTCAATACGTCCTACTCTTTTTTACTCCCCAATATTGTAATACCCAACCCTCCATCGATTCTGAATGCTTGTCCAGTAATGAACCCTGACTTATCATCACAAAGGTATTTCACAAGTTCTGCCACTTCCTCTGATGTGCCAATACGTTTGGTCAAGTGCATATTGATACATTCTTCCATCACTTCCGTCGGATTTGGTGATAGTGCAATTGCATCACGCAACATGGGTGTATCAATAGTACCTGGACAAACGGCTACACACCGAATAGAGGGAGCGTAATCCACCGCAATGCTTCTAGTTAATCCTAAGATGGCTGTTTTAGCAGTAGTATAAGCGGAGACATTATGCTGACTAACAAAGGCTTGAACACTTGAAATATTAACCACAACACCTTTCTTGTTTTTCACCATAGAAGGAATAGCATATTTAGCACAAAGGAAAATGCTTTTTAAATTCACATTCATTACCAAATCCCATTCATCAGATGATGTTTCTGTTACAGCACCATATCGTTGAATTCCAGCGTTATTTACTAAATAATCAATTGAACCAAAACGATCTTCAATCTCTTCCATGGCTTGCTTTACTTGCTCTTCATTTGAAACGTCACAGACAATCGACAAGGATTTCTCATCGGATAGTTGAGTAGGAAATGCCAAGTCCAATAAAGCAACATTAGCGCCCGAATCTAAAAAAAGCTGAGCACAAGCAGCTCCGATTCCTTTTGCTGCACCAGTAATGACGACTGTTTTATGTTGATAATTCATATAATAATGTTGAATCTATAGAGAGTGTGATAGAAGAATTATTATCAGGAGTTAGCAAGTTGATTTTTCCGTTTTCAATTACTACATCAGTGATGCCATTAAATTCTAACTCAGGTTCTGCAATAAAGGATATGTATTTTTTTTCTATTGTTTCCCCTGCATCAATAAAGCCGACTGTACTTTCACCAAAGAGGTTGACTGCTGTTTTAATTATTTCACTGAATGGTTGATGTATAGCCGTATCACCAAATTCAAGTCCCATGTATATCAGATTATCATCCTTTACATTTTCCCAAATATGAACCCATGGATAATCGGCCCTTGGCCATATATAACCAATCAGAATATTTGAGGATGGAGAATAGGCTGTAATCCATCCATAAGATGAATTTGCATCGACTTGAAATGAACGAACGATATCAGTTCGTTCAGTGAAATGATTTGTCCTCGTTGAATTATTCCAGGCTATCGAATCGTTATGCCATTGTATGGTATGGTTTGCTATGTCCTGATAATCTTGTTGATCAAAGCCAATGCTAGCATTAGAATTCACTATAATTTGATTATCCAGAAATGGAGCGGCAAGTGTTGGGTGTTGAACCATACTGAATAGCCTCCCGAGCGGATTGATATTTACTACCTTTTCCTTCACTATAAAAATTGCTTCATGTTGATCTAATACAATCTTGCGTTGTATCGATAGTCCTTCAAGCAATGCATTAGTTTGCATGTGAAGAATAGTGTCTTGATGAGTTTCTATTTCATTCCATGGAATATTGGCAATTTCCCCATGATTTGGAAGTCCCGCTTTCATTTCTCCTGCTGAAGGCTCACCCCATCTGCCTAAGCAAAGAAAATGGCCTTGGTAAGCAGCACCGGCTTTATTATTCTCAGGCATTTGATCCTTCGTGAAGGCAAATGAAAGTGGATTGACTTTATTTGGGATAAGATGAAAATCAGTGATTGCTCCGCCATTCAAATCAAGCGTGAGTGAGCATCTTTCATTTTGAGTGGAAACCAATACGTGTTGATGTGACTTTTCTGTATTCAACTGGTGCATAGTATATGAACTATGAAAATAAACAACTTATTTTGAATATACACTATAGACTCCTATTCTATTGCCAGTTACTTACCCAAACGAAATAGGGCTTATACAGGTCGGCATTTTTCCAAATCTCCCAATCGCCCATACTGTTCGTGCAATAGCCAACCAATAGCTTATCATCTACAATCAACTGAGGATGAGCTGAGGCATTATAAGTAATGACGTTACCTTTTGATTCGGGAGTTTTATATATTTTCCTTTTGTTAGTGAATGGCCCTACTGGTGAAGCGGCATCCCATAAATAAATAGTTGGTCCTAACAATGATTCTTGTGAAAGCAGGTAGTATTTATTCTTGTATTTGAAAAAGGAATATTGCTGACTAATACCATTTAACAACCTTTTGCTTTTAGTAGGATCTGAAACCCATTGATCTCCATCAAAATATTGGACCTGCTTATAGGGTGTTGCACTTGGAAAACGACAAACATGTACATATTTATCAAACCGAACAGATTCTGCTCCATACAAATAAACATATCCATTTTCTTCAAAATTTGCGGATGACCAATCTACTTGATCGCGAT
>CAJBBV010000101.1 GCA_903951405.1 uncultured bacterium
CTTAACGCTGTTTCACTATTGCCTCTTTCCTCTTTCCTCTTGCCTCCCTCTGTGCCTTTGCCCCACTGAGCCTTTTTCTATTTTACTATTACCTATTTCCTATTTCCTTTTCCCTATTTCCATTAACTTTGCCTTCCAACCGTAAATTTTTCGCCCCATGATGGCTGACCTGTCTCAATTTGACCCAAATGGCATAAGCATTCCCAATAACAATATTTTTGGACTCCCATTTACAGAAGAAGATGCAGCCCTTGTAATTATCCCCGTTCCCTGGGAAGTAACGGTAAGCAGCAAGGGTGGCACTGCCCGATCACCAGAACATATTTTAGATGCAAGCTTGCAGGTTGACCTGTACGATAGTGAATACAAAAACAGCTGGAAAAAAGGCGTTTTCATGTCACCTGTTGACAAAAAATTACTACTAAAAAACGATTACCTAAGAAAAGAAGCTGAGCTATACCTAAACTTCATCAAGTCTGGGGAAAAACTAGAAACCAATAAATTCATGACAAAAACCCTCAAAGAAGTAAACGAGGGGTGTAAGATGATGAATGAATGGGTCTATACAAAAAGCAAAGATTTATTAGCCAAAGGAAAAAAAGTTGGACTCTTAGGCGGTGATCATAGCACCGCATTGGGGTATATAAAAGCATTATCTGAAACCTACGAATCCTTTGGCATTCTTCAACTTGATGCGCATTGCGACCTCCGAAAATCATATGAAGGTCTAACCTTTTCGCAAGGCTCAATTATGTACAACACACTTGATTCAGTTCAACAAATATCCAAATTGGTGCAGGTTGGCATTCGTGATTATTGTGAAGCAGAATGGGATTATATCTGCAATAGTAACTTTAAAGTAATTACATACTTTGAGAGAGAATTAAAAGAAAGAATGTTCGAAGGACAAACTTGGCAAGTTATAGCAGATGAAATCGTATCTCATCTACCAGATCATATCTATATAAGCTACGACGTTGACGGATTAGATCCTAAACTTTGTCCTCATACTGGCACCCCTGTCCCTGGCGGATTAGACATGGAACAGCTAAACTTTATCTTCAAAAAAATAATCTTGAGCGGGAAAAAAATAATTGGCTTCGACCTGAGTGAAACAGGCATTAGCCCTGATGGTTGGGACGAAAATGTCGGTGCCCGGATTCTTTTCAAACTCTCTAACTTAATCTTAAGTCAAGAGTAAGTAATTACAACGAGTTGCTCACATGAAATCATCCAAGCGGATTTACGATTATGTGGTTGTGCTAAAAAATAATCACAAAAAAAACATTGAAAAAACAGGTTGGCTTTTCGCTATACTCAGCTTGATACTTCAAGCCGTAACTATTTACTATACCCCTTCTGATAGGACCCCATATTTCTTTTTTATACTCTGCCTACTACTTCTTATAGCAACAGTACTTGACTTAAAGAAGAAGAAACAAATTCGATTTGGACTAATACTCATCATAGCGGGAGTTGGAATTATCATATGTGCTAAACTCCCTATGGCGATAGGACTACTGCTGATACTCGCTGGACTTTCAGAAAAATACCTTGTACTCCATCCTGAAATTGGATTTTCGGAAAAAGAAATTAGAGAAAATGGATTATTTGGAAAAACAATCCAATGGGAAGAGTTAAATCAGGTTTTAATCAAAGACGACATCCTGACCATAGACTTTAAAAATAATAAACTGATACAACGTTATACAGACGATGAAGAAGACGAAGACTATGAGGTAGGAGAAGACGAATTCAACGCGTATTGCAGAAACCGTATTGGCTTCAAAGAATAGTCTTAATTTTGCTTATGCCTGAGCTTTTACACTCACCCTTTTTATTGTATTCAGACGGACAAGGTAATATATTCGAAGACATCACGTTGTTTGCCGTAGGCCGTTCTGGTTGGGATGCCATGCCCATTCCAGAGGACAATTGGATTCTACTGCCCGATGGTGGTAACTTATATGAACTTCCAGGAAGAAGAGGCATTGGAATTGATGTGGCCACAGGTGAAATGAGGTTATGTGAAAAAGGATGGGCAGTTGCGGCATTTATTCCCCCCGCCCATTCTGGTACATTCATGGCAGCCTATGAAACGGCCCCCGATGCGCCAACACTTCCTCTATTCTGCTATACTGCTGCTGGTTGGTACAAAGAAGAGTTTTACGTAACGGCATTACGCATTGAGAGTGATATTAGACAAGAATGCGCAGGATATGATGCAGTAGAAATTGAGAAAGGCGTTGAGAAATTATTATCCAATTATCCAAACAACCGATTGGTTAATCATTTGGCTGAAAAATGCTGCAGAACCTATACTTGCCCTGCTGCACGAAATTTTTTCATCGGACGATGGGAATGCCCTGTGCCAACTTCCCCGGCATGTAACGCTAATTGCATAGGATGCATTTCATTTCAACCAGAAGAAGAAACCATTATTTCAACACAAGATCGACTTCAATTTAAACCGAGTGCAGAAGAAATAGTTGAGTTTACAGTACCCCATTTAGTTTCAGCACCATTCCCTCTAATCAGTTTTGGTCAGGGCTGCGAAGGAGAACCACTATTGATGTGGGAAACGATAAGAGAATCCATTAAAGAAATCAGAAAACATACCACAAGAGGTAGTATAAATATTAACACGAATGGCTCTATGCCAAAAGCCGTAAGAGCACTTTGTGAGGCTGGGTTGGATTCCATTCGAGTGAGTACCAACTCTGCACAAAAATCATGGTATGAAAAATACTACAGGCCAAATAATTATCAATTTGAAGACATTATAGAAAGTCTTCGTGTGATGAATGAATTCGGCAAATGGAGTTCTATTAACTACTTTGTATTTCCTGGATTAACAGACACTGAATCAGAATATGAAGCCCTTCGTTTTCTCATCAAAGAAACCAACTTGAAGATGATCCAATGGAGAAACTTCAACATAGATCCTGATTGGTATCTCGGTCGCATGAACATCACTGAGCTAGGTGAGCCAATGGGGGTTAAAAATCTTATGGAATTGATTCGGGAAGAATTTCCAGCGTTGAAATTTGGCTATTTCAATCCACCTATGGAGCGTATAAGTGGAAATTTTGAGAAAGATTTTGCACATTAAACAAACCCCATCTCTTTAATATCAACTAACTTTCAGAAAGAAAAGCAAACAAAGACTATGTCATCTTTTGAAAGTAACAAAAATGCGAAGGCTGCAGCCTACACCACATTATGTGTAGGAATTCTTGCATTGCTTTTTTTTATTGTTTCTTGGACTACTCCACCTACAAAGGAAGTAAAGCAGGATGAAGGCTTAGAAGTTAACTTAGGGAATAGCGAAACCGGTCTAGGTGAAATACAACCCCTTTTACCAGACCCCCCTGCATTAGCGGAGGAAGAAAAGTCTACTCCACCTCCACCATCAAAAACAGTGGTAGCAGAAAAAGAAATTGAAACCAACGACAATGATAAAGAAGCTCCAGCAATCATTTCAATTAAGCCTAAAGCTAAAATAGCCCCCTCTCCGATAACTACCCCTAAACAACAAACAGCACCTAGCCCTGCTGTAGAGGCCAAACCTATAGAAACTCCACCTGCCCCAAAACCTAAAATCTTATACAAAGGAGCAACAAATAATGGAAAGGGCGGAAACAATGCAGATTCTTATCAACCAAGTAACGGACAGGGAATTACCTCTGGGAAAGGAGATCAAGGCAAACCCAATGGTGACCCAAACTCCGATAGCTATAGTGGTAATGGCGGCAATGGAAATGGCGGAATCTCCGTTACTGGGCCACTAAGGGGCAGAAAAATAAATAGATACCCATCGTTCGAAGATGATTTTAACGAAAATGCAAAAATTGCAATAGACATAACCGTTGATAACCGAGGTAATGTAATCACTACCAATTTTCAGCAAAAAGGATCTACGACAGCAAATTCAGTAATGAAGAGCATAGCCTTACAAAAAGCGCGTCAACTAAAGTTTTCAGCAAATGAAACAGGATCTTCCGAGCAAATCGGTACAGTAACTTTTGTATTTAGAATAAAAAACTGATTTCGGATATAAAATAAATAGCGATATTTGCAATGCAAAAACAATAGAGATGGACAAAAGAATAAATACCCTTATTTTCTTAGTGGCGATTTTTTTCACAATCGCTGTAACAATGACTCTTTTCAAACCAGTACAGCAGTTCTTCACTGCCTTCTTATTTGGCATCACAGGAATTGGAATTTTCTTGATGTTTTTTTCCCTTTGGTTGCTTAAGGATAAAGAGTAAAATATACTAGCCCATAGTTAAAAAATTAGATATTAAAGACAATAAGAAAGCCGCCTTAATGAACAAGGCGGCTTTCTTATGCAAAAAACCAAGCATAATGCTTGGTTTTCCTTTATATACGTTTACTAATGAGTATTTATCAAAGTGATAGTTTCCACCCCTCACGGTATTCGCGCTTAACAAACTGATTGGCTGGATCAAAATTGGTTATCTCCATTTTTTGAGCATCCCACAAGAGCTTCTTTCTTCCTGAGTATTTATCCTCTTGTTTCTTTGAGTTTTGATTTTTCATCATCCAGCTGCGTATCGCTAAGTTTCCAATCAATATACTTTCTGTGAACGGACCAGCAAATTCAAAAGGAGAACTCGTTTTAGCATTTCCATAACCAGCAATACACGCATTAACCCATTGCAAATAATGGCCTTCTGGCACTCTAGCTAATGTTTCAGGAGGCAAGTCTGTTTGCTTCATTAATTTTGTTGGTAATAAACGTGGGTTTGCACCGTAACAATCTGCCAACAATTTTCCTTTAGATCCGATAAATAAAACTCCTCCATCCCAGTTACCAAAGTCTTCCTCTGGAAGTAATTCATCAGGACGTTCAGGCAATAAGCCCCCATCATGCCAAGACACTTTAATTTCTCCTGGCTTACCATCTGTTCTAGGATATGACAAATGAATTATTGAAGAAGGAGGGCAACTATCTTGATTCGCCGTATCATCCCACATGGCTTTCCAAATTGATGCTACAGAACATTCAACCGAAGAAGGATAAAGTATAGGCAGGCAACGGAAAACAGGATCCATGATATGACAAGCCATATCACCTAATGCCCCAGTACCAAAGGCCCACCAACCTCTCCAATTGAATGGAAGGTATGCAGGATTATAATCAATCATTTTTGCAGGCCCAATCCATAGATCCCAATTCAATTCTTTTGGAATATCAAATTGCCCAGTAGGTGTTGGAATACCTTGCGGCCAAACAGGTCTGTTTGTCCAACATTTCACTTCGGTTACATCACCAATTAAGCCAGATGCAACCAATTCTTGGGTTCTCCTAACACCATCCCCTGAACCACCCTGATTACCCATCTGAGTTACTACATTATATTTTTTAGCTGCTTCTGTTAAGATGCGTGCTTCATAAATATCGTGCGTCAAAGGCTTCTGCGTATACACATGTTTACCCAATTGCATGGCGGCAAGTGTAGCCACAGCGTGAGTATTGTCAGGCGTAGAGATAGAACAAGCATCAATATTATCTTTCTCCTTATCCAACATCTCCCTAAAATCGTTATAATAATTTGCCTTAGAGAAACGCTTTCTAGATTTAGCCGCAGCACGATCATCCACATCGGACATAGCAACAATGACAACATTTTTACTCTTCGAAAATTCAGATAAATCTCCTTCCCCTTTCCCACCTGCGCCAATACCAGCAATACGGAGTTTATCACTAGGTGCTACATGCCCCCTACCTAATACATGGCGAGGGACAATGGTAAAACCTGCAAGACCTAAAGCACTTGTTTGAATAAATTTTCTACGAGGATAATTTTTTGATGCCATTTGAAATAGTATTAGATTATAGATTAACTATATTTTACACACTCTTTATTTTCTTTTTCACTGTATTCAAGTCCGTATTGTTTCAACACATCATCTGGCACACCATTCCATTGGTTAGGACTATTTCCAACATACCCTAAATCATCATACCCCATCTTTGTAGTATAGAAACCCGTCACCGTTAAATTTCGAATCAATGTAAAAAATGCAACACCTTGTGCTAATGATTTCTTTGCTTTTAGTGGATAAGCAATTTCATCGACAATAGCGATTTGTTCCTCACGACTTGAGTCTTTAAATGATTTATCATTCTTTTTTGAGGCATAGATATCAAGCCAACGTAAACCACCACGCATAGGTGTTTGATTCTCTGGCATATCTTTCACAATAAATTCAATGAACTCAGGAACCTTCGCATCGGTTGCACTACCACTCACTTCATCTTTAGGGATGATGATGTCTGCCAGAATGGTGATCGTTGCCATCTCGTGTGGCGTAAAAAAGGTAGTAGACACCGCTTTATCATATTGAGCAATTTCTTCTGGTTGCCTATCCAACGTAAAACCATCTGCAACGATTTTGCTTACGCCCTCTTTATTTGTTTCTCCTGGCTTACACCCATCAAGTAATGCTACTCCACCGAGGGTTCCTAAGGCAAGTGCTTTTAACGATTTTCTCCTATCCATGTGATTAAGTTTAGCGTTTAATTTTTGCAGAGGAATTAAAAAATTTAAACCCCTTTTATAATTAAATAATATTAGATATTTCCCTTTTTCATTTCATCAATCAAATACTCAGACGCTCTCATTGAAAGTGCAAGGATTGTCCAAGTAATGTTTTTATCTGCTTGTGACACAAACACACCACCATCCACAACAAATAGATTTTTACAATCGTGTGCTTGGTTATGCTTGTTTAATGCAGATTTTTTTGGATCGTTACCCATACGAACTGTACCAGCTTCGTGGATAATTTTACCTGGTGTTTCAAGTCCATAATTATTTTCAGGACCATCTTTATCCCCCCAGGTAATTACAGCACCCATCTCATGCATAATTTCTCTGAAGGTCTCCTTCATGTGCTTGGCCTGATTGATCTCGTGATCTGTGTATTTTACATCGAATTTAAGAACAGGAATACCATATTTATCTACAACGTTTGGATCAATTTCACATTTGTTGGTTTCAAGAGCGATTGACTCACCCCTACCAGCCATACCCACTTCAGCCCCATAGAAATACCGAACGTCTTCTTTTAATGATTTACCATATCCACCAGCTTCTTTGGTTACCCCATTAACAGGGAATTTACCATTAACATCTTCCATCCCCATAGAGAACCCATAAAGTGGCATTGACATACCGCCTCCATATTCAATATGATAGCCTCTTGGAAAATCAAGTTTTTTATTATCACCCCACCATGGAGAATATACGTGAAGACCACCCACACCATCTTCGTTGTAGCGCTTTCTTCCCAACAAGTCAGGAAGAATACCGCCCATAGAAGCCCCTGTTGAATCATGAAGGTATTTACCCACTACACCACTGTTGTTTGCTAATCCATCAGGATATCGTGTTGACTTAGAGTTCAACAATAAACGAGCAGATTCACAAGCACTCGCAGCAAGAATAACAGTACGCCCTTTTACTTGATGCTCAGTTAAATCATATTTGTTAACATACGACACCCCGGTTGCTAGTCCTTCATTATTAGTAAGCACCTCACGCGCCATAGCTCCAGTAATCATTTCAACATTGCCAGTTTTGATAGCAGGCTTCACCAATACAGATGATGAAGAAAAATCACCATATACTGTGCAACCGCGATTACATTGATTACAATAAAAACACTGTCCACGATCATCATTGATTTTTTGTGTCAAGATGGATAAACGTGATGGTATTACGGGAACACCTGCTTTACCAGCGGCCTTCTTGATAAACATTTCATGCAACCTCGGTTTTGGTGGTGGCAAGAAAAATCCATCGGGATCATTTTCAAGTCCTTCGTTTGTCCCAAACACCCCAATTAATTTATCTATTCTATCATAGAATGGCTTTACATCTTCATATCCAATTGGCCAATCGTCTCCTAATCCATCAATACTTTTGCGTTTAAAATCTTTAGGTCCGAAACGAAGTGAAATTCTACCCCAGTGGTTTGTTCTTCCACCCACCATACGTGCTCTCCACCAATCCCAATTTGTTCCTTCTGCTTTAGTATACGGCTCGCCTTCAATATCCCATCCCCAATAGCTTGCATCAAAATCTCCAAATGGTCTGAATTTTGTGCTTGCTCCACGACGAGGAGAATCCCATGCATTTTTAAGTTGATTTACATTTTTTGCTGGATCAAAGTCTGCACCTGCTTCCAATAAGCACACTTTTAGTCCTTGATTTGCCAGTACATAAGCGGCCATCCCACCTCCAGCACCGGAGCCAACAATAACTACATCATATACCTTGGATTGTTTTTTGATTTCGAAGTCTGGCATAGTTTATCTTTTTTCTTCAATTTTAAATGAGAATGAAAATTACGTAAATATTTGATACAGCCGATAAAATGTGCAACCCAATTTGGCAGGGAACTGTTCAAAAAATGCCTACGCTTTTGCCTTGATAAAATCGGTAATTAGAAAAGAGATAAGTCGACCTAATTGAGAGGAATCTGAATGCAAATGATCTGCTGCCCCTTCACAAATATGGAGGCTAGTAATATTTGGATAATTTCCAGCAAATCGGATATATTGACGTGCTTCAGCCACTGTAATCCCTGAAGGATTTTGCCCACTTGAAGGGATATGGCTAAGAGCATCTAAATCCAGTTCTACCGCAATAAGCCCCTCGTCTACAAACGAGAAAGACTGTGCAAGCGATTGCATAAAATTTAGTTTCTCTTCAACATAAATATTTTCATAACTATAGTAAACAATATTGACATTGCTGTAAACATCATCCATCATGCTCTGTGGATTTACATTTTCCTGCAAGCCAATAATGGCATACTTACTCAGATACCCTTCTTCCATGGCATACCGGAAGGCATTTCCGCTATGCCTACCTTCCATAATTCTATATTCTGCACAAGAGTCGAGGTTAACCGCATTAATAGAGGGCTTTGAAATAACACCTGATTTATGGTATGATTTAGCCACCCCTTTGATCAATGGGTAGGCGTTGTTATGGCCTCCCCCCACTACAATTGGAATTTTGCCGGCTGAAACAATTTGCTTAACCAATTCCTCCACTTCTTCGTCAATGATATTTGCCACCGCATGTCGGCATGCATCTATTCGTTCATCAGAACTAAATGAATGTTCGTCAATGATTTTTGAAATGGATGAAAAATCGAAATAACCAGCCAAAATAATATCCTCCCCCTTGCAGAGGTCGGTGCTTTGCATATTGAGAAACGTCCTAATAAAATGAAACCAAGTATTCTCTGCTCCCTTTGTACCATGGTTCCCCATAATACCAATGCTTTCTGGAATACCAAAACATACATATTTTCCTGGAACATTGAAATCAACTATTTGATCAACGGAATTGGCATCATGAACACTATTTAGCACCTGAACATGTTCGCCCAACTTACTTTCGTACTTCCTCAACGTTGTTTGCTCGAGTATTTCTTGCTTAGTATAGTAGTGAAAATGAGACATGGTTTTGTTAAGGTAAGGATTTTTGAGAAAATAGCATAATGGGTTGGGGATTCAACGCTTTACGCTGGACGCTTGGCGCTAACAGCTGAACGCCTGGCGCTGAACGCTTAGCGCTCGTGATTGGGAGTTAAGCAACTCACATCTAGCATCTCTAGTCTAACGTCTAAGATGAAATCTTTGACCATACTTCCTCCGCAAATCTGCCTAGGGAAGGATCGCGAGCACCCATTAAAAGGATTGACGTATTATCGGTAAAATGAGGGCGGAGATGATCAAGTAAATCGTTACGGTCAGCTATAAAAAAGGCATTTACACCAAGTTTATTTAGGTCTTGTATAAGGTCATTTGCAGAGATGTCTTTAACCGCAGTTCCTCCAGCATAGTAGATTTCACTCATCCAAATTTCATCTTGAGGCCTTAAGACGGCTGCGAGTTCAGCAACAAAATCATTCCGAAGAAATTTTGTTGGACCATACCCATGGGGCTGAAACCAAGCAATTAATTTATCAGAAATTGGCTGACACGCTTCAATGGAGCGAGCACATTTTACGGGATTATGGGCGAAGTCATCTATTAAGGTTATGCCATTTTTCTTTCCGTAAATCTGATGCCGTCTGTAGATACCCTCATAATGCAACAACGCTTCAGCAGCAATAGGAAGTTCTATTCCTAATAATGATGCTACAGCGATTGCCGCCAAAGCATTTTCCATATTGTGTTTTCCAAGAATATTCAACTTGAACAAAATGCCTTGAACATTAAATGAAATCGTTTCACCTTGCTGGGTAAAGTCTTTAGCCGTAATTAAACCTACTTCATCTAAATCGCATGAAAAATCAAATGGAGATTCACTAGTTAGTTGTGCAGATAAGGGATGTGAGCGATTTACTATAAACTGGGTAGAGTTTTTTTTGAATGTAGCAAACAACTCCATCAATGTATTTATCTCTTGATGGTCTTTGTCTACATTTAATAACACACCAATCTCAGGATGGTATTGTACAATAGATCCATCGCTTTCATCGGCTTCTAAAATCAACCAATCTCCGGTGCCATATGCGGCATTGCCAATTTTCCCTTCGCGAATTAGTCTTGTTAATCCAGCACCTCCAATAATAGAAGGGTTTAATCCTGCATGATGTAAAATATCAAACAACATTGCTGTCGCGGTACTTTTCCCTGAGGTTCCACCAATAGCGATAGTCCTTTTTGAAGAAGCAATCAAGGCTAGCAGTTCACTTCTTTTTAAGATTTGCTTTCCTAATTTTTTTGCAACAATAACTTCTGGAACAGAATCTTCAATAGCTGTGGATACCACCACTATATCCGTATTTTCAGTTACCCCAGTCCCATCTTGCGGAAAACAGATTATCCCCTCTTTTATTAATGCCTGCTCAGTTTCGTTGTATATACCTAACACAAACTGTCGGTCAGAACCTGAAACACAATGTCCATCGGCTTTGAGGTATTGTGCAATAGCACTCATACCTGTACCTGCTATGCCAACAAAAAAATAATTCGTTGAGGATGTTACCATGAATAAATAATAGACGCGAGATGCTAGATGTTAGTTATTAGTATACATAGAATTAATAGACATATTTGTATAAGGCGTACAAATTCAATCTAATTCAAGTTTCTGAAGTCAACTGGTACAAGCTTACTAACACCTTGCTCCTGCATGGTAACACCATAAATTACATCGACCGTTGCCATTGTAGTTTTATTGTGCGTTACCATAATGAATTGAGACTCCTTGCTAAACTGCCTAATCATATTGGTAAACTTGAATACGTTAGCATCATCAAGCGGCGCATCAACCTCATCTAAAATACAAAATGGAGCTGGCTTAATAAGATATATAGCAAACAACAATGCAGTTGCAGTCAACGTCTTTTCTCCTCCACTCAACTGTGCAATGGAAGCTGGACGTTTACCTTTCGGCTTAGCCAATATATCAATTCCTGTATCAGCTAAATTATCAGGATTCACCAATACCATGTCGGCTGTATCTTCCTCTGTAAATAATGCTTTGAATACACGTTGGAAATTTTCTCTAACCTGATTAAAAGTGGTTAAAAATTTCTGATTGGCTGTTGCCTCAACTTCTTGTATAGTTTGAGCCAACGAATTTTTAGCTTCAACCAAATCATTCTTTTGTTCAAGTATGAAGTCATATCGCTTCTTCATTTCTTGAAATGCTTCAATAGCAGTTGGATTAACTTCACCAATATTCTCCAATCTCTTTTTCATTCTATCACAATCCATTTGCAATTGCTCAAGTGTCTCTTCTGTCTGCCTTGGCTCATCCAAAATCTGATCGATATCAACTTTAAATTCAACATTCAATCGTTCTTTTATACCAGCCAATTGGAACCTTAATTCATTAATCTTGTCTTTGATAAGTCCAAGCAATTGATCAATTTGTTCCTTATCTTTTACTTGATGCCTAAGTTCACTCTCCTGCTCACTCAAGGTATTTCTAAGTAGATAGTATGCTTGATCCGCATCATTCAACAAACGTCCTTCATCTTCCTTTCTACGATAGAATGCTAACAACTCTTCTTCCGCTGTTTTAAGATGTGCAATAGTCTCTTGAATTGTTACAGTAGCTTCAGACAACTGAGTATTACTAGTATCAATTTGACTTTTCAGTTCATCAAGCTGGTTCTTTTTAAATATAGCTTCTTGGTTAGCTGCAGCTAATTTACTTTGTTGCTTTGCTATAGATATATTAGCCTCATTGTATTGAGAATTAATACTATTGTATGCCAATTCAGCAGCGGAATAATCTGTCTCAACTGTTTCAATACTAGCCGCTAACGCTGATAGTTCCTGATTGAATTGATCAAGTGATAATTTGAATTCTTGCATTGACTCGCGGCCCTGAGTGAGCTGCTGTTCAAAATCAGTTAGCCTATTCGAAGAATTCGTTTCAGCACTATGTAACCCATCAATCTTATTTTGAACGCTAAAAGATTGATTTGATAATTGTTGAATTTTTTGCTGAGACTCGTTAATGAATTTTTCTTTCAACTGATTGTTGTACTCTAACACCTCATTATGCCTAGCTTGGATATCATTTTTGATTACAGCAACAATACTGTCTTGTTCCGTAATTTCTTCAGCTAGCTTCTCCAGATTTTTAGCACGACCAATTTTTTTACCTTCAAAAAGTCCAACGCTTCCTCCAGTTAAAGAATATTTACCCTTAACGTATTTGCCATGACGCTCAAGCACTATGCTTCCATTTGAATTTTCTAATGCAGATTCGTCTTCAGCGATCAACACATTACCCAATAAATATTTTACAAGATTCTCGTGTTGAGCATCATATTCAACGATACTTGTAGCGGAAATTGTTCCTGGCGAAACGTGCGCATGAAGTTCTTTTGAACCAAATTCAGCGTTCAATTTATCTAATAGGAAGAAATTGGCTTTTCCTTTTTTATTTTCATCCAATAAATGAATGGCCTGAAGTCCTTCTTGTAAATTATTAACTACATAATAATTAAGATAAGGCTCTAGTACATTTTCTACAGCAGTTCTAAATTCCTCTTTAACATAAATAATGTCTGAAAGAATGGGTGCTGTATGATTCCATCCTGTATTCTTATGTAAGAACTTAACACTCTCAGGATATCCTTCCATTGAATCGACAAGGCTTTTCAACAATGCGTACTCATTCTTCTTGGAATCTAACTTACGGCTCTCTTCAGCAAGATGAGAGCGCAAACCTTCAAGCTTCGATTGTGTATCTAATATTTGCAACTTAACTTCCTCGTGTTGTTTTTGAAGCGATAGCAAATTTTCTTTTTCAGCATTCAATGCCGATGCATTTTCATCACGTTGAATTGCTAAATCAGAAAGTTGTGCCTGCCTTATAACATGTTCCTCTTTAAGTTGAGCAATCGATTTATCTAAATTAGCTAGAGAGGTATCTCTGATGGCTACATTCTTTTCAGCTTCAAATTGGTTTCGTTGAACTTGTTGATTTTTCCTTCTCAATTCATCAACCAAAATTCTTTTCTCATCAAAGGCTTGTCTATTTTGATCAACCTGTGTCTTTAACACCTCTATACGTTGCTGTAGTTCATTGAGCTTAACTTCCTCTTCTGCAATTTGGACATGCGTAAACCGAATACTTTCCTCTAATCCAGCTGACTGTCCACCTGCTTTAGAAAGAAAATCATTCAACGACGTTTCTTTTTCTTTTAGGTACTTCAGTTGTTGATCAGCTAGATTTTTTTC
>CAJBBV010000102.1 GCA_903951405.1 uncultured bacterium
ATAGCTGCTGGTTTTATGTTGGGAATGCCAATAGAAAAGATTCCATTATCTATTCAGAAGGGAATCGGAGATACCATGGGCTCATTAATCTTAGTGATTATGTCGGGTGCTATGATTGGTAAACTCTTTGCTGAATCAGGTGCTGCACAACGCATCAGCATAGTCATGTTGAATTTTTTTGGGAAGAAGTATATCACATGGGCATTAATGTGTACTGGATTTTTATTAGGCATTCCTCTTTTTTATAATGTAGGTTTCGTTTTATTGGTTCCGTTGATATTTTCAATCGTTTATCAGGTTAAACTTCCAGCAATTTATGTAGCGATTCCCATGCTTGCTGCTTTATCCGTTACCCATGGTTTTTTACCTCCACATCCATCTCCTGCCGCATTAGTAACTCAATTGAATGCAGATATGGGAACTACCTTGCTGTATGGCATATTAGTGGCTACTCCTGCAATTATTTTGGCAGGGCCCTTATTTGCTAAGACAGTTAAACACATTGCGTGTACGCCTAGAACAACGTTTATTCCACGCGAAATGGATGAGTCAAAACTCCCCTCTTTTTCAACTAGTGTGATTACAGCCCTACTTCCTGTATTCATTTTGATCATCACCTCACTATTGCCTTTAATGTATACAATTCCCATACCTCTAAACGGAGTATTTGCCTTTTTTTCAGATCCTTCTATGCTCATGTTTATCTGTTTACTTTTTGCTACTTGGTCCATCGGTTTATCTCGTGGAACGTCCATCGTTTCTATTATGAACACGTATACTGAAGCATTAAAAGATATGCTCATGCTTGTATTGATTGTTGCAGGTGCAGGAGCGTTGAAATATATTTTTGCTGATGGGGGTGTTAGTAATGCGTTGGCTGATATGCTCAAGGGACTAGCGCTGCCTCCATTATTACTTGGTTGGCTTATCGCAGCAGCAATACGCGTTGCCGTAGGTTCTGCCACAGTAGCTGGATTAACTTCTGCAGGAATAATAGCGCCATTGGTTTTGGCTACAGGCACTAATCCAAACTTAATGGTTCTGTCTGTAGGTGCAGGAAGTCTTTTCTTTTCTCACGTAAATGATTCTGGTTTCTGGCTATTCAAAGAGTACTTCAATTTGAATATTCGAGACACCTTGCGTACATGGAGTGTTATGGAAACAATCGTATCCGTCACCGGACTTGCGGGTGTTTTGTTACTTAACAGTTTATTGAATTAACTCCTTATTCGCCTGGTTGCTGATCAGTTTTATTGTCCTTGATTGGACGAATAATTTTTCTAGGTTGATCAGCTGGCTTTGGACTAGCAGATGAAATGCTAATATTTTTCTTTGGAGGTCCTTCCTTAGTTATTTCTTTATTTATTTGTTTAGGAGCTTCTTTGGAGATTTGTTTTGGCATTTCTCTTCCTACTTGCCTTGGGGCATTATTGCCTCTATTTCTATTCCCTTCATTCCCTTGTCTTTCCCGTTGCTTTTTCTTTTGTGCATTTTTATCGAGCGTGCGAAGACTGATTTGACCCACGACATCAACAAATTGTGGTTCTATTTCTTTTGCTTTGGAATTTGATCCAAGTTCAGCGGTCTCAAGTTCTTCAGGTCTAATCCCTTTTTCGTTTTGGGCTTTTATTTTTTTAACCGTTTCAATAGAAAGTGGATATTGGTTGTTGCTATCTGGCAACGTATACCACATAATATTTTTGAATATGTCTTTTTTGATGAGTTGCGCATTACCCTTAGCGGTTTGTAAAATATCGACGTGGTCTGGGAAGTGCTGCAAGGCATCTAGGTAGGTGTCTAACTCATAATTCAAGCAACATTTCAGGCGACCACATTGGCCACTTAGTTTTGTCTGATTAATGCTTAGGTTCTGATAGCGTGCTAGGGCTGTAGTAACACTTTTGAACTCATTTAACCAGCTGCTACAGCAAAGTTCTCTACCACAACTTCCGATTCCACCTACTTTTGCTGCTTCTTGGCGAGCTCCAATCTGTTTCATTTCAACTTTGACCTTGAACTCACTCGCATATATTTTGATCAATTCCCTGAAATCGACTCTATCGTCTGCGGTATAAAAGAAAGTTGCTTTACGTCCATCCGCTTGGATTTCAACCTCGCAGACTTTCATATTCACTTTAAGTTGTCTTGCAATTGCTCTTGCCCTTGCCAATGCTTCTTTTTCGCGGGCTTTATTTTCTTCCCATTTTTGAATATCCACTTCAGAAGATCTTCTGAGGATTTTTTTCATCTCTGCATTATCTTCTGCAATTCTTTTTTTCTTCAATTGTAATCGAACAAGTTCACCACTAAGGTTAACCATTCCAACATCAAATCCACCAACACCTTCAACGCTTACCATTTCACCTTTGTTAAAGTGGTGGAGGGTAGTATTTTTAAAATAATCTTTTCGACTGCCATTATTGAAGGTGATCTCTACAACCCTACACGAAACAGAGGGATCAGTAAATGGCAAGTTAGCAAGCCAATCATGAACATTTAGTCTATTGCAACCACCTGTGCTGCAACCGCCATTGCTTTTGCAACCACTTGGTTTTCCGTCTTTTGTTCCGCATGAGCTACATCCCATAAAAATTATTTTACCAGAGAATTTTAATTCTCCTAGGTTAAGTCAATAGTGTGGATGAGATATGGGGGATTGTGGTTTGTAGGAGGCTTTCAATATGCCCGGTATGTGGTCACAAGTCGGTGTACACTTTATATTAAAACCAGCGAAAATGCATTCATAATTCAGTAATCAAACCTAGAACCTTCCCTTATTCATCACGTGTCAGTTTATCAAAATTACTGATTTATCTTTTATGATATGATATATTTTGAGGGTTAAGGCCATGAAAAGCATTTTAGGATTGGCATTTCGTTCTATATAATAGGATGCTTTATCCAATTCCTGAACAATCGCTTCAATTTGTTCTGGCGCGATCAATTTATTTACTCTGCGAGCAAAATCAACCTCCATTTCTCCACTATCTTCAGATGATCCTAGAATGCTTTCATGAATTGATGTTGAAAGGAGATGGGTGAAGTATGCAAGAAATTGTTTTTGCTTTTCTCTTCCCAGCTTGCTGATCTCGTCAATCCATTTGATCTGTGCGGCTGGCCCATTTTTCAGCATCGCGTTTAGCCATTCCCTGAGTAATTCTTGCCAATCTTCGTCGCTATGATGTATTAGCTGAAAAGCCTCACGGAGATTACCTGCTGAAATAGTAGAGATTGCTTCTGCTTTTTCTGCGGGTACACCTTGGTTTTTAATCAGCCATTCTTTAATCTCTGTTTTATTCAATTGATTTATTTTAATCAATTGAGTGCGAGATAAGATGGTAGGAATAATCCTGGATTCATCTTCTGCTACTAAAATAAATAATGTATTGGGAGGGGGTTCCTCAATCATTTTGAGGAGTTTATTGCCGGTAGCGCCTAAGTATTCAGGCATCCATTGAATTAATATTTTATAACCGCTTTCAAAACTTTTTAAATTCAGTTTACGCAAAATGTCTTCACATTCATGCGAAGTAATATTTCCTTGTTTATTTTCTGCTCCAATGCTTTGAAGCCAGTCGAATGAATTCCCAAAAGGTGTTTGTGCGATAAAATTTCTCCACTCAACGATAAAATCGTTGCTTTTAGGTTTGTCAATCCCGTCTTTGGTTATGGTTGGAAATGAAAAGTGAATGTCTGGATGTATTAGCGCAGACGCTTTAACACAAGATGGGCAGACTCCACATGCGTCGTTAAGAAATGTTGTTTGCTGTGGTTCTGCAGCACCGAAGAGTGAATCGTGTTGACTATGGGGCTTATTTCTTTCACAAACAAGGTATTGTGAAAATGCAATGGCAAGTGCAAGTGAGCCACTCCCTTCCTTTCCTAAAAACAACAGGGCATGACTTAGTCTATTATGAGAAACTAGTTGAACTAATTTCTCCTTAATGGAAACTTGACCGGCTATTTCGGAGAATTGCATTTCACGAAAGTACAATGCAAATGGGAATAGTAGAGAGGAAGAGAAGTTTAAACTTTTTAGCCTTACGCTGGGCGCTTAACGCTAAGCGCTTGGGTTGGAAGTTATGGGTTAGGAGTTAACAGCCGATCGCTTTTAACTCTTGCCTATTCCCTATTGCCTCACTATGTGTTGGGAGTTCGGAGTTGGGGGTTGAACGCTGGGCGCTTGGCACATTTTACTATTTACTATTGCCTATTGCCTCTTACCTAGCAAAGACTATTTAAGGTATCCCGCAATTTCAGAACCAGTCGGACTTACCTTACTTGGAAATACAGCCAATAATTTTCCGTTTTCATCAAGTAGGAATTTGGTGAAGTTCCAATTGATTTCTCCGTCCATAGTACCGTTTTCGGTTTTTGAAGTGAGCCACTTGAATAAAGGATGAATATCTCCGCCCTTAACAGAAACTTTTTCTGCCATCGGGAAGCTTACGCCATAATTTTTACTACAAAAGGATTTGATTTCTGAATTTGATCCAGGTTCTTGTCCGCCGAAATTATTTGCAGGAAAGCCGACAATGACTAGTTTTTGTTTATTGGCTTCAAATAGTTTTTCTAATTCTGCATATTGAGGGGTATATCCACATTGTGAGGCAGTATTGACGATGAGTATTTTCTTTCCTTTGAATGCCGAAAAATCAATAGTGCCTCCGTCGATGGCTGGTACTTTGAATGAGTGAATTGATTTAGGACCTAATGCAAAAATTGAAAATGCTATGAGTATGAGTTTTGTCATAAAATGATTTTTGAATTGTTAAGATAACACATTGTTGTGAATAAAGTTCATTGAATAAGTTGGGCGTTGGGGGTTGGGGGTTAGCAGTTAAGGGTTGGATGTTATTATTTTACCAAGATGGGTATATATTTTTCTGCATAAAGCAATATTTATTTTTAGCGCTCAAACATGCTGCACTTAAATTATTTAGCAATAAATATGAACTCCTAACTCCTAACCCCCAACTCTAATTAGATCGTATACGCCAACCCACAAATACCCACTGATTTTGCGCCATATTTCAGTAAAGCGTTTGCGCAGGCTTCCGTTGATGCGCCTGTGGTAATTACGTCATCTATAATTACTATGTTTTTATCTAGTATTTCGCTTTTGTTTGAAATGACAAATACATCCTCCACATTTCCCCAGCGTTCTATCCTTGATTTTTTTGTTTGGGTGGACGTATTTTTTTCACGGGTTATTAATTTATCGTTATAATTTACTAGAGTGATTTTTTTTATTCCAGCACACAGTAAAGATGCCTGATTGTATCCTCTAGCATATTCTTTTTTATAATGCAGCGGCATGGGAATACAAAAGTCGATTTCATGCTTTTCTAAAGCTGTTTGTAATGTATGTCCCATCATCTCTCCCATAAAAACACCAAGGGTGTCTTGCCCACGGTATTTGATGTGATGGATGATATGCTGAATTGGGCTATCTATAATATAATAGAATGTGCTGCAGGCAAATTTGATATGGGTTCGTCCCCAAAATATTTTCTCTATTGGGTTGTTTTCAAGGCGTTCAAATTTTGTGTAGGGTAGGTCATGAAAACAACTCATACAAATCATTTCTTCCTCATTGATATGCCGGGTATTACATCCTGGACAGATAGAAGGGAAGAATAAGTTGGAAAGGCTGGAGAGGAAATTCATAAAGGGAAGAGGCAATAGGTGAGAGGCAATAGGAGAGAGGAGAGAGGCAAGAGGCAATAGTAAAGAGGCAATAGTATTTTCAATTTTTGAGACTAATTTTATTCGAGAGGCGTTTAATTATTGAAAACAAGATTTTATCAATTTCATCAGATTGTTTTAGAATTGTTGTTGTTTCAGGTTCTTCTAGATAGCCAAGGTCTTTGGCAATTTCAATTTGTGTTTCAAGTTCATACAGTGATCCTTTTGATATTTGCAGAAATCGTATATAATCTTTTGTAGAGTTTCTTCCATATCCCTCAGCTATATTTGATGGAATCGAAATTGAGCATTTTCGAATTTGGCTTACCAAACAAAATTTTTCATCTGATGGAAATTTTTTCAGCGATTTATAGACAAGTAGAACAAGCTCTTTGGATTTTTGCCAAATAATCAAATCACGAAATGAATTAATTGATTTCATTTCACAATAGTAGTAATAGTTGCATCTGATGAAAAGAGAAAATCATCAAATCATAATGTGTATTTACTCTTGCCTCGCTATGTGGTGGGAGTTCGGATTTGGGTGTTGATCGCTAGACGCTAAACGCTAAACGCTGAACGCTGAACTCTTTTACTATTGCCTATTCCCTATTGCCTTGCTTTGTGCCTCTGCCCCTTTTCTGTATTTACTATTGCCTCTTGCCTCTTGCCTCCAATTACTGAAATATCGTCTTATACACTTCCTCAATCAATGCCACAGATACTATCTTGATGCCAAGGGATTTGTTTTCGTTTCTTCTATTGTATTTGCTGACTACAATTTTTTCGAATCCAAGTTTTTCCGCTTCAGAAATGCGTTGATCAATTCTATTCACTGCACGAATCTCTCCACTTAAACCAATCTCGCCAGCGAAACAAATTTTTTGCGACAATGGAACATCTTCATATGAACTTAATAATGCAAATACCATGGCAAGATCTATAGCGGGATCTTCTATTTTTAATCCACCTGCAATATTTACAAATACATCTTTTGTTCCGAAATGGAATCCACCTCTTTTTTCCAAGACTGCAAGAAGCAATTGTAATCTTCTTAAATCAAAACCACTAGCTGTACGTTGTGGTGTGCCATAGACTGACGGTGTAACTAATGCCTGTACTTCAACAAGCAATGGCCTTAGTCCTTCCATCGTTGCTCCAATAGCAATGCCGCTTAGTTGTTCTTCCTTTTGATTGATTAATATATCAGAAGGATTAGTGACCGGTTTCATTCCTACGCCAGTCATTTCATAAATACCCAATTCTGCTGTAGACCCGAACCGATTTTTTGTAGTGCGTAGTATTCTGTACGCATAATGTTGATCACCTTCAAACTGAAGCACAGTATCCACCATATGTTCCAATAGTTTTGGTCCTGCTATGCTACCATCTTTAGTGATATGTCCAATTAAAAAAACGGGTGTCTGCGTTTCTTTAGCAAAGCGTTGAAATTCTGCAGTGCATTCTCTTATCTGAGAAATGGTACCTGGTGATGAATCTATATAAGGTGATTGTAGTGTTTGAATTGAATCCACAATGACAAGTTGCGGTTTTATTTTTTTTATTTCTTGAAAGATGGTTTGGGTTGAAGTTTCAGTGAGTAAATAAAATGCATCGTGGTTTACGTTAATCCTATTAGCGCGCATTTTTATTTGTTGCTCACTTTCTTCTCCGCTAATATATAAGACACGAAGTTCATGCATCATCAATGCATCTTGCAAAAACAACGTTGATTTTCCAATGCCAGGTTCACCGGCTACGAGTACTAAACTGCCAGGAACGATTCCTCCACCTAGAACACGATTTAGTTCATCATCTTTTGTAATGATTCGTTCTTGTTCATTTGCTTCAACATCATTTAGCTCAATGCTTTTTGAATTTGTTGATCCAGTTTCTTTCCAACTTTGTTTTGCAGGTGATGATTCTTTATGAATTATTTCTTCTGTGAATGTATTCCATTCATTGCATGCCGGACATTTACCTGCCCACTTTGCAGATTCGTACCCGCAATTCTTGCAGAAGAATGCTTTTTTAATTTTGCTCATGTTTTTATAGTTGATAGATAGAGAGGCAAGGAGGCAATAGGCAGTAGTGGTTATGAGACGTTGATACTGTTTTATTTTTTCACTCTAACATTTCGTGCTATAATTTTTCAGCACTGTAAAATTTAATTACTATTGCCTCTTTCCTTCTTCTTCCTTGCCTCTTTTAAAAACCAAAGGGCCGGTAGAAACCAGCCCTTTAGTACTTACTAACCCATTAAATTCTGACACTAAATTACAAATTGCTCCCACATTACAAAATTAATTTTTTGCCTTGTGCACAAGTTTTTTTTTACCGCTATTCTTTTCTCAGAAGCTTGTTCCCAAGTAAAAATACAATTCAATTAGTTGAAAATCAACTATTTATTCAATTGGAATATTTTGCTTTCATCTCTGAGATAGAATTCTAGTCATCTGTTTTTTAATGATAATCAGGCATTTGAGTGCTAATCAGTCAATTTTAGATTAAACTGCCTTATGGAGCCTGATTGTGATAGATGTTAACAGAAAATCAATAGATATTCACAGTATTTCTCTTTGATTATACATATTAAATAAAATTATATATGTGTTTTTGGGTTTATTTTCTATAAAAAGAGGATGAATTGTTTAAGCTAAAGTCGATTATTCGGGGATTTAATTGATCAAAGTGCATTTTCAGCATGATAAATTGGTTTTTTACTCGTTATGGTCAGTGGTTCTGCCTTTTGTCAAAAATTTATTTTTCTGTTTATATAAACTTTATATAAAGTTTTTATTAAATTTGTTCCGAGACAAAACTGTTTTTTACAAAAAATTAACAAGCATGAGAAAAAAATTTTTGTGGAGTTTACTTGCATCGTGCCTACTTATTGGTACAGCAGTAGCCCAAAACGTTACCGTAAATGGTAAAGTTGTTGATGAAAAAGGAGCACCTATCGCTGGCGCTTCTGTTCTTGTAAAGGGTACTAAAAATGGTACTACTGCAAACTCACTTGGTGCCTTCACGCTTTCAGCGCCTACAGGTTCTACTTTAGTAGTATCTGCGTTGAGCTTTGAGCCACAACAAGTGAAAGCTGCAGCAAACCTTACTGTTAAACTTGCCATTGATACCAAAGCACTTGGTGAGGTGGTTGTAACAGGTGTGGGTGTTGCCAGGGATAAGAGAACCATTGGTATCGACCTTGCAACGGTTTCTGCAAAAGATATTCCTAAAAGTGCAACAGCTTCTATCGAACAAGCCTTACAAGGTAAAATTGCTGGAGCTCAAATTTTGATCAACAGCGGTGCACCAGGTTCTGGTGCTGATATCGTTCTAAGAAGTTATAACTCATTAGGCGGTTCTTACCCACTTATTTTGCTAGACGGAATTCAAGTGTATGATCTTTATTCTTTAGACTTGAGTAACGTTGATCGTGTTGAGGTAATCAAAGGTGCTGCCGGTGGTACACTATATGGTGCACAAGGTGGTAACGGTGTAATCCAAATCTTTACCAAAAAAGGTTCAAGAAATGGTGGAAAGCCAACCATTACGTTTGCATCTAAGTATACTTCAGATAACATCATTAAAGGTGGATGGCCGTTGGTTAATAAATACCATCACTATCAGACTGATGCTAACGGATATGTTACTGATAACGCTGGAGATCCAGTTGCCCCAGATGAAACAGGTCTTTGGCCTCAGCCAAGTTTTGAGAACCTTGATTTAACTACTCAGAACAACAAGGTGTTTAAAGAAAAAACATATGATCACCTTAGTCAAGCATTCGATCAAGCATTTTCTTCAAACAGCAACATCTCTATAAGCGGCGGTGCTGAAAAGTTTGATTATGCGTTAACAGGAAGTTTTTTCAAACAAAAGAATACCGTACGTAATTATTTTGATAGAACAAACATAACTGCCAACCTCGGTATTGAATTGGCTAAAGGGTTAACCTTACGTTCAAATACTCAATTGATTTTACAAGGAGATGATTTATTGAATGGTGATCGCTTTAACGTGATCCAATCTGAAAATTATTTCAACTTTGATGATATGTATCAAGGGTATTTCCCAACTACGTTAATCAAAGAAGCCGGACAACGTAATCCATTGTCTGAATTCCAGTTTCACGAGCGTTACTCAAAAACAAACCGAATTGTTCAAGGAGTGAATTTGAATTACAAATTGAATAAGTTTGTTGAATTGGACTATAAGTATGGTCTTGATATTTGGAATGTAGAAGGATATGATTACTATAAAAACCAATCATCTGTTCCTCAGTTTATGGAACACCAACAATATTATGGTCAACCTAAAGGATCTGTATACAACGATTACAGCAGAAGTACTTACCAAAACTCTTTGGCGAGTTTGATTGTAAAAACAGATTTCCAAAAAGACTTTAAATTGAATATTCCAGTAACTACTGTAACACAAGTTTCTTACGATTGGAGAAAAGACAAGCGTCATAATTTCTGGTTGTATGGAACAGAATTACCTGCTTTCCCTCCTGTAAGTATTGCGAATACAAACAATAGAACAGGTAGTGAAGGTGCGTATGAATTCGTTACATATGGTGCTATGGTTAACCAAATGATTGACTGGGGTAAATTGACAGGTATTGGATTTACATACAGATCTGACTACTCTTCAGCGTTTGGACAAGGTAGTACACCATTTAGTTTCCCTAGAGGTAACGTTTACTTCCGCTTATCAGAATTATTTAAGTCAAACTTGATTTCTGAATTGAAAGTGCGTGGTGCTTATGGTGAGGCGGGTGTTCAGCCAGGTGCTTACCAAAGACAAAGTACAGTTTCCTCAGCTAACTATGCTGGAACAGGTGTTATCCTCCAAATCCCAGGAACATTAAACAACCCAGCATTGAAGGTTCAGGTTACTACCGAGCTTGAAATTGGATCTGATATAGTAGCTACACCAAAAATTTCTGAACAATGGATGAGAAGAATTGCTGTAACATACAATTACTATAAAAGAGAAAGCAAAAATGTTATCGATGCTGCTCCAGCTCCAATTTCATTTGGTGCAGGTGGACAAGTTGATAACGTTGTTAATTTGAAATCAAATGGTATGGAGCTTTCGATTGATATCGCTGCTTTCAAATCAAGGAATTTCGGATGGAACTTTGGATATCGATTCTCTAACCCCAAAACACAAGTTGTTTCAACATACTTGGGTAAGCCTGTAATCAAAGGGAACTATGCCTTGAGAGAAGGTCAAAACCTTGGTGTATTTTGGGGACAGCGCGTGTTGTCTAGCCTAGATGAAGTAAACGCATCAGGAGATCCTTATTTCGAGAATAAAGCTGATTATGCAGTTTCTAGCGATGGCGCCGTTGTAGATGTTAATACTGGTAAAGCTCAATTGGCTTCTTCAAATGATAAAGGTCTGATGGGTGATCCAAATCCTAAAACCATCATGAACTTCATCAACAGCTTCACCATCAAGAATAACCTTACTCTTTCATTCCAAGTGGATTGGATGAATGGTAACTATCTCTACAATCAAACTGATCAGTGGTTATACCGTGATCGTCGTTCTGCTGATTTTGATAAGCCAGTTTCTTGGGCCGGTCAGCCAGCAGGAGCTTATCCTTTGTACTACAACAGCATGTACAATTCAGTTGAACCAGTATCTTGGTTTGTTGAAGATGGTTCTTTTGTAAGATTGAGAGACGTTTCATTGAGCTATACAGTGAATAAGATTCCTGGATTGCAAAATGTTGTAAAATCTGCTACGTTCACTGTTTCTGGAAGAAATCTTTGGACTAAAACAAATTATACTGGTTTAGATCCTGAAGCTGTTTCAACTGGTGCAGTAAGTAGAGGTTTGGATTCTTTTTCTTTCCCTAACCTTAAGTCGCTTCAGGTTGGCTTGAATGTTACTTTCTAAACACAATAAAAATGATTTTTATGAAGAATAAATTTATTGTCCTTTTATCATTATCACTTTTTTTGCTCATCTCAGCATGTAGCAAAAAGGACTTGGATCTAAGTGATCCAGTAAGTCCAACAACTTCATCAATTAATACTGAATCAGGAATTTTCCCTTTCGCTTTGGGTATGTGGGGTAAATTTGCCGGTCCTGATTACATTATTGCCGCGAATTACCACTCTATCATGGGAGATGAGTGTTACGTTCCATGGGGTAACTATGGTTGGAGATGGGGAAGTCAGGTATATAAGATCACTTTGCCTGATGGAACAGTAGTAGATAACCCAATCGGTCCTGCTCAAAAGACTCAATTGCAAAATACCAACAGCCGCGAAGCGGGTGAGTTAAATGCATTCAAGTATGAGTGGCAATCTATGTATTATACCCTCGCTGAAGCAAACTTATTGATTGAGTATGCTAAAAATCCTTCATTTACCTTTAGTGGTGATGCCGAAACAAAGCAAAAAGTATTGCAAGCGTTCGGTTATTTTTGGAGAGGTTGGGCTTATTCTAGGGTTGGTTCTATGTACGTAGCTGGTCTTATCAATAACTTTTCTGGTGCGTCAAACTTTGTATCACCAGATTATGTGTCAAACGCTGATGTAATCAGAGAAGCTAATGCAAATTTGGATACAGCTGCTACACTTCTTTCTAGCATCTCGCTTAACGATACCTATACTCAAATGCTTGATGGTACATCTGGCATGTCAATTGTTC
>CAJBBV010000103.1 GCA_903951405.1 uncultured bacterium
CAAGCGTCTAGCGCCCAGCGTTCAGCGTTCAGCGTTCTGAAAAAATTTACTACTTTTAATGATGAAAAAAATAGTTTTACTCTCACTAATCATTAGTGTCTCCGCATCTTACGCACAAGAGTCATTGAATGTTATCGATATCAAAGAAACAGAACGGATTGAAAGAATGTTATCGTCTGATGAAATGCAAGGCAGAAGAACTTTTTCAGCTGGCATCGAAAAAGCAGGGGCCTTTATAGCCAGTGAGTTTGAAAAAACAGGATTACAAAAATGGGGGAATAGCACATCTTACTTGCAATCCTTTTCAATGATTAAAGCAAAGCCTCTTACTCAACACTATTCAATAGATGGAAACGAAATAGACAAGAAAAATGTCTTGCTCCTTTGTCCAACAAAAAACATACGTTTAAATGAAAAATCAAATTACGATATTGTTCAAGTTAGTAAGGGAATGAATTTTTTTAGGGAAATCATGAAATCTCTTTCCGCTAAAAAAAATACACTTGTCGTTGCAGATACATCATTCAGTAAATTACTTGGACGATTCACGCAAATGGAGATGGATTTATTTTCTACCCAACCAAATGTGATTGTCATCTTGGCTACAAACATTCCAAAAAAATTCAACATAGAAGCAACTCAAGAAATAATTGAGCAACCATTATCGAATGTGGTCGGAATCATCCCAGGGAAATCAAAACCAAATGAATATGTCATATTCTCCGGGCACTATGATCACCTTGGTATAAGCAGCGCTAACATAGAAAACAATGATTCCATCTATAACGGGGCAAATGATGATGCGGCAGGGACAACAGCGATGATCATGTTATCAAAATATTATAAAGCGCTCAACAACAACGAAAGAACATTAATCTTTGCTGCATTCACCGCTGAAGAAGTGGGTGGATTTGGTGCACAATATTTTTCAAAACAATTTGACCCAGCTGCAGTTGTAGCAATGTTCAATATTGAAATGATTGGTACAGAAAGCAAGTGGGGCACAAACAGCGCCTATATTACGGGATTTGACAAAACAGATATGGGCGCCATTCTTCAAAAAAACCTCACCAATACTAAATTCACTTTTTACCCAGACCCTTACACTGACCAAAATCTATTTTATAGGTCAGACAATGCGACACTAGCTAGACTCGGAGTTCCAGCCCATACCATTTCAACATCCAAAATGGATAGTGAACCAAACTACCATAAGGCAAGTGACGAAATAGGAACCCTCAACGTAGAGAATATGACTGCAATCATCCGAGCTATTGCACTTAGTGCAAAAGGAATAGTTGACGGGAAAGACACTCCTACTCGAGTTGACACAAGTATGCTAAAATAGATTGAATCTATTGTGCCTAGAAGAATTTATTAAAGGGTACCTCTCTGCAATAATTATATCTTCTTTAAGAATTCTATGTCTACTTTTAGACAAACAATACCTTTTTGTATGAACCTAAAATCTATGGTTTCTATTGCCTTATGTGCTATCACACTTAGTAGTATGGCACAGAAAAGTTTTCTTGATGTCCCCTACATTGAGGTAAATGGCTATGCCGATACGTTAGTTACCCCTAATGAAGTTTTCATTAAGATTATCATTTCAGAAGCAGATACTAAAGACAGAATCTCACTAGAAGAATTAGAACGTAAAATGGTTGCCGGATTAAAACAATTGGGAATCAATACAGAAAAGGAATTAACTACGTCAAACATACAAAGCAATTACCGATATTATGTATTGAAACAAAAAGATGTGCTAAAATCAAAAGAGTACACATTAAAAGTAGGTGATGCCGTAACAGCAACCAAGGTATTTATGAAACTAGAAGAACTGGGTATCGCTAATACACAAATTGAAAAAGTAGGTCATAGTGAAATTGTAGCTATTAGAAATAGTTGCAGAACACGGGCGATATTAAATGCAAAAGACAAAGCAATAGCGTTAACTAAACCAATCAATCAAAATCTTGGCCCGGCTTTATTGATATCTGATTACAGCAATGAGGGCGATGGCCAAGTTCAAGTAGAACGAACAGGTAATGTAAGAATGATGATGGCCGGTGCAGAAACAGCTGAACTTCCTCAAATTGATTTTGAAAAAATACGTATAACGCTTACTATCGCCGTGAAATTTTTGTTGAAGTAAATAAACGTTTACCTATCAATTATTTTATAATCTTATCAAAGCCCGTTTCCAACTGAGATGAAATATCGGTATGATGATGAACCAATTTCCATTTGCCCTCTTCTAAATGAAAAATATTGGTAGCACGGTGACTAACCTTAATAACTTTACCATCTGGGCCAATATTTTCACCCTCCTCTACACAACTTGTATATCCTATATCTGTTCCGGCATATACATGTAAATTATTAGCAGTAATCTTACCACCCAATTTCATTGCGGCTACCTTTTCAAAATCTGCACCAACTTCACCCCGTCCTGTCAATATACTACCAAATGGGCCCATATACGTAATAGAGTCACTATGCGACCAAACATTATTCAACGGCTCTATGTCTCCTGTAAACATTGTATTTAATCCAGCATACAATTTATTATGTGCTTCGGTAAGCTCTGCTATTTTTGAATTAGTTGCCCCTGAATTTTCCATAGGTGTAATTTCTTTTTTAGAATTACATGAACTGAAAAAAATTATTGTTGTAGCAATCGCTAAGCCAATCATTAATAATAGTTGTCTTTTTTTCATTTGAATAGCACTTAATAATTACAGGAAATATAGTACTAAACCCCAGACTGTGCTTACTTTTATTCTTTAATAAAAACAACATAAAAAAAGGTGGCCCTTTTCAAGACCACCTTTGTATATAGATATTATATGTGATAATGCTTAAGCTAAATCGAATCGATCAAGGTTCATCACCTTAGCCCATGCAGCAACAAAATCATGAACGAATTTATCGCCTGCATCTTCGCACGCATAAACTTCCGCAATGGCGCGCAATTCTGAATTAGATCCAATGATCAAATCAGCTCGCGTACCTGTCCACTTAATTTCTCCTGTAGCACGATCGCGGCCTTCAAAAATATCTTTTGCATCAGCCGATTCTTTCCAACTAATACTAAAATCAATTAAGTTCGTAAAATAGTCGTTCGTCAATGCTTCAGGTCTCTTCGTGAAAACACCATGATGTGATTGATCAAAATTTGTATTCAACACACGCATACCACCAAGGAGTACAGTCATCTCCGGAGCAGTTAAGTTTAATAACTGCGCCTTATCAATAAGCATCTCTTCTGCTGAAGTAGTATATTTCTTTTTCAAATAATTTCTAAATCCATCTGCCAAAGGTTCTAAGACAGCAAATGATTCAACATCAGTATGTTCTTGTGTTGCATCGGCACGACCAGGAATAAATGGCACCGTTATAGTATGACCAGCAAGCTTTGCCGCTTTTTCTATTCCAACTCCTCCAGCTAAAACAATCATGTCGGCAATTGAAACCATCTTACCTCCAGACTGAGCACCATTGAATGCAGTTTGAATAGCTTCAAGTGCATCCAACACTTTTGATAACTGAGCAGGATTATTAACAGCCCAATACTTTTGAGGAGCTAATCGTATACGAGCACCATTTGAACCACCACGTTTATCAGAACCACGGAATGTAGATGCAGATGCCCATGCAGTTGAAACGAGTTGAGATACCGTCAATCCTGAATCAAGTATCTTTCCTTTCAATGCAGCAATATCTTGCGCATCGATTAAAGTATGTTTAACAGCTGGAATCGGATCCTGCCAAATCAATACTTCTGCAGGTACTTCACTACCGAGATAACGTGAACGTGGTCCCATATCACGGTGAGTCAATTTAAACCAAGCACGAGCAAACGCATCGGCAAACTGATCAGGATTTTCATAAAAGCGTTTTGAAATAGGACCATAAATTGGATCAACCCTCAACGCAAGGTCTGTCGTAAACATAATGGGTGCATGTTTCTTAGAAGGATCATGTGCATCAGGCACAGTACCCGCTCCAGCACCATTTTTTGGCGTCCATTGTTGTGCCCCAGCAGGACTCATTGTACGGTCCCACTCGAAGCCAAATAGATTTTCAAAGTAATTAGTGCTCCACTTCGTTGGCGTTGTGGTCCATGCACCTTCTAATCCACTAGTAATTGTATCACCTGCATTACCTGTACCAAAGGTATTTTTCCAACCAAGACTTTGTTCTTCAATTGGAGCTGCAGCCGGTTCAGGACCAACATATTTACTTGGATCAGCAGCACCATGCGCTTTACCAAATGTATGTCCCCCTGCAATAAGTGCAATGGTTTCTTCATCATTCATAGCCATACGACCAAAAGTCTCACGAATATCACGTGCAGCTGCAATTGGATCAGGGTTTCCGTTAGGGCCTTCTGGATTTACATATATAAGTCCCATCTGCACAGCAGCAAGGGGATTTTCTAAATCACGATCACCGCTGTATCGCTTATCACCTAACC
>CAJBBV010000104.1 GCA_903951405.1 uncultured bacterium
AATTGAGCTATTATCTATTTCACAGACTCTTAATTGTGATTATAGCAAAGTCGGACCAATTGATGATGGAGAAGGCTGTACCCCAGTTGGAAGTATTCCAACATCTTAGTTTACTACATACTTCCCCACTAAGTCAAATTCCAAATTTACTGCATTATTCTCTTCTAACTCATTGATATTCGTATTATTATACGTATAAGGTATAATCGCTACAGAGAATGTATTTTCTTTCAAATCAAATGCCGTTAGGCTAGTTCCATTTACACAGATTGATCCTTTTTCGATAATTAATCGTCTGAATTGCTCAGGATATTCAATGGTATATTTCCAGCTTCCTTCTTCTACTTCAACCCCAACGCATCTGCCGGTGCAATCCACATGGCCTTGAACAAGGTGCCCATCCAACCTCGATCCAAGAATCATTGCCCGCTCCAAATTTACCTTTTTGCCGATCGTCCAGCTTCCAAGGGTGGTCTTGCTCAGGGTTTCTTTGATGGCGGTAACCCGGTAAATTGGCGATTCCATGGCATCAATGGTTAGGCAAACGCCATCATGCGCCACACTTTGATCAATTTTTAATTCATTGAAAAATGGAGCTTCTACCCAAACATGCATGTTGGAGCCCTCGATTTCAGTGCGTTTGACGGTTCCAATGGCCTCAATAATTCCTGTAAACATGCGCTAAATTTGAGGTAAAGTTCTGACTTGTAAATGAATTTCAGATTCCTTTTGGTAAAATGAATCAAAATATTATCTTTGCAGTCCCAAAAACGAGGAATAATATGTTAATTATCGATTCTAAAGATTGCGAAAACATCGACAAAGCCCTTAAGAAGTACAAGAAAAAGTTTGAGAAAGCTAAGATCTTACTTCAGCTTCGTGAGCGTCAAGCGTTCATCAAACCTTCTATTAGACGTAGGGGTGAGGTGTTGAAAGCAATTTACAAGCAGAAGATTTTTACCGGAGAAATAGAGTCGTAGTCGACCGGTTTAATTAAATATACTTGAGTAGTCATTAGGTTTCATAACTTTATGACTACTTTTTTTATGCCTGAAATATCCCATCCTGTCTTGTTGCGTTTTCTCGATCACATCAAATTCGAGAAGCGTTATTCTGTCCATACCTTTCGGGCCTATGCTGATGATTTGCAGGCTTTTTTTGAATTTTTACAGGCTCAATTTGATACAACAGATCCTGCACAAATCAATGCTGCTATGATTCGTAGCTGGATGGCTGCCATGACGGTGCAGAAAATTCAGCCAAGAAGTATCAACCGAAAAATATCCTCTGTTCGATCTTTTTTTAAGTTTTGCATGGTGCAGCAAATGGTTGACGTTAATCCAACCAAGACCATTCAGGTGCTCAAAACAAAAAAACGTTTGCCTTCCTATGTTGAGCAGGATCAGATGCATGTGTTGTTAAATGATACTGTTTTCCCTGATAGTTTTGAAGGTAGAACAGCACACTTACTCATTTCTTTATTGTATCAAACGGGTATGCGGGTGAGTGAGTTGGTGAATTTAAAAATAGCGCAGATCAATCATGCAGGTGGGCAGTTGAAAGTGCTTGGCAAGGGTAATAAGGAACGTATCATTCCGTTGAATGCGGAGATGCTGAAATCGGTTAAGGAGTACCTCATTGAGCGAACCGCGTTATTCCCGGATAGTGATGCATTGAATTTATTGCTCAGTCGCCAGGGAAAACCCATGCATGCCCGTAAAATTTATGATGTTGTGAAGCATTATTTATCCTTAATTACAACTGCGGAGAAAAAGAGTCCACACGTGCTACGCCATAGTTTTGCTACTCATCTTACTGGTAATGGGGCTGAGTTGAATGCCGTAAAAGAGTTATTGGGACATTCTAGTTTAGCAGCTACCCAAGTATATACCCACAACAGCATTGAGCGGTTGAGGGACATTCATAAGAAGGCCCATCCCAAAGGATAATGATGGACTTTTTCAAAAGATGATTTTTGGTTTTTTTTGTGAAATTTAAATTTGATATCGCTGCATTTAGCGGTAACTTCCTATGTGCTTCTGAGGAATCAGGGAGCGGATTTTTCACCTAAAAACAAGGATATGACACTGACTATTCACGCTATTCATTTTGATGCAGATGCAGCGCTATTGGAGCATGTCAATAAAAAGATCAGTAAGTTGGAGAGCCTTCATGACAAGATCATGAAAGTTGATGTGTACTTGAAATTAGATAATGTCATTCATCAGATTAAAGATAAGGTTGCAGAGATCAGATTAACTGTACCACGCCATGAGTTATTTGTGAAGCAAAGCAGTAAGTCATTTGAGGAGTCTTTTGATCAAGCGCTAGAGTCTATCATGATGCAAATCAAAAAAGTAAAGGAGAAGCAAGCCGTCTGATTTCACCTCATTGAAATATTTACAAAAAAGAGCGAGACAAAATTTTTGCTTTTCAAGAATTCCATTACCTTTGCCATCCCCCAAAAAAGGGGATAGTTCTTTATTTATTTAAGGATACTGGTAAGGAAGTACAAATCATCCTTTCACATTCAAACAAGCCAGAGTAGCTCAGTTGGTAGAGCAGCTGATTTGTAATCAGCTGGTCGGGGGTTCGAGTCCCTTCTCTGGCTCCATTCAGCGATATGTTTCATGCGTATTGCTTGTGCAGTTGAATGTTGAGGGGCAGGTTCCAGAGCGGCCAAATGGGGCGGACTGTAAATCCGCTGTCTTTCGACTTCAGAGGTTCGAATCCTCTTCTGCCCACAATGCAATTTGAAAATTTGAGTATTTGAAAATGCCTCAAATGCTAATTGTAAG
>CAJBBV010000105.1 GCA_903951405.1 uncultured bacterium
AAAAACACATTGTTGCATCCCACTGCTTTTTAGCGAAGGTAGATTGGAATCAGATGCCTCCGCAACCTACCCGCCGCTAACTTGGGGCAAGGGAGAACGATAGACGTAGGGTGAGTCTATGCAGTGTGTTTCTATATGGTAAAACAGGAGTAATTACCCTGCACCAGAATCGGGAGTCATGACCCGATGAACTCGTAGTCTTCTAGTGGGAAGAAAGCCTCGCTCAAGAAGCAAACGCAGGTTCGATTCCTGCCTACAATGAGTTCGCCATATAAAAATACACTGGCTTAGTACAGATGCTAGGACGCTAGAACGACGGAATCGACTAGTGTGTTTCTATATGGTGTTATTAGTGTAGTGGCCTGCACCCTGCTCTGTGAAAGCGGTAGTACCGGATCGATACCGGTATAGCACCCCAATTCTAATCTACGCGATAAGTTTCACCTATTGCGTATAGTTTTGTCAAATATGTCTCTATCATAATAGTGCTTATAAGTAGTTGATGTATCATGCAATTATTTTCACAGACTGTTGGAATCCATTAGGTAGTGTCCCGGCCATTGGAGCATATAAATGTGCTCATTCATTAAGAAAAAATGGTTATAGCTGTTTAGTAATAAATCACATTGGAGAATTTGAGCTTGATGAACTTATCAAGTTGCTAGATTTAGCAATAGGCAACGACACTAGTTTGATAGGATTTAGTACCACTTTTATATCAAACAAGATCGATATGAATTCTGATAAATCAGGGTATATAAAATCAAACAATATTGTATTGCCACAAGGTATAGAGTTTGAGAAAAAACTAATACAATATATTCAGAATAAAAATCAAAATATCAAAACTGTAGTAGGCGGCACTAAAGCTAATGCAAATTATTCAAATAAAAACATAGATTATGTATGTTTAGGATACAGCGAAGTTAGCATTGTAAATCTCATGGACCATCTGGTCAAAGGAGTCAATCTTGACAAGAGCCATAAAAATATTTTTGGAAGGATTATCATTGACGACAGATTTGCCGACTCATATGAATTTTCCAAAGAAGACATGATATGGTTGGATACTGATGTAGTTAACCATAAATGTTTGCCCATTGAGATAGGAAGAGGATGCATTTTTCAATGCAAATTTTGTTCCTACCCAATGGTTGGTAAGAAAAATATGGATTATGTGAAATCCACTACTTGCTTGCAGCACGAACTGCAACGCAACTATGATATGTTTGGGGTAAAAAATTATCTCATTATGGATGACACATTCAACGATAATGTTGAAAAATTAAAACAAATTGAACTAACAATTTCAAAGTTAACTTTCCAACCAGAATTTTGGGCATATATTAGAATAGATTTACTTTGCACCAAACCCGAAACTTTAGACTTGTTGTACCGTATTGGTGTGAGAGCTATGCAATTTGGTATAGAAACCATGCATCCGGGTGCTGCTAAATCAATCGGAAAAGGGTTTGATCGTGATAAAATTGTCGCCAAAATAAACGAAATTGCTGATCGATATCCTGATGTACATACAGGAAGTGGGTTTATTATTGGACTACCTGGTGAAACTGCCGACGATTCAAGAGAAACATTTAAAAAATTAATGGCAGGCGAAATTAGATTATCTTATTGGAATTGGCAACCTTTATATCTTGAACGTCCGGGTACAGTAACATATACAAGTGAGTTTGGCCGTAACATTGAAAAATACGGTTATGTTGATCAAGGTACATCCAATCACGACCAATATATTGATTGGAAATCGCCGATCATGACTCGAGATCAAGCACTATCATTGTGTAAAGAATTTGAGCATGGAAGACGTGTGAGAGGTGGGCAACTGATGACATTAACCACGTATGGTATTTTTGAATGGAAAGATCTTATTAAGAATTCAGAAAAAATAACGTATTCAGAACTTTTAAAAAATCATTTGGCTCCAAAATTTATACAAACATACAAACAAAAATTACTTGAACTGATAGTAGACAAATCAGAATTTGTCTAAATTAATAAAATAGTAATTCAATCAGAGATTGTTTATAAAGCGCAAGGCTTGAGTCACGTTGGTAAAATAACGCATTTGAGCTTCGGCTGTAAACACATCATACACAATGATGCAGCAAACACCAATATCACTTAGACTTAGATAAAAATTCAAGCCCTGTGGTGTTAAATTTTGGTAGCGTCTCATATGAATATTTATTGGTTGCGTGGCGTAGACGGATGCGCACCGGCTTCATAAGCCGAGGAGGTTGGATCGATACCAACCGCAACCACCAAACAAGCCCCTGTGACGGAATTGGCATACGTACTGGTCTTAGAAACCAGGTTCTGGGAGTTCAAGTCTCCCCGGGGGCACCATGTTATTTTGGGGGATTGATATAGTTGGAAACATACTGCCATGGCATGGCAGCATCAGCAGTTCGAATCTGCTATCCTCCACCATTATGTTATTAAATACATGCATGCCATTTTTATTTGTTGATTACGATCAAGGTTGTGGAGGAGAACGATTCTGTGCTGAACTGAGTCAAAGTCCACAATGCGAATCGCTGTTGTACAAAAAATATGACAACGGACGAACCAAAG
>CAJBBV010000106.1 GCA_903951405.1 uncultured bacterium
GCCTAACCTCTATTGTCTAACCTCTATTGTCTAACCTCTATTGTCTAACCTCTATTGTCTAACCTCTATTGTCTAACCTCTATTGTCTAACCTCTATTGTCTAACCTCTATTGTCTAACCTCTATCGTCTAACCTCTAGCTTCAATCTGCATCTTCCTTATAGTTTATATTCAACTTCTTTTCAATCATCTCAAACATCCATATTACACCAACCAATAATAGGGTTAGAACGATTGGAATTAAATATAAATTACTTCCGATAAGTATGCTTATCCCACTCATCGCCCATATGAATGCAGCGGTGGTTACACCTGTAACTTTATTATTTGATTTGACGATAGCGCCAGCACCCAAAAAGCCAATTCCGGTAGCTATTTGTCCAATAATTCTAGTAGGGTCGATTGTTGGGTATTTTTCAGCGAGGTAAAAGCCAATCGAGGCATACAAGGTGCAACCAATTGAAATCAAAATGATAGTGCGAATGCCAGCCGGCTTATGCCTTACTTCTCGCCCGTAGCCTACTATAAAGCCACATAAGGTTGCCGTAAAAAATTGTGGTAAAAGGCGATGAAATAATAAATCATATTGGTCAATCACAAGCTCCATGTATCATTATTTCTTGAAATGTAAATCAATTTGAATTGATTTTTAATGATTCTGCTATTTTGTGTTAATATTTTATAATAAAAGGCATTCTTTATTTAACTTCATGCAAAGAAATTTTTATGAACATTTTTGTTGCAGGTCTTCCTTATGATCTTGATGATGCTGAATTGGAAGAGATTTTTGAAAAATTTGGGCAAGTAAAAACGGCTAAGGTTGCACTTGATAAGGAGACGGGTAAAAGCCGAGGATTTGGTTTTGTAGATATGCCCAACGCAGATGAAGCCAAGGATGCAATTGAAAATTTAAACGATATTAATCTTGGTAAAAAACCATTGGTTGTAAAAGCTGCAGAGGAGCGTTCATCTGGCGGATCTGGAGGATCTGGCGGTGGAGCAAATCGCAGACCAAGTGGTCCGAATAGGTATTAGTATATTTTCTAAAAACTAATTTATGATTCCTGCTGCTATCTTGAATGAGCTCAATGAGCCAATGAGTCTTACCTCAGCGCAATTGGATTTTTTCAAAGAAAATGGTTTTATAAAAATCAAGCAGGTTTTCTCTAAAGCCGTAATTGATTTTATTGACGAAGTTGTTTCTGCAGAAGTAACGCGTTTAAATACACAACACCTGTCGATGGAAGATAGGGATACATATGGTAAGGCATTCTTGCAGATCATGAACATTTGGCGGAACTCTGAGGATGTTAAACAAGTGGTATTCAGCAAACGACTTGCCAAGATTGCCTCTGATCTCCTTCAAGTAAATGGTGTTAGACTCTACCATGATCAAGCATTGTATAAAGAGCCAAGTGGCGGCCATACACCATGGCATGCAGACCAATACTATTGGCCTTTGACTACAGATAGAACCATTACTGCATGGATCCCATTGCAGGAAACTCCTTTCGAGCTAGGTCCATTGGAATTCAGTTCAGGTAGTTTTCAATTGACTGAAGGCAGGGATAAAGAGATTAGCGACGAAAGTCAAAATTTCTTAGAAGCAAAATTAAAAGAACTTGGATTCAACCATGTTGTTGAGCCATTTGGGCTTGGCGAAATTAGTTTTCATATGGGTTGGTTATACCATCGTGCTGGACCGAATGTGACAGACAAAATGAGGAAGGTGATGACGATGATTTACATGGACAAAGACATGGAATTAAAAGTACCAGAAAATAAAAATCAGCAATTGGATTGGGATACCTGGTGTCCTGGGGCTATCATTGGGGAAGTAGTCAGCACCCCAATTAATCC
>CAJBBV010000107.1 GCA_903951405.1 uncultured bacterium
AATATCACGTGCAGCTGCAATTGGATCAGGGTTTCCGTTAGGGCCTTCTGGATTTACATATATAAGTCCCATCTGCACAGCAGCAAGGGGATTTTCTAAATCACGATCACCGCTGTATCGCTTATCACCTAACCACTCACGTTCAGAACCCCAATAAATATCTTCTTCTGGTTCCCATACATCTTCGCGACCACCGGCAAAACCAAATGTTTTGAATCCCATAGATTCAAGAGCGCAGTTACCTGCAAGGATCATTAAATCCGCCCAAGAAATTTTCTTACCGTATTTCTTTTTAACTGGCCAAAGCAATAAACGCGCTTTGTCTAAACTTGTATTATCAGGCCAGCTATTCAGTGGAGCAAATCGTTGGGTTCCGTTTCCACCTCCACCACGTCCATCTGCTATACGATAGGTACCGGCACTATGCCAAGCCATGCGAATAAAAAATGGCCCATAATGACCATAATCTGCTGGCCACCATGCTTGAGAATTCGTCATCACCTCATAGATGTCTTTTTTCAAGGCGGCTAAATCCAAACTGTTGAATTCCTTAGCATAGTTGAATGACTCTCCCATCGGGTTAGACAAGGAGGAGTGTTGACGTAAAATATTCAATTTCAATTGATTAGGCCACCAATCACGGTTTCTTGTGCCACTGCCAGCACTCTGTTTGTGTGTTCCTCCCGTAAATGGGCACTTACCTGCCGAACCGCTAGTTGAAGGTGTATTACTTTCCATAATGAATAGATTAAGATTTGTTTTAGGATGATAAAATTACAACAATATCGATTACATTTTTACAACAACTTGAAAATGAAAGAAGTTTTACAGAACAGCAAAAAAAGTAAAAAAACATTCATCCCAGTCATCTAATAAAATTGATATCCACTACAATACATCAACTATGGCATTGAGGTTTCTTATAGAGACTAGAAAATTTTAATGAGTATTCGAAAACTCCACCAAATAACTAATAATCCTAATAAAATAAAAGATGCTTTTCGAGGTAATCTCCCGGCTAATTTTGCCGCAATGGGTGCAGCAATTACCCCACCAATGATAAGTCCGATAATAGTTTGCCAATGACTTACACCTAAAATCGCAAAGAAAGTAAATGCACTCGCTAAGGTTACAAAAAATTCAGTTAAGCTTACAGTACCAATAATATATTTTGGAGTCCCCCCTTTAGTAATTAAGGTGGTTGTCACAATCGGACCCCATCCACCTCCTCCAAATGAATCTAAAAATCCACCAGCACCAGCCAATAACCCATAACGCTTAAACTTAGAACGGACTTTCATTTTTTTAAATGCATTGATAAAAATTCTAATTCCTAGTATTAATGTATAGCATGCAAGTACCGGACGGATATAATTAGAATGCTTATCGCCCAAATAATATAATAGAAGAGCACCGAATATGGCTCCCAACACGCCTGGAATTACAAGTATTTTAAATAATTTCTTATTGACATTGCCGAATTTATAATGACTATATCCACTAGCTCCACTTGCAAACATTTCAGCTGTATGAATGCTGCCACTAATCGCAACGGGAGGTATACCGGCAGACAATAAAATGGTTGCACTGGTAACTCCATAGCCCATTCCTAAAGCACCATCTACTAATTGTGCAATAAAACCAGCTAAAACCATTATCCCAAAATTGGAATCTAAAGAATGATAAATTGTTAACCCGGTTTTCTTAATCTCATTAAATGAAACATATGAAAATAAAAAATGGACAATTAACATAACTGCAAATATCATGACCGAATAAGATGTGATTTTTTCCCAACGCTTTTCGGTATAGGCATTTTCATTTAAGCCAAATTCATTGGTATTATCAGTTAATTTTTTCATCAGTAATATCTTTAGAAGAAATAGCCAATAGAAAATTATTTAAACAAACAGCACAGCAGCTACTGTACTATTGCTCGTTTCATCAATTAAAATAGCACTTCCATTTGCCCTTAGTTTTTCATATGAATCATATACTAATTGGGAAGAAGTCTTCAACTTAGCTTTTACCACTTCATTTAATTTCACTTGCCCTTCTACTGGTTGATGTTCCAATGTGTTAACATCAATTCTATAGAATATTTCTTTAACGACTGCACGTTGCAATTGACTGTTATGTTGTATATAATATTTATTGCCCGACTGCAATGTTTTCTCATCCATCCAACATAACAATACGTCAAGTTCATTACGTGTAGTTGGAAGGTTTTTACTATTCACAATGGAGTCGCCTCGACTAATATCAATATCATCAGCAAGCAGTATGGTAGCACTTTGAGGAGCAAATATTTCAGAAACTTCTTCTCCTGCAATTTCCAATTTTGAAATACGCGTTTCAATGCCCGCTGGTAAAATAGTTACTGCATCTCCTTTCCTATAAACACCACTTATCACTTTCCCGGCATACCCTCTATAATCGTGCAACTCATCAGTTTGAGGGCGAAGAACAAATTGAACTTGGAATCTAGGATCAGTTAAATTGATATCCTCGTCAATACTCACCTCTTCTAACAATTGAAGCAAAGGCTTTCCTGCGTACCAATCCATTTTAGTGCTCGGATCAACTATATTATCACCTTGTAAGGCACTGATGGGAACATAGGTTATATCTTTTAATCCGAGTTGTGCAGCTACAGACGCATAATCAGCAACAATCTTTGTATATACCTCTTCTGAAAAGTCAACTAAATCCATTTTATTTATAGCCACAACAACATGTGGAATTTTCAAAAGAGAAGCTATAATAGAATGCCTCCTCGTTTGCTCTACTACACCTTGACGCGCATCAACCAATACAATAATCAAACTAGCATTTGATGCACCAGTAATCATATTTCTAGTGTACTGAACATGTCCAGGTGCATCAGCAATGATGAACTTTCTCTTTGGAGTAGAAAAATACCTATAGGCAACATCAATGGTAATCCCCTGTTCTCTCTCTGCACGTAAACCATCCGTAAGCAATGCAAGATCAATTGGACCCGCCTCTTTATTTTTAGTCTGTTTTTCCAATTGCTCAAGCTGATCAATTAAAATATTTTTACTGTCGTACAGTAAACGACCAATCAATGTACTTTTCCCATCATCAACACTACCCGCTGTAATAAATCTTAAAATATCCATTCTTTTTTTCTTTACTCTCTTTTATAAATTCAGCGCTTATCGTATCATGTATCTAACTAAAAATAACCGTTCTTCTTTCTATCTTCCATAGCTGCTTCAGTAACGCGATCATCAATCCTCGTTTCTCCACGCTCACTTATTTTAGCTGCCGTAATTTCACTTATCACTTGATCTAGTGTTACCGCATTAGATTCCACTGCTGCTGTACAGGTCATATCACCTACAGTTCTATAGCGTATTCGTTTTGTTACGATTACATCTGTTGATTCCCTCAACACAAAATCAGACAAGGCAACAAGCTGACCTTCATGTACAATCAATTCACGTTCATGTGAAAAATAGATAGAAGGAAGAGTTATATTTTCATGCTTGATATAATTCCAGATATCTAATTCAGTCCAGTTGCTTATTGGGAATACGCGAACATTCTCCCCTTTATTAATTCTTCCATTATATGTATTCCATAATTCAGGACGCTGAAGCTTTGGATTCCATTGACCAAAATCATCCCTAACAGAAAAAATACGCTCTTTTGCTCTAGCCTTCTCTTCATCCCTTCGCGCTCCACCAATACATGCATCAAATTTGAATTCCTCAATCGTATCCAATAAAGTATAGGTCTGTAGCCAATTTCTACTTGGAAATTTTCCTTTGGCCTCCGTTAAACTTTTAGCCTTGATCGTATCCTCTACTTTTCGTACGATAAGATCCGCATGAATACTAGCCGCCATTGCATCTCTGTAATCAAGGGCTTCTTGAAAATTATGACCGGTATCAATATGCACTAAGGGAAAGGGAATTTTTCCAGGAGCAAATGCCTTTCTAGCAAGATGCACTAACGTTATAGAATCCTTGCCGCCACTGAATAATAGTGCAGGTCTTTCGAACTGTGCCGCAATCTCACGAAATATATGAATGCTTTCCGCTTCTAATTGCTCCAAATAATTTAGATGATGGTTACTCATTTTCTACGATTTATCTATTGGAGAACTATTAATAATTGAATCTCTTGGTGTATGGGGATCATGTACATGCAAACCGCATTCCTTTTTATCACTCTCTTCCCACCACCAACGACCGGCCCTAAAATCCTCACCAGGACGAATAGCTCTTGTACAAGGCAAACAACCAATACTAACAAATCCTTTGTCGTGAAGCGGATTATAGGGGATGTCATGAAGTTTAATGTAGTTTGTAACCTCTTCAGTAGTCCAATGCAATAATGGATGATACTTAATGATGTCATTCACTGCATCATATTCTACCAAAGGCATATCACTTCTACCATTAGAATGTGCTGCCCGAATTCCAGTGATCCAAATAGATCTACCCTTCAACGCACGCTGCAATGGCTCAATCTTACGAATGGCGCAACAACGCTTTCTATTCTCAACCGATTCATAAAAAGAGTTTGGACCTTTTTCAGCCACGAACTCCTCTAATGCATTAGCAGAGGGGTAATAGGCATGAATTTTCTTTTGATATAATCCAACCGTGTTATTCCACGTACTATATGTTTCAGAAAATAACCGACCAGTATCCAATGTGAAAACATCGACGTTGATATCATTTTTAAAAATGATATGACTAATCAATTGATCTTCCCAACTAAAACTCGTTGAGAAAACAACTTCCCCAACATATGCATCAACTATATTTCCAATACTTTGTGCAATATCTTCAGGATGAATTAGTTGAGCGATTTCCTCTAAATAATTTGAACGTTTACTCACACAATAAAATTAAAATAGATATTTCTAAATTGAAGAAATCCAACACCTCAAATGTAATTATTAACATAAAGATTTGCGTAAATTATTGATTTACTGCAACAAATGATAAACTCTACCAATTTAGTAGGCAAAAGTAAAGACTTATTCTATAAAATAAGTAGACTTTTCATTTTTTTTCATAAGTTTTTCTAAAAGAATAAATAATAATCGTAAAATTCAAGCATTTTTTACACCTGAATTAAGCTCCCCTTTTTGAAACATATTTATTCGAATTAAGATACCCTATCAACCACTGTTGTACTTATGAAATAGTTAACTTAGCTGAAAGAACGTTTTCACATGGCATTGAGGCTACAATACATTTCGATCTCTATTACTCTAGGATTTCTATTTTTTTCCTGCCAACAAAAAAACACACAACCCCCACTTTTTGAGTTAATCCCAACCGAACAAACCGGTATTTCCTTCACGAATGAAATAAAAGAGGACGAAAAACTCAATATCCTCACATTCGAATACTTCTATAATGGAGCCGGAGTAGGGATTGGCGATTTTAATAACGATGGCCTAAAAGATGTGTTTTTTTCATCAAATATGGGGAAAAGCAGGCTATACCTCAATAAAGGCAACTTTTCATTCCAAGACATCACCGACTCATCTGGAATCAATACAGCTGGAAAATGGGCAGCAGGAGTTTCTATAGTAGACATAAACCAAGATGGATATCAAGATATCTACCTATGCTTTGGCGGTCCAAATCCGGCCGATAAAAGGGCAAATGCATTTTACATCAACAACGGCAACAACACCTTTACTGATAGGGCTAAAGAATACGGTTTAGCAGATACTGGTCATAGCGTACAAGCAGTTTTTCTTGACTACGACAAAGACAATGACCTCGATATGTACCTGCTCACCAACATTACCGATGAACTCGGACCAAATGTCATAAGACCAAAACGTGTTAATGGTGAAATGATCAATACGGACAGGCTATACCAAAACAATGGCAACGGTACTTTTTCCAATGTATCAAGACAAGCAGGTATTTTAAAAGAAGGGTATGGATTAGGGGTATCCGTTTGCGACATAAACCAAGATGGGTGGCCTGATATCTTCGTCTCCAATGACTACGTCTCAAACGACCTACTGTATATTAATAACCACGATGGCACATTCACCGATCAGGCTTCCAAGGTTTTCAAACACACGAGCTATTCAGCAATGGGTAATGATGTAAGCGACTATAATAATGATGGCCTCTTGGATTTAATAGAAGTAGATATGCTCCCTGCTGATAATTATAGAAAGAAAATGATGTTAGGTGCTACCAACCATGACCGCTACCGCTCCGAAATCCAATATGGCTATGATCCTCAATTCATGCGCAACTCCCTTCAACTAAATCAAGGACTTGATCATGATGGACTTCCCAATTTCAGTGAAATTGCGATGCTGGCTGGAGTAGCTGCTACGGATTGGAGTTGGTGCCCCTTGTTTGCTGATATTGATAATGACGGATGGAGAGACTTAATCATTACAAATGGTTATCCTAGAGACATTACGAACCGCGACTTCATCAACTACCGAGCGCAAGAGTATATACAACAAAATCAACAGCAGGGTGGAGGATCAAAAATTTATGCTGCCCTACAAAAACTTGATGGTGCCTTCCTAAACAATTTTATTTTCCAAAATAAAAAAAACGGTGGCTTTGAAGACGTATCACAAAATTGGGGATTTACACAAAACTCCTATTCAACCGGCGCAGCCTATGCTGACTTAGATAATGATGGTGACTTAGATATGATTGTAACGAATACGGGCATCCCTGCATTTGTATATAAAAACAATACAGACAGCATCTATCATAACAATTTTTTAACCATACGTCTAGATGGGCCAACTGGAAATAAAAATGGGTATGGTGCTAGAATTAATCTTTATGCAAATGGATTGAATTCATTTCAAGAACATCAAACTATTCATGGCTATCAATCCAGTATGCAAGATGAAATTCATTTTGGACTTGGAAAAGCTAAGCAAGTGGATTCCATTTTAATTACGTGGCCAACTGGACAAATTCAACACCTTACTAATGTAAAAGCCAATCAGCTATTAAAAATTAATTATACAGACAGTAAACTTGAATCTACCCCAAATAAAAAGATAGAGCCCGACTGGATAACTAATGTATCTAATCTGGAAATCGATTTTGTACACAAAGAAACTCTTTACACTGATTTTAATATTCAACCACTTCTTCCACACAAATTTTCAATGGCTGGACCTGGCATCGCCGTAGGGGATATGAATGGAGATAAGCTCGATGATTTTTTTATTGGAGGCGCTTACAACCAATCAGGTAAATTATTTTTCCAACAGGCGAATGGAAAATTCACTTCTCGTCAACTTGATTTAGGAAAAAAATACGAAGAGGATATGGGTTCGTTATTGTTTGATGCAGACAATGATAATGACCTTGATTTATATGTAGTCAGTGGAGGAAACGAATTTGCCGATGCATCGAAGTATTTCCAAGATCGAATGTATTTCAATGATGGCAAAGGAAATTTTACAATCGACAGACAAGCATTACCTAGAAATTTTACAAGCGGATCATGTGTTACCGCTTCTGACTTTGATGCCGATGGCGATCTTGATCTTTTTGTTGGTGGTAAAATTAAGCCCCAACATTATCCTGAAGGAGGAGCAAGTCAGTTGCTTGAAAATAGTGGGGGTAGATTCATCGACATAACATCTAAGATAGCGCCAGGACTAAACCATATAGGAATGGTGAACGCTGCAGTATGGTCTGATGTAAACAATGATAACTTATCCGATCTTATCGTAGTGGGTGAGTGGATGCCAATCACTGTGTTTATTAACCATGGAAAATCGTTTCAAAATAGCACCAATGAACTTGGATTAGCAAACAGCATTGGCTGGTGGAATAGCATTCAAGCTGCTGATATAAATCATGATGGATACATTGATTATCTGGTAGGAAATCATGGAATCAATAGTCGCTATTCAACATCAACAGTAAATCCACTTCAAATTTATGTAAACGACTTTAGTGGTAACGGGAATAACAATGCCATCATTACGTACACAAAGGATGGTAAAACATACCCAATTCATCCTAGAGATGATCTTATGCAACAATTACCTGGACTAAGAAAAAAATTCCTTCTATACCATGACTATGCAAATGCAACACTTCACGATATTTTTTCAGAAGAAAAAATAAAAGAGGCAAGTTCATTTACCGCGAATACCATGCAGACATCTCTTGTAATCAATCATGGTAATTCGGTATGGGAAATTAATCCACTTCAGGTTGAAGCACAATTTGCTCCAGTATTTGGCAGTTTAATAAATGACTACGATGGTGATGGCAATGATGATCTCTTGCTCATCGGAAATGACTATAGCGCTGAAGTGATCAATGGTCGGTATGATGCGTTCAATGGACTAATGCTGAAAGGAAATGGAAAAGGAAATTTTACAAAAACAACAAGTCAATTTAATGTAAAAGGCGATGGAAAGGCTCTCGTTGAACTATTAACGCATGACAATTCACGTTTACTAATTGCTACACAAAACAACGATCAACTTTTGACTTTTAGTGTTAAGAAAAAACAAGATGAAAAAATTATACGAGCCAATACAAATGATGCGTATGCAATCATTAAGCTCGAAAATGGGGCAACTATAAAAAGAGAAATCTACTATGGTTCAGGATATCTGTCTAGTTCAGGCCGATATATTCAAGTTCCAAAATCAGCAACCGCTGTAGAAATGTATAACTACCAAGGAGTAAAAAGGACCATACTATTTTAATGAGTCCAATGGAATTCTTGTGAAGTAACGGATTATATACCTTTCCTGTTTTTCACCAGGGAATAGTGGTGGGCTCTCTCTTTTGAGAACGAGCTGATTAGAATCTAACCTTAAAACAATATGCGGAGATGCTGGAGCACCAAGCGTATCGCTCATCATTAATTTATTGCCGTCAATGGAATAATAATATGGCCTCTCATGACCCATTCCTCTTCTAAGCATGGTATGCTCTCCTTTGTAAACGTGCACTTCAGATGGTTTAGGATTTCTATTCATATAGGTAAACCCATTATAGAAATCATACAAAGAATCTATTCTCCAAGCTCCTTGTAATTTTTTTTGATCTATCCCTGAATTGCATGAAAAGGCAATAAAAGCAAAAAAGAAAAATACCGATATACAAGAGATCTTTTTAGTTGACATTATCAAGTTTTATTAATGAAAAAACCGGCATCTTTATTTACGATGAGGTAAAGTAAAGATACCGGTTATAAATATTGAGTCTATTCTATTTACTGATAATTAGGATTTTGAACCAACACACCATTACTCAAATCAATTTGACGCTGTGGTATTGGGAAATAATAGTTCCTAGGACGAGTAAATGTTCTTGGACGCTTCCATTGTCCTCTGTCTTGTGCATATAATGCAACAATGTCAACAATACCAGCTTTGTCCCAACGGATAAGATCTGCATGACGCTCGTTCTCACCTGCAAGCTCTACCCTTCTTTCATGAATCAAATCATTTATATCTGCTCCACTAACCGGAGCAACACCAGCACGTTCACGAACTGCATTAATCTCTGCATCACCTGATTGACCAGACCTAATCTTAGCTTCAGCTACTACAAGGTAAGTCTCAGCACTACGTAGCATCGGAACATCTAAGTCCATATTAACACCGCTACCATCAGCTCTCCACTTTGCATATTTTTTAAAATAGTGGCCAGTGTTATTTAAACCCGCTGTATACTCACGAGGTACACCACCAGGGCCTCCCTCAATCATATCTCCAACTATTGCAACAGAATATCCCAACCTTGGATCGCCTGGTTCAAATTCTGCAACTAGATCATCAGTAGGTTCTTGAAAACCCCATCCATCCCAAGGCCTTGGTGCATAATACCAAGAGCAGTAATTATCTTCAGTCCAACCTTGAGTACGTTGAATAGCAAATAGCATTTCAGGATTGTTATCAGTTGCTGCTTCAAAGTTATCTCCAAAATTGCTAGCTAATGGGTAAGGTCCAGTGATTACTTTGTTACCATATTCAATAGCCTTAGCGAAATCTTCTTTATACAAGTATAACTTAGCTAAATAACCCCATGCAGCTCCTTTTGTAGCTCTTCCAAGATTTGCATCATCACTTGATGCGAGCAATAAATCACCTGCACTTTTAAGGTCAGCTTCAATTCTGCTTTCAATTTCTTCAATCGTAGCTTTAGGTACGTTGTAAGAATTTTCAATTACATTCTGTTCAGTAATTACAGGCACTTGTCCATAAATTTTATAGAACTGCCAGTACATCAAGCCTCTCATGAAATAAGCCTCACCCAAGATTCTGTCTTGGAGAGATTTATCCATTTCAATTTTAGGAACATTAATCAAGATCGCATTTGCTCTAGAAATAATTTCATATTTAAGAGACCAGCTAAATCCTAATTGTGGGTTACTAGCATCAAACGTAAATTCTTCAATTGCTTGATCTTCACCATGATCCCCTGCTCTCCACTGATCATCAGAACAAATGTCCCAAGTTTGCTCAGTATGTGGGAAAAGACCCTCATCACCAAGTAATGAATAAAGTGCATTTGAAGCGGAAACTGCATCAGTCCCGTTTCTCCAAAATGTGTTCGATGTTGATTGTGAGTAAGGAGTTGACTCAAGCAAATCCTTCTTACATCCCACCATAGTGATGGTCAACAGTAGAAAAAGTCCTTTGTAAAAATTCCAATTTTTCATGTTTTAATCTTTAATCGTTTAGAAACTAACATTAAGGCCTAAAGTAAACGTACGCGCTTGTGGATATTGAGCATAATCAACATTTAGTTGTTTATTGCCATCAACATATCCAAGCTCTGGATCTAAACCAGAATATTTGGTAAAAGTCAATACGTTTTGTCCACTTACATAAAAGCGAGTACGACCAATTCCCAAACGCTTAGTTACACTTTCACTAAACGTATAACCAAGAGAAATGTTCTTCAAACGTAAAAAACTTCCGTCTTCAATAAACATATCAGATGTTCTATGGTTGATGTTATTTTTTCTATTAGTCATTCTAGGGATAGTGTTGCTCGTTCCAGGACCAGTCCAACGGTTAGCAGTTTCTGCATACATGTTGAAAGGAGCGGTTGGATCAATACCCTGCATTCTGTCAGCATTGAAAATTTTCACGCCTTGAGATCCTAAGAAGAATAATGAAAGATCGAAGCTTTTGTAATTAAAATCAGTATTGAAACCATATACCATTTTAGCATGAGGGCTACCAATATTAGTACGGTCAGCTTCAGTAACCTTTCCATCACCATTGATATCAAGAAAACGAACATCCCCAGGAGAAACCAAACCATCAGTCCTTCTTGAATCATTTTTCAAGTTTGGATCGCTGTCAATTTCAGCCTGTGTTTGATACAAGCCATTGGTCTTCCATCCGTAGAAAATACCAAGAGGTAATCCTTGGTAGGTCCTTGAAATTTCTTGGCTTTGACGACCATAAATGGCAGATCCGATATAGTTGCCATCATATAATTTAACAACCTTATTTTGGATGAATGATGCGTTCGCGCCAATACGGTAAGAAAGATCACCCACTTTATTGTTATAGCTCAAGTCAATTTCAATACCCTTATTGCTTAATACCCCTACGTTTACATCTGGGATAGACAACCTACCCACAGTTCCAATTGTTGGAGGAGATAGCAACATATCGTTTGTGGTCTTATTGAAATAATTCACACTAACTTGTAAACTTCTGTTGAACATTTCAGCACTCAAACCAATGTTGGACATTTCGGCAGTTTCCCATGAGATAAGGTAGTTAGGCAACCTTGTTTGTGCAGTTGAACCAACCGTTGTATTACCAAATACATAGTTTCCTGCATTACCAATCAATGCTAGGTATTGAAGCCCTCCAACGTTTTGGTTACCCAATTGACCCCAACCTGCTGTAAGTTTCAAATCATTAATGAAGGATACATTAAAGAATTTCTCATTCGAAATTCTCCAACCTGCTGAAACCGCAGGGAAGTAACCCCATTTATTTCCTTGATCAAACTTAGAAGATCCATCAGCACGGAACGTAGCAGTCAATAAATAACGTTTGCCATAGTCATAATTTATCCTAGCAAAACCAGACTGCAAGGCATCATAAGTACGATTTCCACCAATTCCACCTAAGCTTTGTCCAGCATCAAGGTAACGCTGGCTGGCTGCTTCATTAGGGAAATTACGCTTGGAAGCAGAGAAATAGTCACCATCAAATGTTTGTGATGTATAACCAGCAACCGCATCAATCTTATGCTTGCCGAACAATTTATTGTAAGAAAGGAAATATTCAGATAAAAGTGAATAGCCTTCTCCAAAACCTCTACTTAAAGAGTTTTCTGCTCTTGCACGAGTTTGATCAGTAATAATAATATTGTAGTTTCTATTTGAACCATGACTTCCATCTACAGCCAAATTGGTTTTAAACTTAAGTCCTTTCAAAATTTCATACTCTGCATTTACGTTTGCCAACAAACGCGTGTTAATGTTGATTGCATCAACAGTGTTAACAGTGAAGAGTGGGTTATTGATATCCCCAAACTGATTGGGCTCACTTTGTGAACTACCCCAACTGCCATTTTCATTTTTAACAGGGATAAAAGGCATAAAACGAATTGCGCTCCAAATCAATCCATCCTGAGCAGATAATGTATTAAGACTATTGTCAGTACCACGAGTCAATTGCAGACTCTGGGCAATTTTTAAACGATTACCCACTTTATGATCAGAATTGATACGAAAGCTATAACGCTTAAAGTAAGAATTTTCGATAATACCTTTCTCATTGTATGAGCCAGCTGAAATCATAAAAGATGACTTAGCAGAACCACCTGTAAGGGAGACATCAGTATTATTAGTTACTCCATTTCCGAAAAGTTCATCCTGCCAATTAGTACGCTGCACTAGGTTATACGGATCGTTCCATACTTGGTTCAAATCAGTACCATCATTAAGATAACGCTCTTTTCTTAACGTAACCAATGTTTTAGCATCCAATACATCCAATGTCTTACGAGCCTGAGACATACCAGTGTAGCTATTCACATTCACTTTAAGTGGTTGTTCAAAGTTGCCTCTTTTAGTTGTTACGATAACAACACCATTGGCAGCCCTTGTTCCGTAGATAGCAGATGCTGATGCATCTTTCAAAATCTCCACAGAAGCAATATCGTTTGGATTTACTGAATTAAGATCTCCAGAAGGAATTCCATCAATAACAATCAATGGATCAGCATTATTTATAGTACCTGTACCACGAATACGGATAGAACCTGCATTACCAGGGCTACCACCATTACGTACTACGTTTACACCCGCAACCCTACCTTGAAGAGCTTGAGTTGCTCCAGATACAGGAAGATTTTGGATTTGATCTCCTTTAATAGAAGATACGGCACCTGTTACATCCTTTTTAGATTGGGAACCATATCCCACAACTACAATTTCAGAAAGTTTTGTGCTAGACGTTGCCAATGAAACATCGATCGTGCTTTTGCCACCAATCGCTACTTCAGTCTCAGCAAATCCTGTGCTAGAAAAAACCAAACTAGCATCTCCAGCCTGAAGACTAAGTTTGTACACACCAGTTGAGTTGGTTGTTGTTCCCCTGTTGGAACCTTTAACGGTTACACTCACATTTGCAAGGGCAGCACCTGTACTCTGGTCAGTAACCTTTCCCGTTACTGAGCTTTGTGCCATGGCCACCTGGAAGGAAGCAACAGTCACAACTAAAGCAAAAAATCGCTTAAGCATGGAACGTAATTTCATAATTTTTAATTAAACAGTTAGTTATACAATATGGCAAAATCGGATTTTGCGAAGTAAATTTACAACACCGCAACTATAAAGACAAATCCATTTCTGAAAACGTTTTAGTAAGGTGCAGCCGTCAACAGACACATATTTTGTATATAGTGCTGCATACTTGACTTAAAAAATATAAATGTTAATATATAAATGTATATAATTCAATAACTTAAAAGTAACTACTCAAGAGAATCTAACCTACCCGTATTTGTATAGTTAATTGAGTCTATAAACAATATCTACCCGTTGATTTAGCCTTTTTGCAGACTCAACTCCCAAAGAATCCACCCTAGATTCCCAGACATAGAGCTTTTTGAGCTTGGGTAATGTAACTAATTGATTTATAGAACTATCTGTGACTGAAGTCCCATATAAATTCAAATATTCAACCTTGGGCAACCTAATTAACTCATTCAATCCTCCAGCAGTAAGCTTATTTCGGTTCAAATTCAACTTGTAAAGATTAGACAACCCGCCAATGATTTTGAGGTCTTCATCAGTTACCCCACAATTTATAAGCTGAAGCCAAACCAATTGCTCCCTTATGGACTCAAGTAAGCTCAAATTGAGCTTCTCAGTGCTTGGCCCAGTATATTTTACCTCTAAAAGGTTATTAGACTCACTTATCGCATGTACCTGAAACCCTGCTTTCAGCAAATTAGACAATGCCTCAGAAGAAGCAGGCTTTGCAACATAGGAAAGAATAGCATCCCGACCTAACTGAAAGAAATCAGAAAAAAGATCTTGGATATGCTTATTCGGCTTCATACTTGAAATCATCATATTACGCTGAGCACCTTGGTCAATCCACCATTCCAAAATGGCTACCTGATTTTCTGTTAGTGGCTTCTTCCCATCCGCAGGCATAAATTCTTTGTGGTTAGTTGGCAGGGTAATGCGCCTGAAAATCTCACTCGTCGCCGTATTTCCTGGAATGATACCTGCCTTGGTTTTACCCCCAGCCAACATTTCCTCATAAGAGGTAAGCAACAATCCCCCTTTTTTCTTTTCAACATTATGACAGCTCACGCATTTAGACTGGAAAATAGGTTGAACTGCATCCTTAAAAATATCTGCTGAATCCAAACTTGAAATTCGAGAAACATGTTCCACCGTACTACTAGAATCTGTAACCACAAATGGAGAAAATTCCATTAAATAATCGTTCCCATGTGTTAACGTACCGCCCCAATGACCAGTTAATAAAAGAATTACAGCAATACTTGATAGCACTATTTTTTGTGTGATATTTCTATAAGAGGCAAGCCATGGCATGCGATAAAATGACAGTATAAAACAACAAATGGAAAGAATAGAAAGGGTGATGCCCCCAATTTTATGCAAGGACAAAATTTCCTCACTATACCCACCGCCAAGTGATAATATATAACCGGAAAGGGCAGACAAGACTGCACTCAATGCAGCCAAACCCCAAACAATGGGCAGAACAGCATGTAGTGCATCATTTGGCTTCCACTTCAAATAGATTTGAAAGATTAATGCAAAAACTAAAATGCCTATTGGCAAGTGCACAAACAATGGATGGAATCGACCAAAAAACATATATAAATCAGGAACTTCTTGCATACTATTAAATCATAAAATTGATGATCAATAAAATTATTTTAACGGAAGCCCTGACAATTTTTTGCCATTGGTTGTTAGTATTTGAAACTCATGAATCCGATACCCACTATAGCTCCATACCATTTTCTTATTGTTATCAACCTCAAATAATTTAATCCCTTCGCTTGCTCCATAACTTGCGATAACGGTATTACCATTTAGTAAACGCTGAGCACCACAGGGATCACTAAATGGCTTTTCAGAAAAATCGTCATTTGATATTTTCCAAACTACTTTTCCTGCAGCATCGAATTCAACTACCTTATTGCCATGGGTAAGCGTAACCAATGTATTATTATTCTTTAGGCGAATGGCGGTAAAAGGCCAATTCTCTGCAGCTCGTCCACCCAACTCAGTAAGATCAGATTTAAAAACATTCACCACTTCACCAGCGGGAGTATATTCCTTAACACTAAATGCCAACAAATGTGGAACGAGGTAATTACCGTTAGGCAACTTACGGGCCATCCTTGTTTGCATATGGGTATTATCTGTCTCAGGCACTAACGGGACAGAGACTTTTTTAACGCCTTGTTGATCTACTTCAATCAGTTTAGGTTCTTTTCCAGATTCAGTAATTAACGTATTCCCATTATCTAAACGTACTGCTGTTCCCAACTCATTCTCAGGAGAAGATTTTATATAGGTAAAAACCACTTCTTTATTTCCATCATATTCCTTCACTTCATCACCCCAACATATTAATATATTGCCATTAGGAAGTACATACCCATCACGTGCCCCAGGTTTTCCTGAATTCCAAATCTCTTGGCCTTGCTCACCAATGATGCCCGTAAAATCTGGACCAGCTATGAAAAAAGAATGACGAATGGATGGCTTAGGATCATTAGGTAAATTACTAGCAGACAAACCAGCCACTAACATTAATAAGGCAATTGGTAAGAGATAAATTCTAGATCGTGAAGAAGGCATAATTGAGTTTTTAAATTAAAAAGTTATGCGAGAATATCCTTAACTACATTTCCATGTACATCAGTCAACCTAAAATCCCTTCCACCAAAGCGGAAGGTCAACTGCTTATGATCTACGCCTAATAAATGAAGCATCGTAGCGTGTAAATCATGGATGGTAACAGGATTATCAACAACACGGTATCCATAATCATCTGTCGTTCCAAAAATAGTCCCCCCTTTCACACCACCACCTGCCATCCACATACTGAATGCAGATGGATTATGATCTCGACCATCTTCCCCTTGTGCAAAGGGTGTTCTACCAAATTCACCCGACCATACCACCAACGTTTCATCTAGCAAACCCCTTAACTTAAGATCTTTCAATAAACCTGCGATGGGCTGATCAACTGCATGAGCATTGCTTTCATGCCCGAGCTTTAAATTCACATGTTGATCCCATCGATCTGCACCATTACCAACTGAAGGACAAGTCAATTCAATAAATCGCACACCGCGTTCAACTAATCGGCGAGCCATCAAACACTGCGCTCCATAACTTCTGGTATGAGGATCTTGAGAATCTAATCCATATAATTTTTTTGTCGCCTCTGATTCCTCTTTAAAATCGGTCAACTCAGGAATAGAAGATTGCATCTTATACGCCATCTCATAATTTGAAATAGCAGATTCCACTTCATCTGCAGCCCCCAAGGAACTCAATAACGTTTTATCACGACGCTTTAAAAAAGCTAACTTTTCTTCTTGAATACCTGCAATAGAATCAATTGGTTTTATATTAGCAATGGGTTCTGCCCCTGTATGTAATATGGATGATTGAAACGCAGCAGGAAGAAAACCATTTTTAAAATTATCTAAGCCCCCAGGTGGAATTAATCCACCATCTAATAATACATAGCCCGGCAGATTATTGTTTTCACTACCCAAACCATAATTCACCCAAGCGCCCATACTTGGTCTTCCTTGTAATCCGCTACCCGTATGTAAAAAATAATTCGCATTAGTATGCTCTGGAAAATTTGAAACCATTGAACGAATGAGTGCCATGTCATCAACACAAGTAGCAATATGAGGAAACAATTCACTCACATCCATTCCAGATTCACCATGTTTTGAAAAAGACCAAGGACTCTTTAATATCTTACCTACATTATTAAATTGAGTGGCATCTACTTTAAATAAAGTACTTGGATCTAATCCATTTTCTTTTGCTAGTCGTGGTTTAGGATCAAAGGAATCTACTTGGGATACACCACCATCCATATATAAAAAAATAATATTCTTTGCCTTTGGTATAAATCCAGGAGCTGTTGAACCACGAGTTAGATGATTCATCAATTCATCTTTACCACCTGTTGCACTTGAACAAGATGGAAGCAGGCTTCCGAACAAACTGACCATAGCAACAGAACCAAATCCACACTTGCATATATCAAGCATCTCTCTTCGAGATACCGGTCGCTGAATTGGATGTTTCGGGTATGTCATATCAATTTAAATAAATGAATTCTTTCAAATTAAATATAGAATGAATATAATCCTTCCAAACTAACATATCAAGATTAACCTTAACACCTTGTGAAACATAGGTATTTTTTAATTGCTTCATATATTGTTGTGCATCTGCAATCTCATCCTCCGAAGCATTTCGGGCAAGACTTCTTTGGTATACCCAATTAACTCTATCACTCAATTGATTTTTTTTGATTGATAGTAAATTCTTTGCCATGACAGTAGCTTCCTGAATCACAAACGGATCATTAAGCAAAATCAATGACTGTGCAGGAACGTTTGTTACCGTTCTCCTTCCATACGCTGTGGCAGGATTTGGTCGATCGAATGTAGACATGACTGGATCTAGAAAATTTCTCCTTACCTCGATATAGATACTCCTTCTTTTATCACCATCTATTGGACCAGAAGTATCTGGCTTACCTCGACCATTCATAAATGATGTAATATGAACGGGCACTGGTTTTCCATACATGGTTTGTTTTAACTCACCGGATGCAGCCAGCATGGCATCACGAATAGCTTCTGCCTCAAGCCGACGCACAGGATAATGAGCAAGAAAAATATTTGAAGGGTCTGTTTCCTTAGCCTTATCTTCTGCAACAGCTGATCGCTTGAATGCATTAGAAAGCATTATATCCCGAATCATTTTTTTGATAGAGTATCGATCCCGTTGAAATTTAATAGCTAAATAATCGAGCAATTCAGGATGAGAAGGCAATTTACCTTGCATGCCAAAATTATCAACTGTCTCAACTATTCCTCTTCCAAATAAATGATGCCAAATACGATTGACGATTACCCGTGAGGTAAGGGTATTACTAGGATCATTGATAGCATTAGCTAATTGTATGCGTCCACTTCCCTTAACATTAAAGTCAGCGTTTGAAACTTGTACAGCGCGGATGAATGAACGGGTTACAGCATTTGGAGATAATTGAGTATGACTTCCTCGAATGAAAACAGGACTATTTTTCCCAAACCCGTCTACAACACCATTGAAAAATTCTGTTGAATCTGTAAATGATTGCTGCAACTGTTTTCTCATCCCAAGTTGACTACTCAACGTAGAAAATTGACGCTCCAATTTATTGGATTGAATCAGTGTATTAATAAAGCGTACATCAGATATCGTGGCAGTGTTAGCATTCAACGCGTGCAATGATTGATCCAAATTAGTAGGCTGTTCAGGTATTTTTTTCAAAGATGTCGATTCACTATTATAGGCTATTGCAAGCTTTGCTTCTATATAAGCACCGTGCTTCATTTTAAAAACATGTCCTTCAAAAACTCCTGGTAAAATTTCTACATAGGCTTTATGTCCCTTCCACATCGTAACATCAAACACATATTTTGAAAAATTGTCTGAATCAATATGCTGATCCATATTACCATAAATAGGATAAGAAATTAATTGAAAATTATCTATGACAATTCTAATGGAAGCATTCATGCCAGCCGCCATCACACCAATAAAGTTTTTATCAATCTTAAAATCTGGAGAACGAAGTGCCCCATAAATTCCAGTAGCTAGCTTTCTGCTCGACGCTTTCCCTTCTTGTAAAGCCACCAGTTTGCCTTGCTCATTAAATACTGGATCTCCAAGTGTAGTAGCATTACCAAATGCCACCCCATCTGATTTCCATCCACTCAGGTCTGCACTAGTAAAATCTCCCAATACAATAACACTAGTATCTATTTTGGCAGGAATAGTTGCAATTGATTTAGTAATAGAAACTGATTTAGTAGTTGAAGAAACTACATCGCGTTTTTTAAACCAGGTTGTAATGATTTGTTTACGAATTGAATCATTCAATGCATTCAATTGCATGGCTTTCGGAATACTTGCAGTATTATTTGCAGGGATAGGAGAGAAGCGTGTACCCTCCATGATTCCATAGAAAGAATAATAATCCTTTGTACTAATTGGATCAAATTTATGATCATGGCAACGCGCACAAGAAACCGTTAACGCTTGAAATGTTTTAGCCGTTACATCAATCATGTTATCTATTCGGTCAGCTTCGTCTTTACGAATATCAACAGGACTATGCGTACCCTCTGCCATGGTATAAAAGACAGTCCCAAGAGCCGACTCATTTAGTTTCGTTTTTGCATTAATCCTTGGGTTGTCTAATAAATCACCTGCAAGCTGCTCTCGCACTAATTGATCATAAGGTACATCATCATTAAATGCACGAATTAAATAATCGCGGTAACGCCAAGCACCTGAAATAGTATAGTCGAACTCATGTCCCTTAGTTTCTGCATATCGAACTAAGTCCATCCAATGACGAGCCCATCGTTCACCATATTGTGGAGATTGTAAATAGTGGTCTACTATCTTGGTATACCCTTCTTTCGAATCATCTGCGATATATTTTTGAATTGCCTCTGGAGTTGGAGGGAGCCCCGTCAATAAATAAGAAACCCGTCTAATCAATGCATTTTTATCTGCTTGTTCCTGAGGATCAATATCGTTTTCCTTCAGTTTCTTTTCGATGAAATAATCAATTGGATTTCCTGAATATTTTTTTACCTCTTCAGTTTCATGCGGTGCAATAAACGCCCAATAAGGCTTCCATTCAGCACCCTGTTCAATCCATTTTTTCAATAAGGCAATTTCCCTTTCCGTTAGCTTCAATTTAGATTCAGGTGTAGGCATCAGAATCTCTGGATCCTTATGATTGATTCGGTATAAAAGCAAACTCTTTTCTGAATGAATAGGGTCAATAGCTTTTTCTCCATTTTTGGTTAACGCTGTTGCACCTTCGTACGTGTCTAGGCGAAGATTGCCCTTTCGGCTACTCGCATCTGGTCCATGACACAAATAACATTTTTGAACCAAAATTGGCCGAATATCATAATTGAAATCTACCTTGTCTGCAAGGGCAGGTGAATAGGATTGTTTACACCCAACAAAAGCATATACAAAAATTAGTACTGCCCCTATCGTAAAAAAAATATGCTTATTTTTCATGCAAGTAACAGACATAAGTGACCTAATAATTCATTTAAATTAGCGAAAATTTTACTTATATATAGCTGAAATTGAAAAGTAAAACAGACTAAATTTACCTTCAAGAGCATTTCTAAAATTTCAAACTCATCTCATGGTTAAAATTGGCATTCTCGGATTAGGTAGAATCGGGAAAATTCATCTCGAAAACCTCTGTACACGAATTCAAGGTGTTGAGGTAGTAGCAGCCATGAATCCATCTGAAGAAGGAAGAAAATTTGCTGAAAAATTCAATGTGCCATTGATTACGTCAAATGCAGACGAAGTGATTAACCATCCTGATATTGATGCTATACTCATTTGCACTTCTACTAACGTTCATGCAGATTATGTCATTCAATGTGCTAAAGCAGGAAAAGCAATTTTTTGTGAAAAACCACTAGATCTTTCTTTACAGAAAGTGCGGGATACATTAGCCATCGTAAAAAAAGCAGGCGTCCCCTTAATGCTTGCCTTCAATCAACGCATGGACCCTAACTTCCAAGAAATTAAACAGAGTATCGTTGAAGGGAAACTCGGACAGCTTCGATCCATACACTTTATTAGCAGAGACCCCGCACCACCGCCTATACCGTATATTAAAGCTTCAGGCGGATTGTTCATGGATATGACCATACACAATTTTGATATGGCAGGCTATTTAGTAGATGACGAAGTGGAAGAAGTATTTGCAAGAGGATTTAACTTAATAGACCCAGAAATTGGCAAGGCTGACGATATTGATACAGGATATGTAATGATAACGTTTAAAAATAATGTAACCGTAATTATAGAAAGCAGTCGAAATGCATGTTATGGGTACGACCAACGAATTGAAGTATTTGGTTCTGAAGGGATGATGAAAGCAGAAAACCCGCTCAAAACAACGAATCAATTTATCGGTAAACAAGGAGTACAATTATCACGAAACCTTGATTTTTTCATTGATAGGTATGAAGAATCCTATTTATTGGAAATGACTGCCTTTATTGAATCCTTACAGCAAAAAAAGCCAATGCCTATAACAGGTGAAGATGGACTAAAATCAATGTTACTCGCCTTAGCTGCAAAAAAATCAATGCTTGAAAATAGAATTGTAAAACTGAGTGAAG
>CAJBBV010000108.1 GCA_903951405.1 uncultured bacterium
ATTTCTAGTATTCCTCATCACAGAGGTAGCTAGGTATGCTGAAATTCACGCAAAAAATAAGGCATCAAAGCATTTACCCTCACAGGAAGACTTGACTATCAATACAAAAATTGCAGGAAATACACTCCTTTGGAGCATACTCGAAATTCCCGGTTTTGCTTCAGGAGTAAAAGAAAGAGGCTTTAGCAATCAGGTAGAAAGTGCCATTGTAAAAAGGATCTACCTAAAGTTGATCGAATCAGAAGAATATAAAGCCTATATACTCGCAGAAAGCCGCGACAAAAAATCAGAGAAAAGTCTCCTGACCTTTGTTTTCACAGATCTCATCATGGCCGATGACTATGTCACCGAATACATCGAAGAACGATTTGTGCAATGGGACGATGATAGCGAGATGCTATATCAAATGATGATGAATTTTTTAGCAAAACCAACGTTATTCAACTTTAAACTCTTGGTAGGAAATGAGAAAAGAGAATACGCTTTAACGCTACTAAAAACAGCTATCAACAAAAAACAATTAACAATGGATATCATAACTCCAAAATTAAAAAATTGGGATGCCGACAGGATTGCCGTGTTGGATATGATTATCCTCCGCTTGGGTGTTTGTGAATTGATGTTTTTTGAAACCATTCCAGCAAAAGTGACCATTAACGAGTATATAGATATCGCAAAAAGCTATAGTACAAACCAAAGCGGTCATTTCATCAACGGTATCCTTGATAACATTCACAAAGAAATGATCACCGATGGAAAACTCAATAAAGTAGATTTCAAAAAACCATCTTGAATAGGTTAATTTTACACACATATTCATTAACATGAAATCACCTGTTATTATCCTAAGTTTATTTTTACTTGCTTCATTCTCAATCGTTGTGGTGAGTAGAGTAAATAAACTCCAAAAAAAAGGAAAACAAACTAGATTTGAAAATAGAATAGATAGAACTATTCCAGCTACCACAGTTGAATGGACAGACACCGTTCAAAACCTAGGAAAAGTAATCGAAGGAACAACGGTTAATGTTCGATTTACCTTTAAAAATACTGGCTCTAGAATGTTGATTGTATCTGATGTTGCAGCGTCCTGTGGATGTACCATAGCAGAAAAACCACAAAAACCATTTTCGCCTGGTGAAATAGGCACAATAAACGCTACATTTGATAGCAAAAATAGAGGCGGAATGAATCATAAAATGTTAACCGTGCTTCTTAACACCGAACGTCGACTTCAAGACCTAAAATTTGATGTTGAGGTAATCGCAGCAAAATAAATTTTAAAAACAAATACAAACAAACAATGATGAATTCAATTTTACTACAGGCTCCTGCAAATGCTGGTGTTATGCAACTTGTATTACTTGGCGGTATGATTATTGTGTTTTACTTTTTCATGATTAGACCACAAGCTCAAAAAGCCAAGAAAGCAAAGAAATTTCAAGAGGAATTACAAAAAGGAGAAAAAATTGTTACTATCGCAGGTATTCATGGCATAGTCAATAAAGTGAATGACGACAACACCATTCAAATCGAAGTAAGCCCTGGCTCTTTTCTTAAAATTGAAAAATCTGCCATCAGCATGGAATGGAGTGATCAATTGAAAAAAAATGCTACAGCAGTAAAATAATACATTCCTTAATGCATAAAAAAAGCTCGGAAGTCCTCCGGGCTTTTTTAATTACATTTGAACATGCTTAACGTTGGATTAACTGGAGGTATTGGCTCAGGCAAAACCATTGCTTCGAAAATATTTGAAGTTTTAGGCATCCCTGTATACCAAGCTGATATAGCTGCAAAAAGCTTAATGGAATCAAACCCCATACTTAAAAATCAACTTATCGAGCACTTCACAGAGAACGCTTTCGTTGACGGAAAGTTGAATAGAAAATACATAGCCGATATCATTTTCAACGACAAAGAAAAATTGCACCTAATAAATAGCCTTGTACATCCATATACTATTCAAGACGGAATTGAATGGATGAAAAAACAAACTACGCCTTATGCCATTAAAGAAGCTGCTCTCATCTTTGAGAGTGGCACACAATCTAATTTTGATTATATCATTGGTATATCCTCGCCCCAATCAATGCGATTAAATCGTACGATAAAGAGAGACAATACAATTAGGGAATTAATCCTTGAAAAAATGGAAAATCAATTGGATGAACAGGTCAAAATGAAATTGTGCGACTTTGTTTTACTGAACGACGAGAAGACTTTATTGACAACACAAGTTATCGCTGTTCATGAAAAATTGATTGCCCTTTCAAAAGCACAACAGCCTCATGATTAATTTTCCTTCCTTCCCAGACCACAGTTTGATTTGGATTTTTGGGATTGTGCTACCCTTCTTGTCTGGTTTACAAAGTGAGAAATTACGAGGGACCATTCAATTTGATGCGACTTCAAGGAAAAAGCTCTACCTGGGAAATAGCATTATGCTGGCTATTTCCGGATCGACTGTGCTAGTATTATGGCTAATAAAAAACAGATCGTTTAGCGAACTTGGATTTACGAAATCCATTGAAATCACACCAATGGTTTGGGGTATTATTAGCTTATTTGTCATAGCGTATTTGCTAGACCTCTTCATCACACTAAAAGAACTAAATAAATCAAACGGCATTAAAGAAAAAGATTGGTTTGAAAAATCATCATTCCTTCCTGAAAAAATACGTGAGTTACCTGCCTATATCCTTTTGTGTATTTGTGCAGGCGTTTTTGAAGAGATCATCTACAGAGGATTTATGGTGACCTACTTCCTTCCAAACCAAGTTGGCGCAAATTTTCCAATCATTGCCATAGTAGCTCCTTCAATCCTTTTTAGCCTTGCACACTATTATCAAGGATGGACATCCGTAGTTAAAATATTTATTTTCGCGTCCCTCCTTTCGGGCATATTTATTGTTTCAAAAAGCATCTACCCAACTATGGTATTGCATTTTCTGATTGACTTAACCAGCGGGTTAATCATCATGAAAAAAAACAAACACAAAACTCAATAATTATCTTCGCAACCTATAGGTGAACCCGGTGGAGGAATCAGGTGGACCGTAGGCTTAGCCTTTTCTGGTGTATTGAACCGATCAAGCGCCATGGTTATATGGGCCAAATACAAACTATCCTTTGTTGTTTTTTTAATACCCTCTAGGTATAACTTTAACTCGTGTAAAACACTAGAAACTTTTGCTCGCGCAGGATATGAAAGCTGTGCATCAATACTCGATGCAAGTAAATAGGTTAACAGAACTTGTTCTGTTTGCATCTGTATTGCTTTTTGCATACCCGTTTTTCGAACAGACTTGAATGTTGAATTGATTAAGCTTGATGCCATATCACTAAAACCATAGCCACTTATTAATTCTTGTTGAACTAATCTGTTGACCCTTTCCGAGTTAAACAAAAAGGATAATGGCAAATCTGCCGCTGATTCTGCTGGAGACAATTGATCAAAAGAAAGTCCGGTTCTCTTTTTAAATAGTTCCCTGTTGAATTCATAGCCGGCAGGACGAGGTGGAATCAATGAAGCAATACTAGCAGGCAACTCCAAAAACTCAGGTTCAATGCATTTCAAAATTGCCTTCAACGCACTCTCCTGCTTCTGCCTGTCTAATGGTGCTGTAACCATTTGTCCATCACCCTTTAATGCATATGTGTAATTCATCCCACCAATGAGTTTTGAAACAGCCTCAACTTGATAACGATGATAAAAGTAAATAGGGACTAATACATCTTCCAGCATAGCCATTGGCATCCCTTTTCGAATTGAGTGTATCCCGAATTTTTTAAGTGCCGTTTTTCTTATGGTTGAAACAACATTAAGTTCATTCACGATGTCATTACCATTATCCCAGAGATGAGCATCTGGATGAAGACCGCCTGGAGCCCTTGCATCACGATCACTTATATAGCGCAATCCTTTACGTGAAGCGTCTGTAAGAATCGTATTTAGTAAATCCTTTTCATTATTGCTGTTGCTTAAATCTGCATAGCCCCAGGTGATTGCCACTTTATCCCAATCACCAATCTTGTCATCATAAGCATGACTTAAATCGATTTCACCTTTTCCGTTCAGTTGAACTAATGGGTGAGGATAATCCATCACACTAGAACGATTAACTGTGCTTGCTGCATAATTATGCATGAGTCCAAGTGTATGCCCAACTTCATGTGCAGACAATTGTTCCAATCTTTCCAATGACATCTTGAGCATCGGATTATCTTTTTGCTCCTCATCAGAAAATGGTGAAAGCAATCCTTGTGCAATCATATAGTCTTGACGAACCCGCAAAGAACCAAGCGATACTTGTCCTTTGATGATTTCTCCTGTGCGCGGGTCAACAACACTAGCCCCATAACTCCAGCCACGTGTTGAACGATGTACCCAGTTAATCATATTATACCGAATGTCCATGGGATCGCATGAATCTGGAAGTACCTTAACGATAAATGCATTTTTATATCCAGCTGCTTCAAAAGCTTCATTCCACCAAGAGGCCCCCTTAAGTAATGCTGAGCGAATAGGCTCAGGAGTACCATTATCTAAGTAGTATATTATAGGCTTAACAGGTTCACTCATTGCGGCAGCAGGATCTTTTTTAGCTAACCGGTGCCTATTTATTACAAACTTCTCAATGGGTTCTGATACAGGCGTACTATAATCGAAGTACGAACTATTGCCAAAGCTTGAACGCGGATCGAATATTCTAGGTGTATAATTTGCATCCGGTAGTTGCACAAAAGAATGATGCAATCTGAGCGTAATCGCTTCTGGAGAAGGGGTTACCGACTCTACATACCCTCCACTAATACCATCCGTGTTTACTAAAGTTATAGTAGATTCTAACTCCGTATTGAGTGGAAAATTTTTACACGATTGAAAATAGATAGCTGATCGTGATTTATCAAGAGCATAATTTCCTTGTTGTGTACTTTTAATTCTGTTGGCCGTCTGCATGGCATCCCGAGTAAGAAAATCAGTGGCATCAACCAATACAACACCATTAGACTCAGCTTCAGCAGTGAATCCCCACAAGGCAGACTGAGCAAAGGATTGCTCCACAGCAATCTTCTCTCTTACAGCTAATGTATTAGCACGATAACGATAATTTGGCTCTGTCATCAATATCTTCTTGCCTACGCGAGAAAATTTCACCACCCTTCCTCCGCCTAAAAGTCCACGATCTAAGCCAATATCATTTGAGCCTAACCCAGCAGGCAATGAAGTCACGTAAAGTAATTCTGAATCAAACTTAGATACCTCCATCCATATTTTTCCATTTACATCATCCCAAAAGAAATTAATAAACCCTTCGTGTTTAGCATATCCTTTTGTTTTTTCCTCAATCGTTGGGAGTTGCTGAGCAATTGAATAAATAGGAAGTAGGTAAATGAAAAAATAAATGATTTTCAACATCGTATAAGAACTTTAAAATTTTGAAATATAGCTGAATGAATAAATCAACATAATCCTCTATTGGCAAAGAGAACTATATAAGTAAATTAAGAAAAAGGATGGATAAAGTTGCCGAAATTAACTAATGCTTTCCGTTCGGAAACAAACAATATCATTAATATTGATTTTCTTTGCAGTGTAATATGAAAATCGAATTCTGGAGTATAGGAAAACAACATGATCCGGCTATAAAAGAAGCTATTGAAGAGTACACCAAGCGGATCACCAAATATAACCCTGCAAAATGGGAGATTATTCCTGTGCCCAAAAACGCCAGTACACTAAGTGAAATTGATTTAAAGAAAGCTGAAGGAAAAGTAATACTAGATAAGCTTGATAAGGAAGATGTCCTTGTTGCATTGGATGAATATGGCAAGGAAATGAGTTCCATTAACCTATCCGACTTCATCATCAAACAAGGAAACCTAGGCATCAAAAAGTTGATTTTTTTAATTGGCGGAGCCTTCGGATTAGATGATTCAGTTCTTAAAAGAGCTAACCATACCTGGTCGCTTTCTCCATTAACCTTTCCGCATCAACTAGTACGACTTATTCTTTCAGAGCAGATTTACAGGGCGTATACTATTATTAAAAATGAAAAATATCATCACCGATAAATTAATTTCACCTAAATGACTATAACATTCCTAATTATATTGATTACCTGTGCTGTTTCTATTCCAGCTTTTTCAAAAGAGCACTTGAGAGAAGACCTCCTCTTTTGGCCTTACATGATCAAAGGACGAAAACAATACTATCGCTTTATCACCAATGGTGTACTGCATGCAGATGCCATGCATTTGATTTTCAACATGGTTTCATTCTACTCATTTGGAGTTGCATTGGAATCGTATTTATATAAAGCAGTGTTTGGCGATATGTCGCGCGGACTATTTGCCACATTATATATTACTGCACTTATTTTTGCCGTGCTGCCTGACTATTTCACCTATCAGAACAAAGCATTCTATCGTTCACTTGGTGCCTCAGGAGCAGTGTCTGCTGTAATATTTGCAGCCATCACCATTCAGCCTAAAATGCCCATTCAATTTTTCTTCATACCGTTTAAAATACCTGGCTATATTTTTGGACTTTGTTTTCTTGCACTTTCTGCATCACTCGCTAAAAAAGGAACTGGAAATATTGGACATAGCGCACATTTTTGGGGTGGCGTATATGGAATTCTGTTCACCTATATTGCAGCAAAGATTGTAGCGCATGTTGACTTGCTGCAATACTTTATCCAGAGTTTCTAGTAGTTATTATCCTTGCTACTAAGGGCGAGGTCTTAGATCATCCTTTTGGTATGGAGCGCTTAAACCGAAAGCTCAATAAACAGAACATGGGTTGTTGCTTGATTAACTTTTACGCGATCATCAATTCTTCTGCCAACAACCCAAATGATTTTTCTATCCGACTCAAGTACCCACTGATTTTCTTTTTCCTTTTTTGAAAGTTTTATGTCAGTCAGGAATCGAGCAATTTTTTTCTTCTTTTTCATACCCAATGGATAGAAATAATCACCCGGCTTCCATGGTCTTAACAATAAGGGATATACAACATATCGATTATCGATGAAAGCTTGATTGGGATTAGGTGTTGTTTTAGAATCACCTGTAATGGCCTTAAAATTTAATTTCCCTCCATCAAATGAAATTTCATTTCGCCCCTCTTCAATTACTTTTATTTCAGGCTCAGCATTATTGATGGCATCAATCAATAACCAATCTCTATTTTTCAATACCCGATGAGAATGCGATTGGATATACTTTCCACTTAATGCAGTAAACAGTTTTTTTAATTCATAGGACTGCTCAACCGAAAATCCAAACGTCTTGAATAATTCATACAAGATGGTGTCGAGTGGTTCAGTGATCATTAATTTTTTAACCGGCACCTTAAATCCTGTCCCCGTTTTTTCAAGTAGCCCACTAATAATTTTATCTACTTGCTTTCGGTAAAGAAATTCTACTTCACTGAGTCGTTTAGCAGTATTGATTATGTTCATCTCCACTTCAGGAAAAATATTTTTTATCTCTGGCAAGATGGTATGCCTAAAAAGATTTCTCGTGTAGTGAACATCTGCATTCGTATGATCTTCTACCCAACTGATTTGCTGAGATGCTGCATACTCAAGAATTTCTTCTCGTGTAAACGACAATAAAGGCCTGATGAGTTGATTTGATTTTTCAAGAATGCCATGAAACCCCGCTATCCCAGTACCCCTAAAAAAATTCATGGAAATCGTTTCAACTTGATCCCCTTGATGATGCGCTGTGAGCAACCAGCTGTTACCCTCTTTTGGGTTGGCCGAGTTTACTACTTCATGAAACCAATTATACCTGAGCATCCTAGCCGTTTCTTGAACGCCCTTGCCAAGTTGCTGCATTTCGCTTTTCGTATCAAATGATTTTACCTGTAGAGAGCTACCCAATTGCACCGCAAGTGCCCGAACAAATTCTTCGTCACGATTACTTTCAGCTCCACGCAAATTGAAGTTACAATGGAGGAGCTCAAATTGGACTCCGGTTGATTTAAGTAAGTGTGCCAAAACCACAGAATCCACTCCCCCACTACATGCTAGAAATAGCTGGTCATCGGACTTCCATAAGGTAGCAGAATTGATATGCTGTTTAAAGCGATCAAAAAAAGGAGAGGGGTTATTTTCTAAAGACATATTAATATCCCTCCATTTCGTCAGTTAATTGTTGTAATGCAGACCTTAGTTCACGTAATGCATGTTGATCCTGAATAGATTCTGCCGCTTTGATGCCTAAGGTATACGTCTCCACAGCAGCCTGAAGATCCTGCTTCCGTTCTTGTAGTTTTGCCATATGATAATACGACCCCACGTATAGGGGATCTATTGAAAAGATTTCATGAAACAGTTTCAATGCATTTTGATCATCCCCTTGCTTAATCCATTCCAATGCCAATGCATGCTTGCTGAACAAATCATGTGGATTTGATTGAATAAAACCGGTTAAAAATGCGATACGGTCCATTGGGGATAATTTATTTAACCCTGCTGAAAATATTCAGTATGTCAGGGGTATATTTGTAAACAATGGCTGTTTCGACAACCTTTAACTCAATTAATAATCGATATAATGAAGATACTTGTTTGTATCAGCAGAACACCAGATACCACTGCAAAAATAGCCTTCACAGATAACAACACGAAATTTGCTACGGAAGGAGTACAATGGATCATCAATCCGTATGATGAGTGGTATGCTCTGGTCAGGGCTATTGAACTTAAGGAGAAAGATGCTTCAATCGGCATACATTTGGTAACCATCGGTGGAGCGGAAACAGAACCGATCATCAGAAAGGCCCTAGCCCTAGGGGGAGATGAAGCCATTCGAGTAAACTCTATTGAAGAAGATCCATACTTCATTGCAAGTCAAATTGCCTTTGTTGCGAAAGAAGGCAGCTATGATTTGATTTTAACTGGAAAAGAAACAATCGATCACAATGGCTCATCCATTGGTGCCATGGTATCTGAACTGCTAGATATGCCATTCATAAGTTTGGCGACAAAGCTTAATATTGAACCTACCCAGGCCATCGTAACAAGAGAAATCGAAGGAGGAGAAGAAGAGGCAGAAATCAGCTTCCCATTGGTAATCTCGTGTCAGAAAGGCATGGCTGAAGCAAGAATTCCAAACATGCGGGGCATTATGGCGGCTAGAACAAAACCTCTTGCTGTTAAAGAACCTCAATCAGCTGAAAAACTAACAACAACCAAGGCCTTCGTATTGCCACCTGCTAAATCTGGTGTTAAACTCATCCCAGCCGAAACACCAGAACTATTAGTACAACTGCTGCGCGAGGAAGCCAAAGTCATTTAACTAAACATACATTTATGCCCGTCATTATATTTACAGAACATAGTGAAGACAAGATAAAAAAATCATCCTTGGAAGCCGTCTCTTATGGAGTGGCCTTGGCAGGGAAACTGAATACAGAGGCAATAGCCTTAGTAGTTGGACCAACCGCAGCCCCATTGAGTCAGTTGGGAGAATATGGCATAAAAAAAGTCGTACACGCCAATGATACAGCAATTATAGCGTCCGATACAAAATCTATGGCTGCAATCATCAGCCAGGCAGTGGATGCACATCAAGCCGATGTGATTATTTTTTCAAATACCCTTACCGCAAAAGGAGTCGCACCAAGATTATCTGTTCGAATGAAAGCCGGATTGGTTACTGGTGCAGTTGCATTACCTGACTTAACAAACGAATTTACCGTGAGAAAAACGGTCTTTTCAGGAAAGGCATTTGCCGATGTAACAATTCTATCCCCCAAGAAGATTATTTCTCTAAACCAAAATGCATTTGAAATCATTAAATCTACTGGTGCTGCTGAAGTAATTCCATTTACTACTGCAACAATACCTAGCTCCATTAAAATCAAAAAAGTAAATCGAATGGCAGGTGAAATTTCACTTGCTGAAGCAGACAAAGTGATTAGCGCAGGTAGAGGCCTAAAAGGACCTGAAAATTGGGGGATGGTTGAAGAGTTAGCAAAATTACTCGGTGCCGCCACGGCATGTAGTAGACCTGTTGCTGATTCGAACTGGCGTCCGCACCATGAACATGTTGGGCAAACCGGCTTAGCGATTGCACCAGATTTATACATTGCGATTGGAATCTCTGGAGCCATTCAACACCTAGCAGGGGTTAACCGGAGCAAAACAATTGTCGTAATCAATAAAGATCCGGAAGCCCCATTTTTTAAGGCCGCAGATTATGGCATCATTGGAGATGCGTTTGAGGTTGTTCCCAAAATGATTGAAGCCATAAAACAATTAAAAAAATAACAATTAACCAGCCTCATACATTGAAATGGTTATTACAAAATGAATCGACTCAATTTTGAACAGAATTCACTAAAAAAATTGGATTAAATTCGCCTTGAATATGAAGAAGTTAGAATTGGAAATTATTGCCTTGTCGCATTCGATAACCCAAACCAACTCCTATGCTGTGGTCTTGGGCGAAGTGAATGGCCTCAGACGCCTTCCAATTGTGATTGGTGGATTTGAAGCACAAGCCATAGCAGTAGCGCTAGAACACATGAAGCCTACTCGTCCGCTCACACATGATTTAATGAAAAATTTCATGTTGGCATTTAACATTGACTTGCATGAAGTAATCATTTCTGATTTACAAGAAGGCATATTCTACTCAAAGTTATTATGCAGCACAGACACTGATACTATTGAAATCGACTCCCGTACGTCCGATGCACTTGCCTTAGCGGTTCGCTTTGGATGCCCTATCTATATTTATGAAAATATTTTCGAAATAGCTGGGGTTGATAAATCTGAAAAAACAGAAAGTACAGGGGATACAAAAAAAGTAGCGACATCAACACTGTCAACATCGCAGAGTAATGTTGACCTTAAGTCACTGTCATTAGAAGAGCTGCACACCCTACTCAATGAAGTATTAGAACAGGAAGACTATATCCGAGCCATTACGATTCGAGATGAGATAAACGCTCGAAAATAATATTTCATATTATGTACGCAGTCATTTTTACGTATCAATTTAATCCAGGCATGCCGAATGAGGAATATAAACATCATTCTAAAACGCTTAATACTTCAGTAAAAGGCCAAAAGGGATTCATTAAGGTAAAAGACTTCTCTAATGACGAAGAAAAGGTAAGCATCTCTTATTGGGAAACATTAGAAGATATAGCTAATTGGTCTGCTAATAACGGCCATATCATAGCAAAGCAATTTGGCAAAGAACAAGGATACGCATACTACACTGTTGAAATAAGTCATATAGTGAAGTCATATTAATACTTTATCTATTAAATGATCATATTTCCAAACTGCAAGATTAATTTAGGACTAAGTGTTGTTTCCAAAAGAGATGACGGGTATCATAATATTGAAACCCTCTTTTATCCGATCCCATTCTACGACGTTCTGGAGGTAATAAATGATAACCAACCGTCTAACCAAGAAGTTCAACTTTCTACTTCGGGAAAAATCATCCAAGGAGAAGAAGAAAAAAATCTTTGTATAAAAGCCTACAGGCTATTGAAAAAAGATTTTCCGGAGATACCTGCAATTTCTATTCATCTTCATAAGAATATCCCCATGGGTGCTGGACTAGGTGGCGGTTCTTCAGATGGAGCCTACATGATTAAGTTGTTGAATGAGAAATTCAATCTTGGACTTGATTCCATAAAAATGAAATCATACGCGTTGCAATTGGGAAGTGATTGTCCATTTTTCATAGACAACAAACCTGCCTTTGCAGAAGGTAGAGGAGAGATTCTACATGAGGTTGATATTGACTTATCTGGTTATGGGATTATCCTAATTAACCCCGGCATACACGTTAGTACCGCTGACGCATTTAGAAATATTTCACCTAGCGCAGCAGCGCACCCCTATTCAGAGATCATAAACCTACCGGTAAACCAATGGAAAGATTCCCTTTTCAACGATTTTGAGAAACCGGTTTTTGAAATACACCCTGCAATACAGGAGATTAAAGAAAAACTATATACAGCTGGTGCCCGTTATGCTTCGATGACGGGAACGGGATCAACGG
>CAJBBV010000109.1 GCA_903951405.1 uncultured bacterium
CCTAGAGGTGGCAGATGTATTTGCTCCGCTTGATTTGGATGATGATTGCGACTCCGCATGTACAACCAATGCTGCAGCTCTTTCTTCTGATCGCGTAGCCCTAGAGGTGGCTGATGTATTTGCTCCACTTGACTTGGATGATAATTGACTTGCTTTTGCTGCTGAGAGAATAGAACTAGAGGTGGCGGTTGCGTTGTTACTTACATTACGTGCCTTCAATACTTTTGATGTTGACCCCACCATGCCGCTGTAGTCGGTTTCATTAAACGTTGTGCTAGATCTTAGTCGTGAACAAAGTGGAATATCAGACAAGTCAGTTTTAAAATCTTTGTGAGTTTCAGGATCTAAAACTTGAACAAGAACTTTATGTATTGCTTCAACTTTTCTGTCGTTAACATTCATATTAGAATCCTTGTATTTTGAAATATTTTTCATAATCTTCAAGATATATTCTTTGGTTTCGTCTGATCTGATTTCCTCAATGTCGTATTTTAGAAATTTCTTTACGAAATGGTCAACCAAGTAACAGCGACACGTTTTAAAATCTTTCATTTCTACGAAGCGCATAAACATCTCGTCGGCCATGGAAACTGAGCGTATCATTGCTCGAACATCATGATTATTAAGAACTTCAACATATCGTTGTTTTACTAGAGGAGTTACCGCGCCAAAATGATTATCGATAGCAGAAGTTGCATCTTCCCCTTCTTTCAGTTTCCGATAGTCTTTGAAAAACCTTAGCAGTAGGGTACCGAATTTGGTCAAGTATTTCTCTCCCATTACGATTAAATATCTTTTCCATTTGTTAAGATCTTCAAGTTCTTTCTCTGATTCACATTTTCTCTTTTCTATGTTGAATTTTTTTTGTGCATATGTTTCTGGGATTGACTCGCACATGATGAAGAAACTGGAAAAACGCTGTTTGCATTGAACGAATTTCATCAAAAGTTCCATTGAAGCAGTGAACTCATCAGTAACCATTTCATATCTATGGTCTACTAGCTGAATAAACATTTGCTTAAATTCGTCAACAAGAAATGTTGTTGTTGAATCGTCCGTGTTGAGGTTGACGGAATCATATGTAAAATTGGTGAGTTGGACAACTGCGTTTTTGTCGTCAAAGATTACTTCTTCCTCTGGTTCCGCAAACTCGTCCTCTTTTTCTGATTCTTCACCATCATCATCATCATCATCTACTACACGTTTCCTTTTTAAAGTTGATAAAGAGGATTCACTTGGTTCGCTTGATTTAACAACACCATCATCGACGCCTTCTTCTGGGTTCGAGGTTGGCTTAGACTGTGAAGATGATGAGAAGCCATCATCTTTGGAATTAGATGCAATCTTAGGGTCGTCACCGCCGCTTGAGGCGTCCTCAGTAAATACCGATTTCGAAAGAGAATCTGACAGAGCAGTAGATTCGCCGACAGTTGATGATATGACGTCTGCAGAGGATGTTTTTTTAGGCTCCTCTTCAAAATCCGATTCCTCATCGCTGGAGTCGACTATTAAAATCTTTTTTCTTTGCGATTCGGTAGACGATTTGGAGGATCCTCGCTTAGTATTTGAATTGGTGGCCATAAAGGGAATTGACCATAAACGAGTGGTTGTATCCTTTTCCCATCTTAAAACTTTAGATAGGAGTAAATCTGCCCAAAACAATGTCTCATTCTCAACAGTTTTCTGACCGCCTATTCGAAAAGTGTATAGTTCCCACTTTTCAATGTAGGTTTTCTCAACAAATGATGTAGCTCCACTTAGAAATTCAAATTGGACTCTCTTGTTCCCCAGATCATCTTCGCTTGTAAGTTCATTCAAACAAGAAGTCAAAACCTTTCTCTTCTCATTAATATCATCTCCCCACTTAATGACCACATCTTGAAGTTTTCTTTTTTTTGCAAATTTTTCGTGCAGCGATACTTGAGAATTAGCGTTTTCCTTTTTGTCGTAAATAATGCCATAAGCATTGACTAAGAAGTTGTGAGCGCAAATAAACATGTATCCTATTTTTGTATGATCTTCCATTAGCTGCCAGCCATCCGCAGGTAAATTTTTGCCATTGAACTGCATATCAGCCAGCTTTAATCCTTTATATTGGATTTTTCGTGCTTCTTTGTCATGGCTTATCTTTAGAAAATAAGGCTTAGCTAAATTCTGATAAAATGATTCATACGCAGTTAAATAAAGTTTGAACTTTGATACGTTATGCTTAAATATTTCAAGATTCTTCAGGCTTTCCGTGTCTTCTTTGTTCGCCATGTTCAAAACTATATTTTGATGCGATGTGAAATTTGAATTTTGGTTCTGTGCATTGTGGAACGTGTAAGTGAACGCATTGTGTATAAACTTGACTGGTTTAAAAACGTTTTTCCATAATGCAATAAATAGTGCATTCTTTTTCAAATTCGATTTGATCGGTAAATATAACTTTAAACAAGTGTCATATAAAGTTGCTGCTATTTAATTTGGTTATATTCATTAACAATGAAAAAAAAACCTACGACTACTAGACTACCCGCTCTTGCATCAATTGTGTCGTATACAATCCATGTCCTGGTTCTTCAAAAATGACGGCTTAATTCCTCAGTTCAACCGACGTCTTCCTCTGCTACGATCGTCGTCTTCATCTACTTTGTGGTCTTCCTCTGCTTCTTTGTCTTCTTCCTCTGCCTCGTCGTCTTCCTCTACTTCCTCGTCTTTCTCTGCTTCATCGTCTTCCTCTGCCGCAATCTCCTCTTTACAATCACCCTACGCAAAATTATAAATATATATGTTAAAGGAATTAGCAAGGA
>CAJBBV010000110.1 GCA_903951405.1 uncultured bacterium
ACAAGATCTACAAACAGAATAAGTAATGTGAGGAGTGCGAACGTGATGGTCAATAAACCAATAGATGAAAAAATAAAGTCGTTACGCTTATGAGAGCGAATCATGGCGCGCACTTCTTCGAGCGTTTTAGGTTTGATTAAACTATGTTCTGCATCCACTTTACTTTGCTCCATGAATTAATACCTCTCCGCAAATCGTTTTCTTGCCATGTGACCGAGTATGTTGAACACAAAGGTAATCACGAATAACACCATGCCGGCTGCAAAAATACTTTGATAGCCTAAGCTTCCATGCGGTAAGTCCCCCATCGCTACCTGCACAATATACGCTGTGATTGTGGCAGCTCCTTCTAATGGGTTGAATGTAAAAGTAGGTTGCTGGCCTGCTGCGATTGCAACGACCATCGTTTCACCCACTGCGCGGCTGATACCTAAAATATAGGCAGCAATAATGCCGGAGGTTGCAGCAGGGGTTACGACACGAATAGCCGTTTGAAATTTAGTGGCTCCCATCGCGTAAGAGCCTTCGCGCATATTCATAGGTACCGCTCTCATAGCGTCCTCAGCCACCGATGCAATATAGGGAATAATCATGACCCCCATGACGATACCGGGCCCTAGCATGTTAAATGTGGGCAAGTCAGGATTTAATTTTTGGAGTAAGGGTGTTACAAAAAGAAGGGCAAAGTAACCAAACACCACTGTAGGGACACCTACAAGAAGTTCTAATACAGGTTTCACAGTCTCACGTGTTTTGTGGGATGCAAATTCAGAAAGGTAGATAGCGGCAACTGTTCCAATCGGAATCGCGATACTGAGAGCCACAAAAGATGTAGTGAGTGTGCCTGATATAAGGGGAAGAATGCCGTAGTGCGCATCTTCAAAGAGCGGGCTCCATTGCCTACTCGTTAAGAATTCGATAATACTGACCTCTTTAAAAAATCCTGAGGCTTCAGTCACTAAAATATAAACAATGCCTATCGTAATAAATGTAGCAGCAAGCGCTGCAAACATCAGAATAATTTCGATGACGCGCTCAACAAAGTTTCGCTTAATATTTTTAGCAAGTCTTTTACTAATCGGCGGGTCTTTTAATTGAGTGGTTGTCAATTTATTTTTTTCTATGATTGAGTTACTTAAAAATGATTGTATCGTTTCAAAGTTAAAAAAGGCGGTCTTTGTGCCGCCTTTTTTAATCGTTACTTACTTGCTTTAAAGGCCTTTCAGTGCTTAGTCTTTAATACGCTTGATAAGGTCTTCAATTTTTAAACCTACTTCAGCAGTGCCATTGAAGCCAGAACCAGCTTTTTTACCTTGCCAATGTTTAGATACCGCTGCGTACTCTGAAGTATTAAGCGGAACGTATTTAACTTCTTTCACTAGCTTTGGCGCATTAGCTAGATAGTACTCAACAAATGCTTTCACGTCTTTATCAAAAGCACCTTTAGTACCATTGACATAGATGAATAAAGGACGCGCTAATGGTTGGTATGTGCCATCCATAACAGTTGCTTCAGAAGGAAGCACAGCATCTTTTTTATCTTTAGCAACAATTGCAACAGCATTAAGCTTGTCTTTGTTCTCGAGGTAGTAAGCTAAACCAAAGTAACCTAAGCCACCCTTGTCGCCTGAAACACCTGTCACCAAGACATTGTCATCTTCAGAAGCTGTGTAATCAGAGCGAGATGATTTAGCACGGCCATTAATTGCTTCTGTGAAATAGTCGAACGTACCTGAATCAGCACCTGGGCCAAACAATTTCATAGGTTGGCTAGGCCAAGCAGGATTGACATCCTTCCAGTTTTTAACAGAACTGCCTGACATCCATACTTTATTAAGCTCAGCAACAGTCATTGATTATGCCCAGTCGTTACCTTTATTTGTGACTACAGTTAAAGCGTCATAAGCAATTGGTAATTCGATATAAGTGATGCCACTCTCAGCACACATGTCCATCTCTTTTTTAGAGATAGGGCGTGATGCATTTGAGATCATCGTCTCACCGCGACAGAATTTTTTAAAGCCACCACCTGTACCTGAAACACCTACAGTCACTTTAGTGCCTGTTTTCTTTTGGAAGTCTTCAGCTACAGCTTCGGTAATTGGGTAAACAGTAGATGAGCCATCGATGGCAATTGTTTTATCTGCTGCATGGATGTTGTATGAAAATGCAAAGGTGGAAGCAACTAAAGCTGCTAAACCTAAGTTCTTGATTTTGTTAGACTTCATAAAAGCTCCTGGATTTGTTTTAAGTTAGTGAATCAGGGGCTAGTTTATGGATAAATTGTGACATATATATGACAGAAAATTAACTAGCCATTTAAATGTATAATGCGTTGTTTTAATAGATAAAAAGCCCATGGACGCAGAAACCCTTAA
>CAJBBV010000111.1 GCA_903951405.1 uncultured bacterium
AAGGCATTTTGTATTTAAAGCGAAATGACGAATCACCAATCAGGTATTCAAATAAATTTGAGTTAGATGGCATCAAATTTGAAGAACCTGTTCCCAATTTATTTTCTTTCAATAACCCCTATGGGGCCTGCCCTACTTGCGAAGGATATTCTCAAGTACTTGGCATTGATGCAGATCTTGTTGTGCCAGATCAACGACTAAGCGTTTTTGATGGCGCCATTGCACCTTGGAAAGGAGAAAAGATGAATTGGTGGAGAGAGCAATTTATAAAAGGGGCTAAGCATTTCGACTTCCCTATTCACCGACCATATTCAGAACTTACCGCAGCAGAAAAAGATGTTCTCTGGAAAGGGAATAAACACGCACACGGAATTAATGATTTCTTTAAAGAAGTTGAAGAGAATCTCTATAAGGTTCAGTTTAGGGTCATGCTATCGAGATATAGGGGTAGAACAATTTGCCACGACTGTCAGGGATATAGGCTGAGACAAGAGGCACTGTATATAAAAATAAACAGCCTTCATATAGGAGAACTTTGTAGAATGCCAGTTAGAGACTTGGCGGATTGGCTCAAAAATTTAAAACTCAGCACTTACAAATCGGCAGTAGCAAAACGAATCATGCTAGAACTCTCGCAACGCCTTGAGACCATGCTTGATGTTGGACTTGGATACCTAACACTAGAGCGATTGGCCAATAGCCTTAGCGGAGGTGAAAGTCAACGAATACAACTTACCCGTTGTTTAGGCAGCAACCTAACCAACTCTCTATATATTCTTGACGAACCATCCATCGGATTGCATAGTCGTGACACAGAACGATTGATTAAAGTATTGAAAAACCTACGCGATCTTGGGAATACCGTTGTGGTGGTTGAACATGATGAGCAGATTATGCGGGAGTCTGATTATATAATTGATATGGGGCCATTTGCTAGCCACCTCGGAGGTGAAGTAGTAGCTGCAGGCAATTATGATGAATTAATTAAGTCACCCCGAAGTTTAACCGGCGCTTACTTGAGAGGTGACGAAAAAATTGATCCCCCCAAAGAAGTAAGGAAATGGACGCAATCCATACAAGTGCTTGGCGCCTCGGAAAACAACCTTCAACATATTGATGTTGAATTTCCCCTAGGTATATTAACTGTAGTGAGTGGAGTTAGTGGAAGCGGAAAAACTACACTTATCAAAAAAATACTATTCCCCGCACTTGAAAAGAATATCACCGGAATTTCTGAAAAAGCAGGGTTACATAAAGCCATATCAGGAGACATTGATCTAATTAAACATGTTGAAATGATTGATCAAAATCCTATCGGCAAGTCATCCCGAAGCAACCCTGTTACCTATATTAAAGCATGGGATGGCGTCAGAGACCTCTTTGCTTCTCAATCCTTAAGCAAAATAAGAGGATACTTACCAAAGCATTTTTCATTTAATGTAGATGGAGGACGGTGTGATGCTTGCAAAGGAGAAGGAGAACAAACCGTTGAAATGCAATTTCTAGCCGATGTACACTTAGTTTGTGAAAGTTGTAGTGGAAAAAAATTCAAAGAGGAAGTGCTGGAAGTGCAGTATAAAAATAAAAACATTTTTGAAATTCTACAACTCAGCGTTGATGACGCAATTGAATTTTTCATCGACGAAAAAGATGTATCCAATAAATTAAAACCCCTCAGTGATGTAGGATTAGGATATATAAAACTTGGTCAATCAAGCAATACACTATCAGGTGGTGAGGCACAACGGGTTAAACTAGCAAGCTTTCTCGGTAAAGGGAAAGGTCATCAGGATAAGATTTTATTTATTTTTGATGAGCCTACAACTGGATTGCACTTCCATGACATCAAAAAATTATTGAAATCATTTAATGCCTTAATTGACCAGGGCCATTCTATTATCGTTATTGAACACAATATTGATGTCATACAATCTGCCGATTGGGTTATTGAACTTGGCCCAGAAGCAGGAGACGAAGGAGGCAAATTAGTTTATGCTGGAATTCCAAAAAAAATGCGACAATGTAAATCTAGCAGAACTGCTCGATTTCTTAAACCCTAAATTTGCAATTCATTCATTTATAACAGAATCAGTTTGATTTTCGTAACTTAATGCTATCATTGATTCAGAAAAAAAATATACGATGAAACAATCTAGAAGAAAATTTATTTACTCTGCTGCGCTTACAGCCATTGGCACAGCATTTTTACAAGAGCAAATTTTTGCGGCTACTAAAAAGGGCCAATTAACAGGCATTCAACTGTATTCAGTAAGAGCCGACATGAAAGCTGATCCGCTAGGAACGCTACAAAAGCTTTCCGCCATGGGATATAAGCATGTTGAGCATGCTAATTATGTAGACAGAAAATTTTATGGTTGGACTGCAACAGAATTTAAAAAGATTCTTAATGACCTTGGTATGAAGATGCCAAGTGGACATACGGTAATGAGCCCTAAGCATTGGGATGCCTCCAAGAAAGATTTTACCGATAGCTGGAAATATACCATAGAAGACGCCGCAACCATGGGTCAACTTTTCGTGATCAGTCCATCTATTGAAGAAAGCATGAGAAAAGACGTAAATGAACTTAAGGCTTTTCTTAATGTATTTAATAAATCAGGAGAGCTCTGCCAAAAATCAGGAATGAAATTCGGATACCATAACCATGATTTCGAGTTTAGAGAACAATTGGATGGCAAATCCCTATATGATATTATTTTAAGTGAGACAGACCCTAACTTAGTTATGCAGCAGTTGGATATTGGAAATATGATTAATGGAGGAGCAAAAGCATTGGATATTATGAAAAAATATCCAGGTAGATTTGAGTCTATGCACGTTAAAGACGAAATCAAATCTACAGAGGGGAACGATGAATTTGAATCTACAATACTCGGTAAAGGAATAGTTCCTGTAAAAGAAATCATTGACTTAGGTAAAAAATGGGGTACAAAGCACTTCATTGTTGAGCAAGAGTCTTATCAAGGACAAGCACCTATTGATAGTGCAAAAGAAGACCTTGACATCATGAAAAAATGGGGATATTGATAAACTCCTAAAAATAAAACCGGACAGCATTGTCCGGTTTTATTTTATAATAAGCTTTCTCTCATTAGGTATATTAATAAATATATACAGCTAGTCTTTGCTAAATAAAAACAGCATGTCCATTCGCTCAACAAAAAATGTACTACTCAAAAAAATTAGGCAGGTCTTTGGACCAGGCTTAATCACAGGAGCAAGCGATGATGACCCATCAGGCATTGCAACCTATTCTCAAGCCGGAACATTATTTGGATTAAATACATTATGGACAGCGGTATTTACCTTTCCATTGATGGCGGCACTGCAAGAGATGTGTGCCCGTATTGGATTAGTTACTAAAAAAGGACTGATAGGAACCATTAAAGCATTTTATCCTAGATGGCTAGTAGTGTGCATTGTTCTGGTTAGCTTTACTGCAATAGTATTAAATATTGGAGCAGATTTAGCAGGAATGGGAGCCGTGGCAAACATGCTCATACCGAGCATTCCATCATCCGTTTTCAGCACCTGTATAGGACTATTTCTATCTTACTATATTATTGTTTTGCCTTACGCTAAAATTGCATTTTATTTAAAATGGTTTTGCCTTTCCCTTTTATGCTACATCATCGTTCCATTTCTCACTAAGCAAGATTGGCATCAAGTATTGAAATCAACATTTGTACCGCACATTATATGGAACAAGCAATATCTATTAATCGTGATAGGAATACTCGGAACTACCATATCTCCTTATCTATTTTTTTGGCAAACTTCAATGGAAGTAGAAGAAATGGAAGAGAAAAAATTAATAGTAGATAAAAAGATTATACATGAAATGCAAACCGATGTAAAGACAGGGATATTTTTCTCTAACCTTGTTTTCTTTTTCATCATCCTTTCTACTGGAACGGTATTGCACAGTAGTGGCATCAAAGAGATACAAACAGTTGATCAAGCTGCCCTTGCACTGAAACCACTTGCAGGAAAATTAACCTATTTACTATTTGCGGTGGGTGTACTAGGAACGGGCATGCTAGCTATTCCAGTGCTGGCTGGTTCAGTATCATATATGGTCAGTGAAGCATTTAGCTGGAAAGAAGGATTGAATAAAAAATTTGGAGAAGCAAAGGGATTTTATTTCATCATGATCCTATCGATACTGATAGCCATGTCTATAAATTTCACTGGAGTATCTCCTGTTAAAGCGCTAGTGGTCACTGCCATAATATATGGATTAACCGCGCCTCTAATCATTTTCGTGATTTTATTAGTAAGTAATAATAAAAAAATTATGGGCGATTACACCAATGGAAGATGGTCTAATATCCTTGGAGCAACTTCACTACTATTAATGATTGCAGCAGGTATCATGTTGCTAATCATTTCATAAGCTAATGCCCACCCATCCATAAAGCCCCGCCAATACTATTTCTCAAAGCCCCTGTAACAGAAGACATAACTGTATCCTCTTCACGCCATCTCAATATTCCTAAAAATCCCATTATGAGTGCTTCCTTATATTGAATTGTTTTTTCGTCTGGAAGTATTATTTCAATTGAATAAGGTGCTAAATGATGTTCGATTCTAGCTATTAAATAATCATTGAAAGCTCCCCCACCTGTAACAAGTAACTTTCGCCTAGAAATAGGCAAGTTGTGCTTAGTATGGATCATGCCAATAGATGAACTAAGTTGGAATGCAATATGCTCAACATAGGTTGCCAGTGCATCTATAACTGGAATTGAGTGGGATTTAATAAGTGGATATACAATGTCGATGCCAAATGAATTGTCAAGCGACTTGGGATATGCTTGTTTGTAATACGGCAACTCATTGAGTTGATTGAAAAGCTGCTCATCAATTCTACCGGATGATGCCATAAGGCCTTCTGCATCAAAAAATTTCCCTAATTCAAGACTTAACAGATTAAGCACTTTATTAGCAGGGCACACATCAAATGCGTCCAGTTGAGTAGGGGCATTAAATGATAAATTAGAAATACCTCCAATGTTTAGAAAAAAATCATAGCCTTCAAACAAAACCCGCTCTCCGAGGGGTACTATCGGCGCTCCCTGTCCACCTAATGCGATGTCCATAGCCCGTAAATCAGAGACAACGGGTAAGCTGGTTTTAGCTGCAATTGCCGCACCATCACCTAATTGGAAAGTAAATAACCCCGGATAATGAAATACGGTATGACCATGTGAAACGATTAAGGCAACCTTAAATTCGAGATTAGAGGCCTGAATAAAGCGATTTACAGCATCGCCGAGGTAATGACCATAGGTTGAGTGCAGAGCAATTAACTCTATTGCAGGCAGCTTCTGTGCAGTCGCAAGACTATTCTCCCATGAAGGAGAATAGGAAAGACATTCAGCCTCTAAGATGGAATACTCCCACTTACCGGCTTTCTCCTCAAATTCAATATATGCGATATCTAGTCCATCTAATGAACTACCGCTCATTAAACCAATTACACGATAAATCATTTTATTACTATTAACAACGTTTTAAGCATGAAATAAAGGGCCTATTGATAGGATATAAATGCCAAAGAGTTTAGTTTTGTCATATTCCAACCCGAAAATAAGCAATGTATGATCATTAATTTAAGTGAACGCCATTCGTTGGTAAGTAATTGGATCGGTGAGTTAAGGGATATGGGCATTCAAGTTGACAGAATGCGATTCAGGAGAAATATTGAACGAATAGGGGAAGTGGCTGCCTATGAAATAAGCAAAGAACTTCCATTTGAAGAACAAGACATCACCACCCCACTTGGAATTGCAAAACAAAAAGTGCTAACCGAACAGCCTGTACTAGCTACAATACTCCGAGCTGGATTACCACTTCATCAAGGCATGTTGAATTATTTCGATAAAGCCGATAATGCATTTATTGCTGCATATAGAAAACATCATGGAGATGGCAGCTTCGATATAAGCCTAGAATATATTTCTTGCCCTGTCATTGAAGATCGGATATTGATTCTTTGTGATCCTATGCTTGCAACTGGTGCATCATTAGTAAAAACAATTGCTTTCCTAAGAAGAGAAGGGAACTTCAAACAAATTCATGTGGTGTCTGTAATAGCCTGCACAGAAGGGATTGATTTCTTGAGAAGACATGAACCTCAGGTAAAAATTTGGTGTGGAGCAATTGATGAAGAGCTAACGGCTAAAGGCTATATCGTTCCGGGGCTAGGCGATGCAGGTGATTTATCATTTGGCGAAAAGCTTCAATCTTAAATCAAGGTACTTTGTTGAAACCTAAACATTCATTATTAAAATACATTTGCACTGCCTTATTTCTTCAGGCCTCGATAGGGTATGCCCAAGATCCGCATTTTTCACAATATTTTGTTTCACCTCTGACACTCAACCCAGCTTTCACAGGCAAATTCAATGGAACTTATAGAGTTGCTGGAAACTATAAAAAACAATGGCCAACAATAAACAACGCATTCACAACATCCACTGCTTCATATGACTTTTCCATTTTAAATAAGCAACTGCCTGAGAATGATACCTGGGGAATTGGCGTACTTGCAATGAATGATCAAAGTGGTAACAAGATACTCAATAACAGTTTTTATAGCATCTCAACAGCATATTCAAAATCACTAGATGAAGACGGGCGAAATCAAATCACCATTGGCTTTCAAGGAACATTTGCAAATAAACGGCTTGACCTAAGAAAAGCTGATTTTGAAGATGAACTTACTTCGCTTGGCTTTACTGGGGTCACCTCTGAAGTTTTCGGCAATACGCCATTTTCAATCAATTATTTCGACTTCAATACAGGTATCATCTATGCATTGAGTACGAATGGCGAAAATAGCTTTTATCTTGGTGGTTCATTTTACCACATTAATCGACCTTCAGAAACTTTTCTTGGAGGAAACTATCTCCTAAACTCTCGGTCTACAATTCATGGTGGCGGATATGTTCCACTTAGTCAATTTAAAGCAGTTCATTTTAGTCTTATTCATCAACGACAAGCCAAAGCAACGGAAACACTTGCCGGTGCAACTATGGCCTGGAATCTAAATTTTGAAGAGAACAATCCTATTGAACTCTATGCTGGAGGCTGGTATAGACTAAATGATGCATTTATACCATACCTAGGACTTGAGTTGAATGGATTTCGTTTTGGTTTTTCATATGACCTTAACGCATCATCTCTTAAAACCGCATCCCAATCAAAAGGTGGATCGGAATTATCTATTATTTATATAGGACAATACAAAGACCCTCTCAGAAAAAAAATAAACTGCCCCAAATTCTAATACCATTACTTCGGCAAAGTCAAGACTAAGGGCACCACATAATAGCTGAACAAAACAATAAGAATAATACTTATAAGATTCATCACGAATCCTGTTTTAATCATCTCTGTTAATTTTATATGCCCACTTGAAAAAACGATTGCATTAGGTGGTGTTCCCATGGGCATCATAGAAGCACAACTTGCCGCCAAGGTCATGGGTATGCCAAGTAAAAATGGATTCATATGTAAAGCCTCAGCGATACCAGTAACAACTGGCGCAAATACAATTACCTGAGCAACGTTGCTCATTACTTCACTTATAAAAATAGAAAGGATAGCTACAACTAGGATCAACGTTATTAAAGAAGTACCCGAAAAACCACTCAACCATTTCCCTAATATCCCAATCAATCCTACTTTCTCTAATGCCCCGGCGAGTGTAATACCCCCTCCAAATAAAAGCAAAATACCCCATGCCATTTTGGACGTATCAGACCAAACTAATAATTTATTACTCATTCCATTTTTAATTCCTGATGGAACGATGAAGAGCAACAGAGCCCCAAAAACAGCAATCATATTATCATCCAATTTTAAAAGACCGGTTTCATTAATTAAGTCACGAGTAATCCACAATAATGCAGTAGTGCAGAAAATATACAAGACTCTTTTTTCAGGAGTAGTCATAGGACCTAGCGCTTTCAAGTCATCCTGAATGTGTGTCTTCATCTCATTACTTGATCCAATTCTATTGGGGTACATCTTGATTAAAACAACATAAAGAGCAGTTAATAATAGAATGGCGATGGGTATACAAACAAGCATCCAATTGAAGAACGAAATATCATACCCATATCTCTTACTCATGAATGAGGCATAAGCAACATTAGGTGGCGTGCCTATAACCGTGGCAATACCACCGAAATTAGAAGCGTACGCTATAGCTAGCATGATGCAAATGGAAAAATTTTGTACCTGTTTCTCGGAAGCATGTTTTGCGTTCAACACCGATATCACTGAAACAGCAATCGGATACATCATCATAGTGGTAGCGGTATTACTTAACCACATACTTAAAAATCCAGTTGCAATGATAAATCCTAAAATAATACGGTTCCCGGCAGTACCAGTAAATCGCACAATAGACAACGCAATGCGTTTGTGTAAATTCCATTTTTCGATTCCTAACCCAATCATAAATCCTCCCATGAAAAGAAATATCACTTCATTAGCATATGGTGCAGCAGTTTCTGAAATTTTTGAAATTCCAAGTAAAGGGAAAAGCACCAAAGGGATAATGGCAACAGCAGGCATGGGAATAGCTTCTGTTATCCACCAGGAAATCATCAATGCAGCGACAGCTAATACTCGATTTGCTAATTCATCAACGTTTAACGGGTCAAATAATAGTATAAATAAAAACAATGATGGTCCAATCAAAAATGAGACAGTCGGCCCTATCTGTGAATATTTTTCCGGTTTCACGTATATTATTTTCATGAAGATATACTTTTCCTTAAAAATTTGAAGTCGTCAGATCATGACAACATTAATTCTGAGTCACTTTATTTGTGTATTTTGCCTTAAACCAAATACCTATTGCTTGCTAAAGGAAATTATTATAGCAATTCAGTCTTATTTCAAAGCGCATGAATTTGTAAAAGAACATAAGCTTTGGAGATGGATTTTCATTCCAGGAATAGTTTATGCTATTTTATTTGGTGTAAGTATTTATTTTTTCGGCAAATCGGCTACAGCAGTAATCTCTTATCTAACCATAGATACCGGATTACAAAGTTGGCTTGATAAATTACATAGCAGCTGGCTCGGATTTTTATTTGCTGTTGGAGGCGTTGTTCTTTGGTTAATCTTAATGCTTCTTTACTTTTCGCTCTTTAAATATATATGGTTAATTATCGGCGCCCCACTATTTGCCTTTTTAAGTGATAAAACATTTTCAATACTTGAAGGGAATGAATACAAATTTGATTTAAAAAAATATTTGACTCATGTAGAAAGAGGCATCCGCATAGCTATTCGAAATTCATTATGGCAAACAGTATATGTAGTCTCCATAATTTTTTTATCCTTACTTCCAATAATCGGTTGGGCTACTCCCATACTAGCGGTCATGATTGAATGTTACTATTATGGATTTTCAATGATAGATTATTCATGTGAAGGAAACAAGATGAATTCCGCTAAAGCAACTGAGTTTATTAGCAACCATAAGGGATTGGCCATTGGGAATGGAATTATATTCTACCTCATGCATTTTGCTGTTATCATAGGATGGATATTTGCTCCATCCTATGCAATAATAGCCTCCGCCATTACTATGCAGGAATTTAAATCTAAAGAAATAAGACTTCAATAAATAAATAGCATGGATTCAGTTGTTTACCTTTTACCTATTGCATTAGCTGAAGATGGATACGACACATTACCTGTTTACCTAGTTGAGAAAATAAATCTATGTCAGGTTTTTTTCGTAGAAAATATCCGCACTGCTCGAAGAGCTTTCAAAAAAATTGATCCAAACTTCAACATTGATAGCAGAGATTGGCATACCATAGAGGAAAAAGAAGAGGCATCACTTGAACTATTCAAACAATGTATTCAACAGAAAAAAACAATTGGCATAGTAAGTGAGTCGGGCTGCCCAGGTATTGCCGATCCAGGTCAAAAAATAATTTCATGCGCCCAAGAATTAGGCATTCTCATCAAACCAATAAGTGGGCCTAGCTCAATATTACTAGCCCTCATGGCAAGTGGAATGAATGGCCAGTTTTTTACCTTCAATGGGTATCTTCCCATAGAATCTGGAGAACGAGAAAAGAAGATAAAGGAATTAGAAAAAAAAGCGATGGTAGACAATTGCACTCAACTCTTCATTGAAACACCATACAGAAACAATAGTCTACTAAATGCCCTACTTAAAATTTGCAAGCAGGAAACAAAAATTTGTATTGCCTTCAATTTAAGTTCCAAAACCGAATGGATTAAAACGAAAACAGTTGCTGAATGGAAAATACAAATTCCTGAAATACCAAAAGAGCCTGCCATGTTTCTCATCGGCAGATAGCCATATAGATAATCAAAAAAGAATTACATAAAAGTAAAACTACCTCAAAGACCTTGCTGACTAACCATGTAAATCATTTGAGACATCACTATCGCTCCCAAATTAAGCTCTCTTTCACTAACAGATTCAAATACATCGGTGCTGGCATGATGAAGATCCATATAACGTTGAGAGTCTGGATTGAATCCGATAGTAGCAGCACCTAACTCAATCAATGGTCCAATATCAGCACCACCACCACCTAGGGTAAATTCTGTTGCGCCATAGGGTTGAAATAAATTCTTCCACGACATAATTTTAAGGCTTTTAGGTTGATCACAGGTAAAACCAAAACCACGAGGGGTAAATCCACCTGCATCACTTTCCATAGCCATAATAAATTTTTTCCCTTCCTTCTTTGCGATCTCAGCATACGCATCACCACCACGTGAACCATTTTCTTCATTCATAAACATCACCGCCCGAATAGTTCTTTTCGGGTGAATACCAAGTGCCTTAAACACTCTTAATACTTCAATACTCTGCATACAACCCGTTCCATCATCATGCGCGCCTTCTGCTAAATCCCAACTATCGAGATGACCGCCAACAGTAATTATCTCATTTGGAAATTCAGAACCCTTCATTTCACCAACTACATTATAGGAAGGCTCATCAGCTAGCATTTTACAGGTTGTTTTTAAGTAAATTGATTTTACCAATCCACTGCTTAGTGCTTTGCTAAGTTCAACGGCTCCAAGTGTACTGATTGCAACCGCAGGAATTTTAGGCTTACCCTCTTCATAAACAGTTACTCCAGTATGGGGTATGTCATCTATTTCAGGAGATAGCGTTCTAACTATAACACCTACTGCACCAAATGCAGCTGCTTTCGATGGACCATTTACTCTATACACCCCAGCTTCGCCATATGCCGTAAACGTATTGATATGCCTAGGGTCCATCCTAAAGTTAAAAAACACAATTTTCCCTTTTATTTTCTGAACCCCAAATTCCTCCATTTCTTTGAAACTCTTAATCTCTATCACATTGGCAGTAAGGCCTGACGTACCTGTACCTACAGCATTGCCTAGAGCAACTATATTCAAGGGCATTGTCTTTCCACTTTGTAAAATCGCTTTCCCAATTTCCTTATCACCACGAATCCAGTGTGGCACCATGCAAGGTTGTAGATAAACGGTATCTGCACCAGCTTCCTTCAGCATACGTGCTGTTTCTGCAACTGCTTTTGCCGCACCAGCTGAACCAGAAAGACGTGGACCAATTTTTTTACAGAGAATCCTTAAGTTCGAATAAGCGGTTCCATTCATAAATATTTCATCTGAAATACGTTTGAACATAATTGAATCTTCAGCATATTGAGCCATAGTAAACAAAAAAGTCAATAAAAAAACTAGTGTTGAGGCTAACTTCTTTCCCATATTGAATTATTTCAAGGTGATATAACAATTCTTGTTAACCGAAAGTAAGCATGAATGTCACAGAAATATCACCTTTGCTTAAACTTTATTATAGCTAATTTCGTTAAATTAAAAATAGGCATATGAATATTGGAATTGTTTGTTACCCGACCTTCGGTGGAAGTGGAGTCCTTGCAACAGAGTTGGGGAAAGCACTTGCAGACATGGGGCATAATGTTCATTTCATCACATACCAACAACCCGTAAGGCTAACAGGATTTAGTGCAAATATTTTTTACCATGAAGTACGTGTGCCAACCTATCCATTATTTGACTTCCCCCCATATGAAACTGCACTATCAAGTACACTGGTAGATGTAGTTAAAAATAATCATTTAGACCTATTGCATGTTCACTATGCCATACCACATGCCTCAGCAGCATATATGGCAAAGAAAATTCTTGAACATGATGGCATTCATATTCCTTTCATTACCACATTGCATGGTACAGATATTACCCTAGTGGGGAAAGACAAAACCTATGCCCCAGTAGTTTCATTCTCTATAAATCAAAGTGATGCTATTACAACAGTTTCAAATAACTTAAGGGAAGAAACATTTGCAAACTTTAAAATCGAAAAAGAGATTAGCGTCATCCACAATTTTGTTGATATACATAGGTTTAATAAAAAACCAATTGATGCTTTTCGTAAGGTAATCGCACCTGAAGGAGAAAAAATCATTTTACATGCCTCTAATTTTAGAAAAATAAAACGCATTGCTGATGTCATTCATACTTATGATGCAATCAGAAAAGAAATTCCAGCGAAATTGCTTTTAGTAGGAGACGGTCCTGAAAGACCTATGGCAGAAGAGCTTTGTAGAGAATTGGGCTTTAATGAAGATGCGCGATTTGTGGGAAAGCAACAAGATATGGAAGAAATTTATGCGATTGCTGATCTGTTTTTATTGCCTTCAGAGTATGAAAGCTTTGGGCTTGCGGCGTTAGAAGCTATGGCGGCAGGAACTCCGATTATTGCAACCAATGCTGGTGGATTGCCAGAAATCATAACACATGGGAAAAATGGTTTTTTAAGCGATATAGGAGATGTCAAAAGCATGGGGGAAAATGCAAAAAAAATATTATCGAATGAGAAGACTCATAACTCATTTAAAATTGCAGCCAGAGAACAAGCACTTAAATTTGATATAGATAATATTGTACCATTGTATGAATCTTTATACAAAAAGGTACTTACCGAAGCTAAACGCTAAGTTATATTTGCAATAGAACACTATTTATTTTTTAACCAGCTCTCTGGGTTTACGAAAGTAGCTTCGATGTTTACCACAAACATGATCTCCCCATCGCCATCATCATTAACACCAGCCTTCCCCAGTAATTGACCCATCTGTACGGCAAGCCCCTTAGATACATTAACAGATGACAAATTATAATAAGTGGTAAAATATTTACCATGCTTTATAGTGATAGTTTGACTTCCAGCAACATCATAAATACTTGTAACAACTCCTTCAAATACTGCCTTCACACTAGCTCCAGGTGTAGTTTGAAGGGTAAGTCCGATGTTATCTTCTATCAAAGACGTTCCTTCAATTTTTTGCTTTCCAAAACTAGCACTTATACTAGCCTTATCAACTGGCCAAGGCAGATTACCTCGATTGTTCTCAAAACCAACTGATATCTTAGTTACCTCTGGGGTATTCTCCAAGATATTCTCCTTACGTGTACTTGCTGTTTTAACGGGTACAGCAACCTTACTTTCAACTGTAGGTTTTGCAGCAATTTTTCTAGCCTCTTCTTCGGCTCTTTTTCTAGCTGCTTCAATTTCCCGTTTAACAATAGCAGCAATAGCGTTTTGCAAACTACGCTCAATCTTACGCTTGGCTGCCATCTCTTTCTCAATTTCCTTTTCCCTTAATTTTAATTTTGAAACGAACTGATTTTTTTCCTGCTTCTCATCCTCCAATATTTCTTTTTGCTTCTTTTGCTCGTCCAACACTTTTCCTTTTTCCTTTTTATTTAGAGTAAGGAGTTGTATTTTTTCAGCAAGGGACTTACTTGTTTTGTTGATGTTTGCAGCCTGTTCATCGCGATAATGTCTATAACTTTTTAAATAGGAAACACGACGAATAGCATCGTTAAAACTTGATGCAGTAAAGATAAAATTCATCATATCATAACTACTCCTATTCTTATACGCGTATTCAATAGTCTTGGCGTATTGACTTCTTAATGTGTCAAGTTGCTTTTGAAGGCGGTATATCTCTCTATTATTGCTAAAAATAGTATTGTCAATCAAACGCATATCGTCATTAAGATTATCAATAACAGCATATCGATTACGCAACTTTTTTTCGATAAGTTTCAACTGTGAAATATTCACCTTCTTATCCTTCGCTATTTCACTCTGTGCATTTTGTAGGGAGCTTATCTCCTGCTGGATTTCTTTACGCTTTTTTTCTAACTCTTCACGGGTCTGCGAATACCCATTCGATGCCGTAAACAGTATAGACGCTACCAATAAAATATTCCAAGCGCTTTTCCTCATCAATGAATAATTAGGGATTTTGCCTCAGTAAAATACTGATTATTTAGATACATGATATTCAGAATCATTTGACCTTATAACTTTTAGGAATTGAAAATGGAAAGCTAAGTGGCTTATCAAATTCGACTTGCTTGAATTCGAGTTGAACATCAATCTTTGTTTTTTCAGATAGTGAAATCTTTCTCAATCCGGGAAACATCCAACTCCCCACATTACTATAGTCGGCATAGGTAAGATTAGCTGTTCTACTTCGTGTAACATCAATGTCATCCAATTTGCTAAACAATAAATTCAAGTCTTTCTTACTCACTGTGATGAAATGCTTAAAAACTTCACCAAGAGTAGACATTGAAAAAGTTTCGCCTTGATCGGTAAAAGATGTAACATTTTTATCTAGGTAAACAGGATTACCCACAATCAAATCTTCCAACGTTTTAAAATCAAACGGAACTTTTGTGATTTTTTGGAGATACTCAAGTGGCTTACGTTGAATAGTGCGCTCTATTTTATCCATGATGACGACACTATCTTTCGTAATCATTACTCTGTAAGCTTCTATATTCAAAGCCGCGATTATAGAGACCCAAATAGCACTATCCTTCTGCATTCTAACAAAAGCATTAAAATCTACTCGATTATTTTTTTCGTCGCTATAATCAACTTTAACTTTTGATGAAAAGGTGTTGAATATAATTTCCTTTGATTCTATTTTTTTGATTAATTCACGAACACTTTTTGCAGAGTCGGATTCGGCAGGATTAACGACAACAATTGCACTATCCTTTTTAGTAATCACTGTTGTAATTTTTCGGGTAGACCTACACGATGCGATCGAGATTACCAATAGCATTAAAAAGAGGAATATCCTCATGAGTTTATTTTTTATTGTTTTCCTGTATGCCCAAATCCACCTTCATTCCTAGCTGTTTCATTAATCACCTCTGTTTCTTCCCATTGCACGTGAACAACCTCCTGAAATACCATTTGCGCAATTCGATCACCATTATGGATTACCTGCAGTTCGTTTGATAGATTGATCAATAACACCTTTATTTCTCCCCTATAATCTGCATCAATTGTACCTGGTGAATTTAAACATGTGATACCTTGTTTGAGCGCTAGGCCACTTCGAGGCCTTATTTGTGCTTCAAGCCCATTTTCCATCTCAAGAAAAATCCCTGTTGGAACAAGTATTCTTTGCAATGGATTCATCAGCATTTCTCCTTCAATAAAAGCTCTAAGGTCCATTCCCGAAGAACCAGCAGTTGCGTAAGCAGGAAGTTGATGTGATGATCGATTTATGATGCGAACTTTCAACGAAATAGTTTTTGCGAATTTACAACTATCCAAAAGATTAGCGTACTCAAAAAATGTTATTTCCGTATTTGATCCGCTAAATCAGGATTTCTTCTCTAACAATACTGTAGCATACGCTACTAGCCCTTCTTCCCTGCCAACAAAACCCATTTTTTCAGTTGTAGTGGCTTTAACTGACACATCTTCAATGGCTATAGTTAAAATAGAAGCTATAACCTCTTGCATTGAACTCACAAAAGGCTTAATCTTTGGAGCCTCTAAGCATAATGAACTATCTACGTTCACTACATGATATCCTTTAGACTTGATTAACTGAACTGTTCTATCCAATAAAATTTTACTATCAATATTTTTATACGCTTGGTCCGTATCCGGAAAATGTACCCCAATATCACCTAGCGCTAAGGCGCCAAGCATAGCATCGCAAATAGCATGAAGCAAAACATCGGCATCACTATGCCCTTTTGCTCCTTTATGATGCGGAATCTTTACTCCCCCAATCCATAGATCACGATCTTCAACCAATTGATGAAAGTCTATTCCAAATCCTATTCTATATGCCATTGATATTTTTTATAAAAGTAAGAAAAAAGAAAACGGCCCGGTGGGCCGCTTCAAAATCATTTAATATTGCTTGAGTCAATACGCACTGCTTCCTGCACCTAAATCAAATAACAAACTAAATCTAATGGTGTTGGAAAGTGGATTTCTGGTCACCCCAGATCCTGAAGGTATTAAATAAGAAAAATTCAAGCTCAAATTATTATAACTAAACCCAGCACCCATAGACATATATTGTCTATTGCCTTTATTTTGGTCCTCATAAAAATAACCGGCACGTACAGAAAACTGCTCATTATACGTAAACTCTGTTCCAACAGAAAAGTAAAACTCTTTTAACTCTTCCTTAAACCCACCAGGAGCATCACCGAAAGAACTAAACCAGCTTCCCACTACACCTTTATTTCTATAGGTAGCTAAACCCAAACTGTCATCTAATGTTGGAGGAGTTGGCACCATGAGTTTATGAATATCTACTCCAAATGATAATTTATTTACTTCATTGTTTACAAAGCTATAGACTCCCCCAAGACTCAAATTGGCAGGAATAAAATCTTTTTGGGTGGCATCACTTGTATAACTAATCCGTGATCCAAGGTTGGTCATAGCTAATCCAAGATTCAGACCACCTCCAGTTTCTCCAATAGTGGAATAAAATAACCCTATATCACCAGCTACAGCAGTCCCAGCTTTATATGAAACACCATTTACAGCTTGCCCACCAGCCAAGTTAGAATTTATATAACGTAACGCAACACCTATACTCATCACGTCTGATAGTTTTCGTGAATACCCCACATCCAATCCTAATTCACGAGGTCTGAACGAATTCAAATCGTTCCCGAGGTTATCCGTAAATTGTATATTACCCAAACTAAAATACCGCAAAGATCCTGAAATAGCTTGTGCTTCATCCAATTGATAATAACCAGCCAATGAAGTGAGGAATACATCATTCAGGCCAAGGTCTTTTAACCATGGCGTATATGTCATTCCAATTCCAGAGGGCTTAGTTGCAAACGCATACTTCGCAACATTATAAAATTGAGCATTCGCATCAGGGGAAGTGGCTACTCCTAAATCACCCATCCCGCCTGCACGTGCATCAGGAGAAATCCGTAAAAAAGGCACTGCAGTAGTGACTACATTAATTGTATTGTTGGCCTGTGAATATGCCGTTTGTCCTATGATTAAAAAAAGTAGACCGGTAGCAAAACAAAAAAGATTTCTTTTCATACATGTTTTTTGGAGGATCAACTTGGAATTAATGTTTGTAATCGCTTCGATATCAACCGGTTTGAATGTTAAAAATAAGGAAATTCCAGTTAACGAATGATGAGCTTCCGCACCTTCGATGTGGTATTTCCAACCTCATTTCTCACAAATAGCTTGTACACGTAAATTCCAGGCAGTGGCTTTTTCCCTTGTTTGTCCTTACCATCCCAAACAATGTCCATAGAACGATTTGAATCAACATTTATTGTTTTATGAAGTGTATTCACCTCGATTCCAGCTATCGTAAGCACTTGTATGTCAACATCTAATAAACCAGTCAGTCCGCCAAGCTGAGCTGTAAATACCGTCCCTTCGGTCATCGGATTTGGATAATTTGAGAGCTTAATGATCTCTGTGTTTTGCAGAGCAACAACTTTAAAATCAATTCTACATTGTCCTGAATTATTATAAATATCCCAGGCCCTTATAATTAATTCATGAGAGCCTTCAGAAATTATGGGCATTGTATAGTGTACCGTACCTTTTAAGAAGCCATCGAGCTCAGGTTTAAAAAAATCATTCAACACATAGGTTGTTGTTAGCTGCTTGTCAAGTGTTGCTGTTATGTCATGACCAATTCCTATTCCTGAAATATTAATTGCTGATGAATCATACAATTTTATAATTAACACGGGAGATTCATGAACAATTCCTCCATTGGTAAAGTTTTCATTATCTAAATAACATTCTATTATTGGCCCAACAACATCATGTAAATTAGTTGCTGCTTGACCTCCTAATACAAATCGCTCATCCATACCAGCAGCATCAATCACACCATTTTCAGCATAATAGCTCAGTTTACCTTCGCCATATGGTTGGGTAGCATCACTCGGCAATGTGATGGCAAACTGAAATCGTCCATTTTCAGCCTTGACCTTTCCTGTATATAACACATGTTGTTGATCGTCGAATGAAACAACATTACTTTCCGAATCATTACCCAACGTCTTCACCTTGGCTGCTTTATCATATAAAGTTGGATACACTATACCATTAAAATTATTAGCTAAACTTCCACTAGGGGTTCGCACTTCTCCTGTAAACATATAGCTGCTTAATGGACTAAGTGTGTCTCGCAAATTTTCCACAGGTCTTCCATTGATCGTGGTTGTTTGAACCCTGTATTCTGGCAAAGCCAACTTCATTGCGGGGTCACCTAACAATGTAAATTTTCGTGTATTGATATAATCTCCTGACGTTGAGATGGTATAATTTTTTGACGATTTTAATGCCTCACCCAATGTTGAATATCTTCCTTCTGCATCTTGCTGCAGTAGATATTTTAGGAAATTATTGTTGATGATTCGATTGCTCGAAGCAAACACAAGTCTTGTCGTAGTCAGCAATCCAATTGCTCCAGAAGATCCCCCAATCAACAAATCCTCACCAATTGAAATTTGACTTGGATCATCAAACGGAGCAAAGTCGCACGTTGCTGTAATGAATAAAGGAAGTTTCTTTTCATTTTGCCAAGCACTCACTGTAGTCTTATCCAAAATGGCTTCTTGAGCTAGCCGAACGCTTCCTCCATGACCAGAGTAATTAACAATCAATGTTCCGAGATCGATAGCATGATTAATTGCCTTGTTTACCTCTGGATAACGATTGCCCCCTGTGCCACTCTCTTGTATAAATGCATCGAGGTATATCTTATTGAGACTTAAAACAGGCGCATCCTCATGTATTAATGCCGCATGGTATTCGGCATCATTAAGGTGAATATTAAGGTCTTCATCATCAGCAATCAATGTCAACTTATTTCGCCACGGACCAAAAGCAGCTGTATCATGATAACCAATAATTTTATCAACTACACTTGTTGCCTGCTCAAGCGTTCTTGCAGGTATTCGTCCAATATCGATGTCCAATTGAGCTAATGGATATGTACTATTAATGTCATCATGATCATCTAAAAAGCCAAAATAATCATCCGTCACATAACTTGTTAAAGGATCTAGCGATGACCAACTTTGATAAGAGGGGACGTTGTTAGTCTTATCTTCATAATACTCTCTTCGAAGGTAGGACGCACTTCCCATGAGCATAAGATAGCGTAGAGAACCTCCGCCGCGATCATACTGCATTTTTGCAAAATTTCTAATTGCAGTAGGGTCTGGTGTTCCAGATGAAAATTCATTATATATTTCTTTACTATCCACTACCAAAACGGACATTCCATCTTTTTGCCGGTGAAATGCGGCTACCCTTTCAGCCTGAGAAAGCATTGACGCTTGTGTAACAATGATCATTTCGGAAGAAGGCATTCCATGTAAATTTTGATTCTTCACTATCCCTTCTATATGAGGGATCATAGCAGACCGAGCATCAAATGCAATATATTCTTTAAGCAAATCAGCAGTTGTAGTAAAATTTGCTACGCCATTTGCCTCCAAAACGTTCATAGCAAGTGGTTGTTCTGGATGAGAAATATCCCAAATAGACAAATTCAACAATGGATTTTTAATCGAAAAGCTGATCACTGAACCGAATGACACTGATTTAGTGTCTCTAAAATGCAGTTGATTCAGGCCTTGCATATCAAGCGATTTTCTAAATTCCAATTCAAACCAGTTAAGCCATGCTTTAGCATTGACACTACCTGGAGTAAATGCATAACCAACATCAATTTGAGAAGTATTAAGCACCCCTACATTATCCACTTTACTTACTCGCGCAACAGGAGCACTTAGGCCTTCAGGCAATGGGTCAGTTAGATGATTAATCAGCACTTGTCCGTTGATTGAAACGGCAAGACGATTTGGATTACTTGCGCTCGTACCTATAACTTCACTAACTATTCGAATAGGTTCTGATTCGGTAATACCACTGGAAGGGAACACAAAATGCCGCTCAACTATACCGGCTTGTGTATCGAAATCTTCACCATACCACTCCTTACCACTTTTTAAAAAATTGATGGTATCTATTTCATGGTGAATGCGTTCATCAAACTGATCAACAAGAAGAGAAGCTAATCCAAGCGAGGGAGCTTGCTCAACACGACTTCCATTTTCAGTGCTTTGTGTGATGAAGTAGAAAGACTTGTCTGAATATGGATTTTTGCTAAAAACAAACTGCTTCTGAATAGAATCAAACAACCACCTACTAGGGCCAGGAGCATAATATAGAAAAAAATCATCCCCAGAAAAAACACCATCCCCCCCATCGTACATATCAAGTTTACATTCAATTAAATCATCATATACTAAAGCTTTAACAGATTCAGGAAGCATTCCCCCTCCATTGCCAAACAATTTGATGGATGCTGAGGCAATTTTGCCTCCAAACCCTCCTTTTTCGAGCATTTTGGCATCCACCTTATAGATTCCTGACGCTTGAATTGAAAGTTTAAGCCAATGGCCTTTAGCCAATACTGAAGTTGAGGCATATTGCCTTTGAGCCGAAACATGTTGAAACAGCACCACCAAGGCAACAATCAATTGCAATTTTTTCATAAAAACCCGTTAACAAATTTAGCATATAGTAAACATAATAATTGCGATAAACCATTGAATTGATTCAATTTAACACTTACATTTGTGTTGAACTTAGCTTATTGATAGACAATAATCACAATAAGTTTTCGTTTAGACATTTTACTTTAATCAAAGTCAAGTTTATGAGGAACCTTTGGTATATATCGATTTTTGCCCTTCTATTAAGTGCTTGTAAAGGAGGCCTGATTCCTAAAAAGAAATTTGAAAAATCCACCGCAACAGGATGGAATTATAATGATAAAAACGTAGGTGGGTTTTATAAATCACCTGTAAAAGAGCAATCAACAGGTCCTGGCCTGTTATTTGTTCAAGGTGGAACTTTCTCTATGGGGGCAACTGAAGAAGATGTTATGGGTGACTGGAACAATGTCCCTAGAAGGATTACCGTTTCCTCCTTTTACATTGACAAAACAGAAGTAGCTAACATTCACTACAGAGAATACCTAAGTTGGGTTGAAAGAACCTTTGACGATGAACAATATCAAAGAGTTGTAGATGCCGCTAAGCCTGATACCTTGGTTTGGAGAAGCGAATTATCTGCCAATGAACCATTGGTTGAATATTACTTCAGGCATCCTTCCTATAATAATTATCCGGTTGTAGGAGTTTCTTGGAGACAAGCAAGTGACTACTGCCTATGGAGAGGAAGTAGGGTGAACGAACTTTTACTAGTTGACAAAGGCTACGCAAATAACTCACAGCTCAAAACAGTACAGGGGCAGGGAGAAGAAAACTTCACTACTAAATCTTACCTTCTTGGTATATATGCACCTAAAGCAAGTAAGCCAAAGAATAATCCCTTAATGGACGAAAATGGAAGGCCAAGAAATTATGTAAAAATTGAAGACGGTCTTCTTTTACCAGATTATAGACTTCCTACTGAAGCCGAATGGGAATATGCAGCATTGGGCTATATCAAACAAAACCCTAACGTAAAAGCAAAAGAAGGAAAACGCGGAGAAGAACTCATCATGAATCGTCAAGTGTACACGTGGTCCACAAACGTAAATGGTCTTCGAGACAATAGATATGGTAGCTGGCAGGGAAAATACAACGCTAACTTTAAACGTGGCAATGGTGACTTTATGGGTATTGCTGGCGGACTAAATGATAATGCCGCTATACCTGGACCAACAGATGCATTTATGCCAAATGGATTTGGTCTTTATAACATGTCAGGCAATGTAAATGAGTGGGTTGCCGATATCTACAGACCACTATCTAGCCTAGATGTAGATGATCTTAATCCATATCGTGGAAATATCTTCAAGAAAATTGAAAAAGGTGCTGATGGTGAAATTCAAAAAGATAGCCTTGGAAGAGTGAAGTTGATCCCTGTTACAGACGAGGAATCCAAAAAGAGAATGAATTATCAAAAGGGAAATGCAATTGGATATAAAGATGGCGATGAACTATCCATGGCATCCTACAATTCAGGATTAAGCACATTAATCAACGACAAATCTCGTGTTATAAAAGGTGGAAGCTGGGATGATAGAGCCTATTGGCTAAGCCCCGGAGCTCGACGTTTTCTAGACGAAGACCAATCTAGCTCAACCATTGGATTTAGGTGTGCAATGGATAGATTTGGTAGTCAAGAAGGGAATGGGTTCAAAAACGGAAATCATTTTAGTAACAGAAGACAGAATACTAGAAAAAAATAAAAATAGTTTAACGATTAAAACTCCCAATTGGGAGTTTTTTTTTGGGCATACACAATTTGGGATATGCATCAACCCCAATCATAACAGACAATTTAAGTGTTATTCAAGCCCTTAGTCTTTTTCATATTATCTTTGCACCATGCAGATAGAACGGCTTTACCAAATCTTTCTGAATCATCCACATATTCAAACAGACACTAGAAAACTCGCTCCGGGAGAACTATTCTTTTGTTTGAAAGGACCAAACTTCAATGCCAATTCATTTGCTCAACAAGCAATAGAAATGGGAGCTGCAGCAGTTATTGTGGATGAAGAAACAGGGGTAAAAAATGATAAAATTATACAGGTAGACGATTCACTCATTGCTTTACAAGCATTAGCAAGACATCATAGACTTCAATTCCAAATTCCTTTCATTGCCATAACAGGTAGTAATGGAAAAACAACTACAAAGGAACTCACTCACGCTGTATTATCCAGCACCTATAAAACATATACTACTGTTGGAAATCTCAATAACCATATCGGCATTCCACTAACGATTCTGAAGATCAAAAAAGATGCGGAAATGGCTATTATTGAGATGGGCGCAAATCATCAAAAAGAAATAGAAGGCTATTGTGAAATAGCACTACCAACGCATGGACTAATAAACAACTGCGGCAAAGCACATCTTGAGGGATTTGGGGGTGAAGAAGGCGTCCGAAAAGGAAAAGGAGAGTTGTTTGTTTTTCTTGAAAAAAACAACGGGACTGGTTTTATAAACAGCGACCTAGGCTACTTGGTTGATATGTCTAAAAACATAAAAAATAAAATTTTCTATGGCAATTCTCAAGGTCAATTTATAACAACCACATTATCTACAGACCCCTGCTTAACCTTACGCATAAGCAATAGCCAGTGGGGAAGTCAAAAAATTAAAACACAATTGGTTGGCGCTTATAATACCCCCAATGTTGAAGCAGCTATATGTATTGGAAATGAATTTCGGATTTCACTAGATAATATAAAATCGGCTATTGAGGCTTTCGTACCAGACAATGCAAGATCTCAATTGCTCATTAGAGGTAATAATAAAATCATCTTAGACGCTTATAACGCAAATCCAAGTAGCATGGAAGTTGCCATCGAAAACTTGGTTGCACAAGATGCTGAGCATAAAATACTATGCTTAGGTGCAATGATGGAATTAGGCGAATACTCTCTAGTTGAACACCAGAAACTAGTGGATAAATTAATGGAAAAGGGACTAGCCGATGTTATCTTAGTTGGCGGTGACTTCAAAAATATAAAACACCCCTTTCATTTTTTTGAAGACTCAGACAAAGCCTCTGAATGGCTAAGAAAAAATGAAGTACATCATTCATTAATACTTATTAAAGGGTCTAGGTCAACACAAATGGAAAAACTAGTGACAGCCTTTTAATTATTGAATTGAATGACAGATCAAATAACCCCTTCAACTTACTTTATATATGGGCAGCTTAAAAGAATCTTATTTAGTTAGCGTGCTATCGAATAAATGTCCACGATGTAGAAAAGGAAATATCTATACCTCTAAAAGTGCTTATCAATTTGGGCAAATATTAGTCATGAACAAAGAATGCCCCGTATGCAATCAGCCGACAGAAATTGAAGTAGGTTTTTACTATGGAACAGGATATGTTAGCTATGCACTTTCAGTTGGATTTAGTTTAGCAACACTCATTGCATGGTGGTTTACCATCGGATTTTCGCTAGATGACAACCGCTTTTTCTGGTGGATGGGCATCAATGCCGCAGTCATGTTGGCCATGCAACCCCTATTCATGCGATTATCACGAACACTTTGGTTGTCGTGGTTCGTATCTTACGACCCCAACTGGAAAGAACATCCAATTGAAACTCCTGAACGAGTTATACCAGGTCAAGAAAACAATTGGTAAAATAAAAAAATCTTATCTTTCAATCCATTTATAATTTTTCAAAAATAAAACATGAAAAAAATCCTTTTTGCCATACTTGCGATTGTCTCTATCAACGCAACTGCACAAAAACAATTCACTATCAATGGTGATGTGTCTAAAATTAAAGAGCCTATCGTTAAAGTATACCTTTCATATAGGGCTAATGGCGTTTCAACTGAAGATAGCGTAGAAGTTAAAAATGGCAAATATGCATTTAAAGGAGCCGTTGCAGACCCAGTAATGGCCTACTTAAGAGCAGAATACAAAAAGGATACCAGTACGACCACGGTAAGGGCGTTTTTCTATGAAAGAGACATGACTACTGTTTTCATTGAAAATTCAGCCATAGCAGTTGCTAACGTTGACTCATTTGGCAATGCAATAGTAAAAGGTTCAAAAGCACATGCAGAGTACATTAAACTAAACGCTTCAAACAAAGACATTAATGATAAAATGCAAAGCCTTAACAATGAATATGGCGCTTTGTACGAGAAAAAAGATGAAGCAGGAATGAAAAAACTAGAGGCTGAGTTTGAAAAACTCGATGCTGAAATGAAGATTAGAAATAAACAATACTTACAAAAAAATACGAACTCAGTAATTGCGCTTTACATCTTCAATCAATATGCTGGATATGATATCAATCCAGACGATGCAGAACCAATTTTTCTTGCCCTTTCTGAATCAATAAGAAATTCTGCTGGCGGAAAAGAAATCCAAGCAAAAATCGAAACGGCTAAGAAGACAGGTATTGGAAGAATGGCTATGGATTTCACACAAAATGATACACTTGGCAATCCAGTAACACTTTCCTCTTTCCGCGGAAAATATCTACTCCTCGACTTTTGGGCTAGCTGGTGCGGCCCTTGCCGTGCAGAGAATCCAAACGTAGTGGCCGCATTTAATCAATACAATAGCAAAGGATTTGACGTTCTGAGTGTTTCCCTTGACCAACCCAACGGAAAAGAAAAATGGCTTAAAGCAATTCATGATGACAAACTGACTTGGACCCATGTTTCTGATCTTAAGTTTTGGAATAATCAAGTATCAGTGATGTATGGAATTCAAGCCATCCCTCAAAATTTCCTAATCGACCCACAAGGTAAAATCATTGGAAAAAATCTCCGCGCAGAAGCATTGAACCAAAAACTTCAAGAAATTTTTAAATAAGCCTTGAAAATAGGTTTAGAAAAGGCTGTTAGATGCAATATTCTAACAGCCTTTTCTATTGTCTATTCTCTAACTTCTGACAAAAGGCATCTATTTTTTTCCGATATTTGCAACTCCTAAAACAAACAATATGAGCAAATACAGAGCAGGTGTCCTTTTTGGTGATGAGCTAAAAGCACTTTACCAAGACGCGAAGGATAATCATTTCGCCATGCCAGCCGTAAATACTACTGGAACAGATACAATAAATGCTACTCTTGAAGCTGCAGCAGCGGTAAACTCTCCCGTGATCGTTCAATTTTCAAACGGTGGCGCCCAATTTATTGCCGGCAAAGGAATGCCAAACGATAACATGCAAGCTAATATATCAGGTGCAATTTCAGGTGCACTACATATCCATAACATTGCAAAGTATTATGGAGTTCCTGTTATATTGCATACAGACCATGCTTCAAAAAAATGGCTTCCATGGATCAGTGCATTGATTGATGCTGGCGAACAATACAAGAAAGAAAAAGGTCAACCACTTTTCAGTTCTCACATGCTCGATTTAAGTGAAGAACCACTTGAAGAAAATATCGCTACCTCTGTTGAATTTTTCAAACGAATGGCTCCTCTTGGCATGGGTATTGAAATAGAATTGGGTGTGACTGGTGGTGAAGAAGATGGTGTAGATAATTCAGATGTTGAAAATGATAAACTCTATACGCAACCTCAGCACGTAGCTCATGCCTATACCGAATTAGGTAAGGTGGGTGAATTATTCACGGTTGCAGCAGCATTCGGAAATGTGCATGGTGTTTACAGCCCAGGCAATGTTCAGCTTCGCCCAGAAATTCTTAAGAACTCACAAGACTATATCCAAAAAACATTCAATACAAAAGAAAAACCAGTATTCTTTGTATTCCATGGTGGAAGTGGATCTCCTCAACATCAAATTAGGGAGGCCATTGGTTATGGTGCCATTAAAATGAATATTGATACTGACTTGCAGTGGGCTTTCTGGGAAGGTGTTTTAAATAATTACAAGAAGAATGAAGGCTATCTTCAAGCTCAATTAGGTAATCCAGAAGGAGCTGATAAGCCAAATAAAAAACATTACGATCCAAGAGTATGGTTAAGAAAAGGCGAAGAAACATTCATCGCACGACTTAAAACTGCTTTTGAAGATTTGAATTGCATCAATAGAAATGCATAGAATAAAAAAAAAGAGGTTTAAATTTAAACCTCTTTTTTTTATTCTAATTGTTCTCTACAAAGAGACACCTCTCTTCCAAGGAATAAAATCATCCTGATTTAATTGCACAGATTTAGGTATTACTTCCCCACTTGCCGCCTTAATGCAATATTCCAAAATCTCCTCACCCATCTCCTGAATTGTTTTTTCTCCTTCTACTATCGGACCACAATCAATATCAATAATATCTTTCATACGCCTTGCCAGTGTGCTATTTGTTGCCAACTTGATGGTAGGACAAACGGGATTACCAGTTGGTGTTCCTAGACCTGTAGTAAACATAATCAGTGTTGCCCCTGATGCAGCCTTGCCGGTTGTAGCTTCAACATCGTTTCCCGGGGTACAAACTAAACTTAAACCAGCTTTGGTTACAGGTTCAGTGTAATCTAAAACATCAACTACGGGTGAAGTACCACCCTTCTTACATGCCCCCGCACTCTTAATGGCATCAGTAATCAATCCATCTTTAATGTTACCAGGTGAAGGGTTCATATGAAAACCTGATCCTACCCTAACTGCCTCTTCACTATAGGTATCCATCAACCGAATAAATTTCTCTGCCGTTTCTTTTGAAACACTACGGTCAATCAGTTCCTGCTCAGCACCACATAGTTCAGGAAATTCTGCTAACAAAATCTTACCCCCTAAACCAACAACTAAGTCAGCAAAATAACCCACAGCAGGATTAGCTGATATGCCACTAAACCCATCACTGCCCCCACATTTAACCCCAACTGTGAGGTGATTCAATGAAACTGGAGTTCGCTCATTTTTATTTATTTCAACTAAACCTTTGAACGTTGCAGCTATTGCTTCCTTCACTAACTCTTCTTCACTGGTTGAGCCTTGTTGTTCAAAAATGAATAAAGGCTTTTCAAATAGTGGGTTTCTTTTTTTAATTGTTCCCAAGAACCCGTCAGCTTGTAGGTGTTGACAACCCAAACTTAGAACAGTAATACCAGCCACATTTGGATGATCGGCATAAGCAGCAAGCAATTGTTCTAATGTTGCTGAATCTTGTCGTGTTCCGCCACAACCACCTTGATGGTTTAAAAATTTGATTCCATCTACGTTAGCAAATAATCTATTTTCTTTGGGCGAAGCACTTAAATCAGGCATCACGTCGCTAAGGGACTCTCCTTTTTCATAAGCGGCTTTCAACATTTTAGTATACTGCTTGTATTTATCCGTTACTGCATACCCCAATTCATTATGCATTGCTTCACGAATTACATCAAGGTTTCTATTTTCACAAAAAACAGTAGGAAGAAATAACCAGTAATTCGCAGTACCTACGCGTCCATCATTTCGCACATATCCATTGAATGTTCGTTCTTTATATGTTGAAACATCTGGTGCCGTCCAACTATATGTCGCACCACGATATACATACGGATCAGCAGCATGCTTTAAATTTGAGGTAGTCATCAATGAACCTTTTTTTACATCGCACTGTACTTTTCCTACTAGGACCCCATACATAATCACTTCACCTCCAATCTGAATATCTTGCGTATAAAATTTATGCTTAGCAGGAATCTTATCCAACAAATGATACACTTCCCCACCGTATACAATTTCTTTACCCTGTTCTAAATCCGTCAAAGCAACAATTACATTGTCCTTTTCATGCACCTTCAACACCATATTCTTCATAATCGAATTAAAATTTAGTTTAGTAATAGACTTACGTTGTGGGTTATAAAAATAAAACAAAAAGCGCTGTATTTCATGGTATAATTTTTAACTTCAGCAAATGCCGTTGAATATCAATTCAGCACAGACAAGCTGAATGATACTCGAAGTCATCCACAACGTTTTCAAACCAAAACTGCTTATATGACTAAAGGACTCTCCTTTTCAGACTTATTCGTATTCTTTGCCTACATCGTTATTGTTGCGAGTTATGGGTACTGGATATACAGTAAGAAAAAGAAAAAAACTGCTGATACAAAAGACTTCTTTCTTGCTGAAGGTTCACTAGCATGGTGGGCTATTGGCGCTTCACTCATTGCATCTAATATATCTGCTGAACAATTCATTGGAATGAGTGGTGATGGTTTTTTTGTAGGTATTGCAGTTAGCGTATATGAATGGTTTGCAGCAGTTGCCCTGGTTATCATCGCGGTATGGTTCATGCCAATTTATTTGAAGAATAAAATCTTCACAATGCCTCAGTTTTTAAAGACTCGCTATAATGAATCTGTTGCACTCATCATGACAGTCTTCTGGCTTTTCCTATACATATTCGTGAACCTAACTTCTATTCTATACCTCGGTTCAGTTGCCATAAATGGATTACTGGGTGGAGAATACCTTCACTTGATCATGATAGTACTCATGCTTTTCGCATTGATTATCACCCTAGGAGGAATGAAAGTAATTGGATACACGGATGTTATTCAAGTAGCGGTATTAATCATCGGCGGACTAGCAACTACCTATCTTGCATTGACCATTGTAAGCGATAAATTTGGTAGCGGTGGTTCAGCCATTGCCGGTTTTATGGATTTAATGAAGCAGGCCCCAGAACATTTCCACCTCATTCAACCTAAGCCAACACTTACCTCTACAACAATAGATCAACCGGAAAACTTAGATATACAGAAATATATAATCCTTCCCGGTATATTAATGTATCTCGGTGGACAATGGGTGCTACACCTTAACTACTGGGGTTGTAATCAATACATCACACAACGTGCGCTAGGAGCCGATCTAAAAACGGCAAGAACAGGTATTTTATTTGCGGCATTTTTAAAATTATTGATGCCTGTTATTGTTATGCTCCCGGGTATAGCAGCATTTGTTTTATATAAAAACGGACACCTTCCAGAAATGGGACAAGGAAGCAAGGATGGTGCCTATTCGGCTATCCTTGGATTTTTACCTAGTGGATTAAAAGGGCTTTCCTTAGCAGCACTCACAGCAGCCATCGTTGCGTCACTTGCAGGTAAAGCAAATAGTATATCAACTATTTTCACACTTGATATTTTTAAGAAATATATCGATAAAGATGCAGATGAAAAAAAATTGGTATGGACTGGTCGTCTTGCCATTGCAGCATCCATGTTAATAGCCGTTATTTTTACATGGAGTGATTCACTCGGTATTGGAGGTGAAGGAGGATTTACATTCATTCAAAAATATACTGGATTTATTAGTCCCGGTGTATTTGCAACCTTTATCCTTGGTATGTTTTGGAAACGTACTACAGGAACAGCTGCATTAGTAGGCATCATCGCTGGACTTCTCCTTTCTGTTCTATTCAATAATTATGCAGTGGCCTTGTTTGGAAAAGAAACACTACTCTATACTGCTTTTGAATATCAAAAACTTGACCATGGGGTAGTGAAAACAATTACTGAAATTCCATTCTTGATTAATATTGGATGGGCATTTTTCTTCACTGTATTGATTATGATAGCAGTTAGTTTAGCAGGACCGAAAGTAAATGAGAAAGCCTTTATATTTGATAAGGGCATGTTTAAATTAGAACCACGCTCTATCATTATGATTGTGGCCGCCTTGATGCTCTTAGCTGCTCTGTATATCAGATTCTGGTAAAGAATATAGCGAGAAGAATTAAATTGATTCTATCAAAAAACAATGCCCCATTAAGGGGCATTGTTTTTTGGGCGTAGACTGAGGGATTGTCCTCGCTTTGCTCGGACATCGAGGGGATCTCCACTTAAAAATAATCCCGAGGCCTTGCCCCTTTCATTATTCGTTGCTATCCCGCTAGAAAATAAATTTTCTGCACTCTATCAACGAATAATGCCCCTTGATGGGGCATTATTTTTTTTGCGGAGACTGAGGGATTCGAACCCTCGAAACAGTTTCCCGTTTACACGCTTTCCAAGCGTGCTCCTTCAGCCACTCGGACAAGTCTCCGTAAAATCGGACGGCAAAAATAAACCCTTAAAACTTAGAAGCCGAATATTTTTTTAGCATTGGTCGTGGTAGACTTAATCACTTCATCAAGTGGAAGGCCTTTAATTTCACTAATTTTTTCGGCAACAAAATGAACATAACTTGTTTCATTTCGTTTGCCCCTAAATGGAACAGGAGATAAATATGGAGCATCAGTCTCCAATACAATTGCCTCTATAGGAATAGATTCTAAAACCCTAGCTAATCCAGCGTTTTTATACGTAAGTACACCCCCAATCCCAAGCATAAAGCCAAGATCCATAATTTTTTTTGCTTGCCGTTCATCGCCTCCAAAACAATGAAAAATACCGGTTATTTTTCCTTTGCCAACTTCTTCAACAACCCGAATACAATCATCCATAGAACTTCGTGTATGGATAACAATGGGAAGATTATGTGCAATGGCCATATTGATTTGGGTAGAAAATGCATCGATTTGCTGTGACTTATATTCAATAGAATGATAATAATCCAATCCAATCTCTCCTATGGCTGCAAATTTCCTCTTGCCTAACCAGGTTTCAACTAGTTTAAGTTCATCCTCATAATTCGATTCAACATAGCAAGGATGAAGTCCCATCATAGGAATACAATACGCTTCATGTTGATCAGCTAACGCAATCATAGCATCATGAGTAGTTGAATCTATGGCAGGCATGTATACTTTCCCGACCCCAGCCTGTTTAGCCCTATCAATGACTTCGTTGAGGTCCCCTATAAATTCATCAGAATACAAATGGCAGTGTGTATCAATCATTAATACTGAATAATTTGTGACAAAAATCCTGAAAAGTTCAGTGCCTCTCCGGAGTGAAAATAGAAAAAAACTGTACCTTCCAAAAAGTTTTCATAGGGTACGGATTAAAAACGGGCCAGGGTTTCCACCCAGGCCCTCTCTTTTTAGAATAAACCGCGATTTATTCAATACTCTAATGCCCTGAATTTGAACCCCTGGAGGCTAGCTTTTTTCAACAATTCCGTTAAAGCAAAAAACATATTCACCGCTGCCTTTTCAGAGTCGTGAAACACAACAATTGACCCATTCTCAATACTTTCAGTTACACGTTTGGAAATATCCGTAGGACTGATATCCTGGTCGTAATCAGCGCTCAAAATGTTCCACATAATGATTTTCAAACCCAGCGCACGAATAGCACGGGCTTGATAGCCCGTCATGCG